>DBFWVW010000084.1:0-7774 GCA_048217285.1 Oscillospiraceae bacterium
TTATAATATCATACCCTACAAACCGGCGGATTTCAATACACAATCTGCATCAACCCGCGCGCAGGATCTCTTGAAACACGCGCGCCGTGCGCGCGATCTCCGCATCCGTATTAAAAGGCGACAGGCTCAGGCGCACGGTACCGGTCTCCAATGTTCCAGCCGTGCGGTGCGCAACCGGCGCACAGTGCAGCCCCGCGCGCACGGCAATGCCGTATTGCGCGAGCTTCTGCGCCAGCAGTTCGCTGTCCATATTCCGGCAGCGGACGGACAGCACAGCCGACTGGAACGCCGGATCGGGCGCTGCAAACACCTCCAGCCGCGGCTGCGCACGCAGCTGCGCCGTCAAGCGCTGCGCGAGCCGTCGCTCCCGCTGCTCGATATTTCCGACGCCCTGCGCCGACAAATAGCGGATCCCGGCGAGCAGGCCCGCGATGCCGGGGACATTGTGCGTCCCGGCCTCAAGCCGGTCGGGCAATTCCTCGGGCATATCCTGCAGCACGCTCTGAGAACCGGTGCCGCCACACAGCAGCGGCTTCGGCTGCGCAAAGCACAGCAAGATACCCGTGCCCTGCGGGCCGAGCAGCCCCTTATGCCCCGGTACGGCCACGAACGCCGCGCCGAGTTCCGCCGCGTCGAGTTCCACACAGCCGGCTGCCTGCGAAGCATCCACAATCAGTGGGACGCCCGCAGCGGCGCAAAGTTCCGCGATCTCCTGCACAGGCAGCAGATAGCCGAACACGTTCGAAACCATCGTACACACGGCCGCCTTCGCACCCGGCAGCGCGCGCCGGAAGGCGCTGACCGCCGCCTCCGGATCGAAGAGCGGACTCTCCGCCACACGCACCTGCGCACCCAGCACATGGAGCGGGCGCGTGACGGAATTATGCTCATAGCCCGAGATCACGACCGGATCACCGGGCGAGACGAGCGAGTGGATCGCGATATTGAGTGCATGCGTCGCATTCATGGTGAACACGACGCGCTCCGGCTCCGGAATATGAAACAATTCCGCCGCCGCTACCCTGCAACGAAACACCGTGTCAGCCGCGCGCATGGCAGCGCTGTGGTCGCCGCGGCCGGGACTCGCCATCGTGCGCATGGCCATAGCCGTCGCGCGCACCACCGACGGCGGCTTGAGCAGGCTCGTAGCCGCCGAGTCCAGATAAATCATACCGTCACCTCCTGGTAAGTGCCATCTTCCAGCAGGCGATACACCTTCCCCCGCTGGATTGCTGCGCGGTCCAGGAGCGCCAGCGCACGAACCAGACGGGATTCATATAGTTTGACGCAATAAGTGCATCCGGTTTTTGAAACGCTTTGCGGTGCTTTGAGCACAGTGGCGGTAATACCCGCGCGCTCGAGCACCTGCGATGACCGCTGTGCATAGGTCAGCGACCGGCACATGATCAGACAATAGCGCTGCATCATGAGCTCCCTCCCACATCGTTATGTCTCATTCTATGCGGGAGCGGTGCGGGCGTTTACGAAATCTGTTCAATCAAGACAACTGCGTGCGCAGCGATGCCCTCGCGCGCGCCGGTGAAGCCGAGGCCCTCCTCGGTCGTCGCCTTGACGCTGACGCGGTCAATATTCATGTCCATGCACTGCGCCAGATTACAGCGCATCTGCGCGATGTACGGCGCGAGCTTCGGTGCCTGGGCAAGCACCGTGCAGTCCAAATTGCCGACCGTGTATCCGGCCGCACTCAGGCGCGCCATTACCTCGCGCAGCAACGTCAGACTGTCCGCACCGGCATAAGCCGGGTCATTGTCTGGGAAAAGGTGGCCGATGTCCCCCAGAGCCGCCGCGCCGAGCAGCGCGTCCATGACGGCGTGCGTGAGCACATCGGCGTCCGAGTGGCCAAGCAGGCCGGCCTCGTGCGGGATGTCCACACCGCCGAGGATGAGCTTACGTCCGGAGACAAGCCTGTGCACATCATAGCCGTGACCAATGCGCATCATGCCTGACTGCGCCTTCTCAGGATAGATTCCGCAAGCTCGATATCGATCGGCGTCGTGATCTTGAGGTTCTCGTCCGAACCCTGTGTCACGACCGGCTTGACACGCAGCTGCTCCACGGCCGAGCAGTCATCCGTGATGGCCAGATGCTTGCGCATGGCGTTCGTGAGCGCGGCCTTGATGAGATCCGCCTGAAACACCTGCGGCGTCTGAATGGCGGTGAGCGTCGCGCGCTCGGGCGTTCCGGTAATGACGCCGCCGGCCGTAATCTTGACCGTGTCGCGCACCGGGATGCCGGGCGCGGCCGCGCGGTTCTTTTTTGCCGCCTGAACGGTCTCGGTGATGACGGCGTCCGTCACAAGTGGCCGTGCTGCATCGTGGATGCCGATGAGCGTCGCCTTGCCGCTCGCCGCAAGCACGCCGGCCAGCGAGGACTCAGCACGCGTCATACCGCCGACGACGACCTTGGTCATCTTCGTCAGACCATACCGGTCGCGCAGCGCCGCGATCTCCTCAAGGCGGGACGTACGCGTCACAACAATGAGCTCGTCCACGGCAGCACAGTTTTGCATTGCCTGCAACGAGCGCACGAGCACCGGCACACCGCCAACCTCCATCATCAGTTTGTCGCGGCCCATCCGCTTGGAAGAACCGGCCGCCAGAACGACCATCGTGCAAAACGGCTTGCCGATGAGCTTTGCTTTGATCTTTCCGTAGAGTGCCATGGGATCGCTCCTTTCCAAAATATCCGGCATTTATACGCATTTCTTGTTACACATTATAATCAAAAATCCGATCCCACGCAAGGTTCTGGCAGCAAAAAACATCCCTGCACAAATCGTGCAGGGATGTTTCGAGACAGTAATTACTCGTCGATCTCGTCGTCGTCGATCTCAGGGATGTTGCCGGTGGCCTCGCCGGTAGCGGACACTTCGTACACCAGAGCGTCTGCTTCCGGAGCCTGCGGCTTCTTCACCGGGCGCTCACGCACCGGAGCCGGCTCGGGAGCGGTCAGCGCACGGATGGACAGGGAGATCTTGTGCTTCTCCTCGTCGATCGCAGTGATCTTCGCATCGACGATGTCGCCAACGGTCAGAACCTCATCGGGCTTGCCGATGCGGCGGTTGGCGATCTGAGAGATGTGGATCAGGCCGTCCACACCGGGCAGCACCTCGGCGAACGCGCCGAAGGGCATAAGCTTGACGATGGTGACCTTCGCCACATCGCCAACCTGGAAGGTCGTCGTGAACTTGGTCCAGGGGTTGCCATTGGGATCCTTGTAGCCAAGGGAGATCTTGTGGTTCTCCGCGTCGAAGCTGATGACATAGACATCGACCTCATCGCCGACGGACAGAACGTCGGACGGCTGCTTGATGCGGCTCCAGCTCAGCTCAGAGACATGCACCATACCGTCAATGCCGCCGATATCGACGAATGCGCCGTAGGACGTCAAGGACTTGACGACGCCGTGATAATGCTTGCCAACCTCGATCTCGCTCCAGATCTTCTCGGCGCGCTCGCGGCGCTCCTTCTGGGCAACGGCACGGATGGAACCGACGACGCGCTTACGGCCACGGTTGACCTCGGTGATCTTCAGGCGCACGGTCTGGCCAACGAGCTCGGACATGGCAGCGTCCTTCGGCAGGCCGGACTGGGAAGCGGGAACGAACACACGAATGCCCTTCACGGACACAACGATGCCGCCCTTATTGTCCTCGGTAACATTGCCCTCGACGATCTCGCCGCTCTCCTGTGCCTCCTCGATGGAAGCCCAGTTCTTCACGGCATCGAGACGCTTCTTGGAGAGCATCGCAGTGCCTTCCACGTCGTTGACGCGCACGACACTCGCCTCAATGGTGTCGCCGACGTGCAGAACATCTTCAACCTTGATGCCATCGTCGGTGAACTCGCTGGTCGGGATGAAGCCGGAATACTTGGTGCCGATATCGACACTGATCTCGGTGCCAGAAATGGCCACGACCGTACCGGTTACCTTTTCTCCATTATATATAGGCTTGAGAGATGCCTCCAGCATTTCATCAAAATTTTCAGTCTCCATGGGATTTTCTTGAGTCAGGATCTCGTCGCTCATCTTTTGTTTTACCTCCTTAATGATCCATGCAGGCACGGAGGCCCCGGCTGTCAGGCCGACCGTATCCACATGTACGAACGCGCTTGTATCAAGCTGCGCTGCGTTTTCAATAAATTGCACGTTTGCGCACGCACCGCGGCAGATCTCGTAGAGATGGCGGCTATTGGCGCTGTGGCTGCCGCCGACAACGACCATTGCGTCGCAGTCGCAGGCCATTTGCGCGGCCTCTGTCTGACGTGTAAACGTAGCACCACATATTGTATCAAACAATTTTGCGTTTGTACACTGTTTTTTTATGATTTTCTGACATTCCAGCAGTTTCTCTTGCGTTTGGGTCGTCTGGATGACGACAGTCAGCGGTTTTGCACAGTCGATGGTCCCGTCAGCGATGCGCGCGGCGAGTTCCGCGGCGTCATTGACCACGACCGGCGCTTCACACCAGCCGCAGATGGCCCGCACCTCCGGGTGGCCGGCCGCGCCGATGATGACCGGCTGCCGCCCCTTGGCGGAAGCCTCGGCCACAATCTCATGGATGCGCTTGACCTTCGGGCAGGTTGCATCATACACCGTCGCACCCGTGCGCTGCACCGCCTCAAACTCCGCACGGCTGACGCCGTGGGAACGGATGATGACAGCCGCACCCTGCGGAATCTGCTCCGGCCCGTCCACGACCGTGAGGCCTTCGGACTGCAGGTGCCGCACCACGTCGTCATTATGGATGAGCTCACCGAGACTGTAACAGTTTTGCTCGGCGGCGAGCATTTCCTCGGCCATCTTCACCGACCGGCTGACGCCGAAGCAGAAACCGGCCGACTTGGCAACGATCAGGTTCTTCACGCGTTTGCCTCCAGTCCGAAGCGCGCGCGGATGGCCGCGCACACGGCGTCAATGCTCTCATCCAGCGTGAGGCCGCTCGTGTCGATGCGCACGGCATCCTCCGCCGCCCTGAGCGGCGCGACAGCCCGGTGCGTATCATCATAATCGCGCTGCTCAAGTTCGCGCAGCACGTCGGCATAGGCCTCCTGAATGCCCTTTTCCTGCTGCTGGCGCCAGCGGCGCTGTGCACGACACTCCGCCGAGGCGGACAGAAAAATCTTCAGTCCGGCATCCGGGAGCACGACCGTGCCGATGTCACGTCCATCCATGACGACGCTGTGCGTGCGGGCAAGGCTGCGCTGCATATCCAGCAAAAACGCGCGCACGACCGCCAGCGCCGACACACGCGAAGCGAGGATCGACACCTCCGGCAGGCGGATCGTCTCCGAGACGTCCTCGCCGTCGAGCAGCATTCGCTGCTCTCCGGCAGGGTCATAGACCAGCTCAATCTTCAGCTCCGGCAGCAGCGCCTGTATGGCATCGGCATCCGAGCAATCGACGCCGGCCCGCTCGCCGGCAAGGCCGACCGTGCGGTAGATCGCGCCGGTATCCACATAGATGAGCCCAAAGCGGCGCGCGGCCGCGCGGGCGATTGTGCTCTTGCCGGCGCCGGACGGACCGTCGATGGCAACGGTGATATGTGTATCCAAAACGTTCGTTTCCTTTCGTGCGTTATGTGCAGACCGCATTCCCGGCCACATGGCCGGTGCTCCAGGCGATCTGCAGATTAAAGCCGCCGGTATAGGCATCGAGGTCGAGCACCTCGCCGGCAAAGTATAGGCCGGGCACAAGCTTGGAACCCATGGTGCGCGGATTGATCTCCTTGAGCGACACACCGCCGGCCGTAATAATTGCCTCATCGATGGGCCGCGCACCGGTGACCGACACCGGGAACCGCTTGAACAGCTCCACCAGTTCATGCCGCTGCTCACGCGTGATGGCGTTGACCTTCGTAGCCTCCGGGATGCCGGACAGGCGCACGAGCGCCGGGATCATGGCATGGCCCGCGAGGTCATAGAGCGCGTTCTTGAAGTCGCGATTGGCATATTTCTGAAAATCGCGCAGAATGCGCGCATCGAGCTTTTTTTCGTCCAGCGCCGGCTTCAGGTCGATTGACAGGCGATATTTATGCCGCGAAAAATCACGCATATGCGCGCTCGCCGACAGCACCAGCGGGCCCGACACGCCAAAGTGCGTGAAGAGCATCTCACCCAAGTCGGAGTAGACCGCTTTGTTCTGCTCGTCGTAGACCGTGAGCGTCACGTTGCGCAGGGAAAAGCCCTGCATTTCGGCGCACCAGGGATCATCAGACTCCAGCGGCACGAGCGAGGCGCGCGTAGGCGTGACCGTGTGGCCCAGCCGCTGCGCGAGCCGGTAACCGTCGCCGGTCGAACCGGTGAGCGGATAGGACATCCCGCCCGTGCAGATAACGGCGGCGTCGCAGTCGATGCTGCCCTCTGTGGTCACGACGGCGGAGACCGCACCATCGTGTGTCAAAACATCCGTTGCGGCGGTATGCACGACCTTCCCGCCTGCGTGCGTGTAGGCTCGCTCAAGGGCGTTGGCAATATCATGCGACCGGTCGGAGACCGGGAACACACGGTTGCCGCGCTCGGTCTTGAGCGGCACGCCAAGCGATTCAAACAGCGCCATCGTGTCCTGCGGGCTCAAACGATTGAGCGCACTGTAGAGAAAGCGTCCGTCACCCGGAATGTTGGCGAGAACGGTCTTGATGTCACAGTTATTCGTTACATTGCAGCGACCCTTACCGGTGATGCGCAGCTTCTTGCCGAGCATCTTGTTCGGCTCAAGCAGCACGACGCTCAGCCCACGCTGCGCCGCTGCGAGCGCGCACATGGATCCGGCGGCACCGCCGCCGATCACGACCACATCAGCTTTCAACGGTTCCGTACACCTCATATTCTTTCCAGACAGTCTCCAGCTCGCGGAACGTCTCAAATGTGCGCTCCCGATCGCGCGCGCTGACAGCCATGATGAGCGCATTGATCAGGCTCATGGGCGCGACGAGCGAGTCGAGGAAGGACACCATCTCGCTCTTGGCGTACAAGCACACATCGGAGATCTCGTTGAGCGGTGAGACCTTGCTGTCCGTCATGCCGAGACAGCGCGCGCCATGATCACGCGCAAACTTCATGGCGCTGATCATCCGCTTGGAATAGCGCGGGTAGCTGATACCAATGATGAGGTCGCCCTCGCCGATGCGCAGCATCTGCTCGTACACCTCGCGCGCCGCAATCTCCTTGACGACCGTAACATTGTCCAGTAGCAGCTTGAGATAGATGCCAAGAAAATCCGCCAGCGTCGTGGACGTGCGCATACCAATAATGTAAATATGCTTTGCCGAGAGAATCATATCGACCGCCTGGTCAAAGTTGTCCTGGTCGACCTCGTCGAGTGTAGCCTGCAGATTGTTGATATCCGCACGCAGCACCGCCTTGAGCACATCATGCCCGTCCATGGTGCTCTCGGCCGCCTCGATACGCTCGACCGAGGTCAGGCGGTTGCGCACGATCTCCTGCAGCGCCTTCTTCATGCCGGGGTAGCCGCGGTAACCGAGATCCGCCGCGAAACGCACGACCGTCGACTCACTCACACCTGTCACTTCACCGAGGCGCGCGGCCGTCATGAAGGCTGCTTTATCATAGTTTTTCAGAATAAACTGCGCGATCGTACGCTGTCCCTTGGAAAAAGAGGGAAATTTATGCTCTAAAACAGACAAAATATCCATTTTCATAAGTTCACCTTGTAAATACGCATTTTTTGCCGCCAACCAGCGGCGTATTTTTTTATTTTAAGCATATTTGAGTCACTTTGCAAGTTATTTTTG
>DBFWVW010000085.1:0-13699 GCA_048217285.1 Oscillospiraceae bacterium
GACTGACGTAGTCCCTATTTTCACACTTTTTATTAGACC
This sequence comes from Oscillospiraceae bacterium, assembly GCA_048217285.1. Taxonomy (GTDB): domain Bacteria; phylum Bacillota; class Clostridia; order Oscillospirales; family Oscillospiraceae; genus CAG-103. The sequence continues at coordinate 40 of DBFWVW010000085.1, forward strand.
AGCACTTTGTGGTGGTCTTTTTGTGTTGCCCTTTTGCTCTACCTGCTGCCTGTAAATTTTTCTTCGCTCAAGTCCTGTTTCGGACTTGACTTTTTATTTGCAAGCTTTGTATCGATTCGATTTGTGTTAGATCAGGTGCAGGCGCGCACCGGTCTCCAGCTCGTCCCACACAGGAGAGATGCTGCGCAGATAGGCGACCACCTGCCGGACATTCTCCACAATGTACGCCATTTCCGCGTCCGTGTTGTATTCGCCGACAGACAAGCGCAGCGAGCCGTGCGCCACCTCATGCGGCAGCCCAAGCGCCAGCAGCACATGGCTGGGGTCGAGCGAGCCGGACGTGCAGGCACTGCCGGAGGAAGCGGCAATCCCCTTGCGATCGAGCAGGAGCAGCAGCGACTCGCCTTCGATGCCTTCAAAGCAGAAGTTCACCGTGCCGGGCACGCGTTGCTCGCGGTCTCCGTTGAGCCGGGCGTGCTCGATGGTCGAGAGACCGGTGATGAGCGTTTCGCGCAGACGCGTGACCTTCTCCGTGTTCGCGGCCATATGGTCGACCGCCTCACGCAGCGCCGCGGCCATGCCGGCGATCGCCGGGGTGTTCTCCGTGCCGCCGCGCTTGCCACGCTCCTGTGCACCGCCCTCGATGATGCTCGTGAGCGGGATGCCACGCTTCGCGTACAGGAAGCCGACGCCATGCGGACCGTGGAACTTATGCGCCGAGCACGAGAGCAGGTCAATGTTCATCTCCTGCACGTCCACGGGAATGTGGCCAACGGCCTGGACCGCGTCTGTATGGAACGGAATGCCCCGCTCACGGCAGAGCGCGCCGATGGCGCGGATGGGCTGGATGGTGCCGATCTCGTTGTTGGCAAACATGACGGACACGAGCGCCGTATCCTCCCGGATGGCCGCGGCCACGTCCTCGACGCGGACGACACCGTTTTCGTGCACATCCAGCAGCGTCACGTCAAAACCCTGTCGGCTGAGCTTATCGAGCGTATGCAGCACCGCATGGTGCTCAAATTTTGTGGATATCAGATGTTTTTTCCCCTTACGGGCGCCGTTCATGGCGGCGGAGATGATGGCCTGATTATCGGCCTCACTGCCGCCGGAGGTAAACACGATCTCCTGCGGATCGGCAGCGCCAATCAGCTGCGCGATCTCGGTGCGGCAGGCAAGCAGATGCTCGGCTGCCTCCTGCCCAAGGGTGTAGAGCGTGCTGGGATTGCCATAGATCTCGTCAAAATACGGAAGCATGGCTTCCTTTGCTGCGGGGGATAGTTTTGTGGTTGCCGCATTGTCTGCGTAGACGCGCATGAGACTGTCCTCCTTTTCGATTTTAATTCCTATTTGTTTTGTGGGTAAATGATACCACGTATTTCCCGCATTGTCAATAGGAATTTAAAAAAGAAAAACGGGGAAAGGAAATACGCTTTTCTTTCCCCCTGTTGCGCCCTTACGCTTTCCCGTCGAGCAGATCCTGCACGGACACGCCGGACAGGTAGTTATCCATGACGGCATCGAGCTTTTTCCACATCGGCAGCGTCAGGCATTGGGCTGCGCGCTCGCAGCCGTTCTCTCCGGACTCAAGGCACGACACGGCAGCCATGCTGCCCTCGGTGCTGTGCAGCACCTCCGCGACCGTGATGTCGCTCGCCGGCCGGCTCAGACGGTAGCCGCCCTCCTTACCACGCTGGCTGATGACGAGGTTTGCGCGGTTGAGCGCCGCCGCGATCGCCTCCATATATTTCAGGGACACATCCTGCCGCTGCGACACAGTCTTGAGCGAGATGAAGCCCTCGTCGCAATGCTGCGCAAGGTCGATCATCAGGCGCAGCGCATAGCGGCCCTTGGTTGAGATGACCATAATCTATTGCCTCCTTGCTGCACAGCCGCGTGTGCAAATGCTAAGGATAATATACTACCAAATCACAAGGAATTCAAGTCGAATGTTGCAAATACGAAAAAAGCCGGGGCATCCCCGGCTTTTTCACATTCAGGCTTCCTGTGCAGCCACAAGCGGCTCGACCACACGCATGGCGTCAAGTGTGCGTGTCAGCAGCTCATCCAGGCTCCAGCCGAGCATATCCGCGCCGCGCTGGATCACTTCGCGCGAGCAGCCGGCCGCAAAGCCGTTGCTCTTATATTTCTTCTTGAGCGACTTGAGCTCCATGTCCTGGACGCTCTTGGACGGACGCATCAGCGCCGCCGCACCGATCAAACCGGTCAGCTCATCGGTCGCAAAGAGCACTTTTTCCATCTCGTGCTCCGGCTGGATGTCCACAGTAATGCCATAGCCATGGCTGGCCGTGGCGTGAATCAGCCGCTCGTCGAGGTCCCGCTCGCGCATGATCTCCTGCGACTTGATGCAGTGCTGGTCGGGATAGCGCTCAAAATCCAGATCATGCAGCAGGCCGACAATTCCCCAGAAATCCACTTCGTCCCCGTAACCGAGCTCCTGCGCAAAATAACGCATGACGCCCTCGACCGTGCGGGCATGATGCAGGTGGAACGGATCCTGATTATACTCCGTCAACAGCGCCCAGGCTTCCTCCCGGTTCAGTTGCTTGCTCATAGTGAAACCTCCTAATGCATATCTTTTTTGTAGGTCTAAGAAGGAATAGCATTAAAATAGCACAGTTGTGATCGGATTGCAAGTAGAAATCTTACGTTTGACAATATGTTTAAAAGTTGACAGGCAGGTTGAAATATAGTATCATGAGCGAGCTTTGTATGTGTCTGTCCAACGCGCCTTCTGATTTTGGAAATTCTGGCCGTTTTCCCCTTCTGTGTCACATTTTTACGCTTTTTGTGAGCAAAATATACGAGACAGTCGATTTTATTTCATTGATTTTTGTCAAAAAGTATGCTATGATATGCGCAGTATGTATGCATCGTGTTCACTGCACTACGGTGTCATACTTACCAAAACGTTCGATGATCTGCCGCGAGCAACGGCCAAATCATCTTCGTAATAAAAGAAAAAGGAAGGATGTATTTCATGGACGAAAAGTATAGCGCGCTATTTACTCCGTGGAAGATTGGCAATGTTGAGATCCCGAACCGCATTGTCCAGTGCTCCATGGGCGGCACCTCTCTGTTTGGATGGCTAGAGCCCTGCCACTTTGATAAGGAAGCTGCGAACTTCCTGCTCAGCCGCGCACAGGACGGCGTTGGTCTGGTTCTCCCGGGTATGCAGTGTGTCCGTGACACCATGGGCCGCAGATGGCTCTGGCAGAACAAGAAGATGTTTAAGGAACTCGCCGACTACATGGTCGAGTACCACAAGACCGGCTCCAAGCTGTTCATCCAGCTCGCCGCTGGTTTCGGCCGCTCCATGGCTGTTGCCCCCTGGATGGTCACCCTGAACAACAACAAGGTGCTCGGCGCCATTGCCAAGCCCGTCATCGACGTCAGCTACTGCTGCGCTTCCGCTTCCGCCACCCCGAACCGCTGGCAGGAGGACATGCTCTCCCGCCCGATGACCGTCGAAGAGATCCACGAGATGGTCGATGCGTTCGGCAAGACCGCGAAGCTGCTGCGCGAGGCTGGTGTTGACGGTGTTGAGATCCACGCCGTCCACGAAGGCTATCTGCTTGACCAGTTCACCATCGCCAACTGGAACCATCGTACCGACGAGTACGGCGGCTCTTTTGAGAACCGTTTCCGTTTCCCGGTCGAGGTCGTGCAGTCCATCAAGCGTCAGGCCGGTGCCGACTTCCCGGTGTCCCTGCGTTACTCCGTCGTTTCCAAGACCAAGGCTTGGGGCAAGGGCGCTATGCCGTATGAGACCGACTTTGAAGAGTTCGGCCGCGATATGGCTGAGTCCGAGAAAGCCATCAAGTACCTGGGAGATGCCGGCTACGACATGTTCAACTGCGACAACGGTACTTACGACGCATGGTACTGGGCACATCCGCCTCAGTATATGCCCGACAACTGCAACCTCGAGTACGTCGAGCACATCAAGAAGTTCACCGACAAGCCCGTCGCCTGCGCCGGCCGTATGGATCCGGTCAAGGCTGCGGAAGAGATTGCTGCCGGCCGTCTCGATGCAGTTGCCATCGCACGTCAGAACCTCGTTGACCCCGAGTGGATCCACAAGATTCGCGAGGGCCGTCAGGACGAGATCAAGCCCTGCATCCGCTGCCACAACGGCTGCTTCAACTTCGCGAAGTTCAAGGGCACGGCAAACATCCAGAGCACGCAGGATTCCCTGCACCTGGGCCGCTGCGCGCTGAACCCGCCCACCATGCAGCACAACAAGTACAAAATCGTCCCGACCAAGAGCCCGAAGAAGGTCGCCATCATCGGCGGCGGCATCGGCGGCATGGAGTGCGCGCTTGTGCTCAAGAAGCGCGGCCATAAGCCGGTCCTCTTCGAGAAGACCAACGAGCTCGGTGGCCTCTTCCTCACCGCTTCCGCGATGAGCTTCAAAGAGAACGACAAGGAACTCATTGAGTGGTACAAGAAGGAAGTCGCGAAGCAGGGTATCGATATCCGCTTCAACACCGAGGTCACTGACCTTGGCACCATGCGCGGCTTTGACGAGATCATCGTGGCAACCGGCTCCGTGCCGAGAACCATGCCGATGATCCCGGGCTTCGAGAAGACCATGAGCTTCACCGAACTGCTCAAGGAGAAGAAGGAAGTCGGCGACAAGGTTCTGTTCTTCGGCGGCGGCCAGTCCTCCTGCGAGGCGGCTTACGACCTGATCCTCCAGGGCAAGCACCCGATCATTGTCGAGTACGCCGGCGACCTGGTTGCTGCTCAGGCTACCTGCCTTGCCAACACCTCCTTCCTGCGTGACGCGATGGAGTATCACAAGGTTCCGACCTACCTGCACTCCACCATCACCGAGATCCACGACGGTGGCGTCACCGTCAAGGGTCAGGACGGCAAGACCTTCGAGGTCGCTTGCGACAACGTCATCAACGGCATCGGCTTTGTGCCGGCTCCGGTTGGCGACAAGGGCCGTCATGTGCACCGCGTCGGTGACTGCGTTGCTATCGGCAACCTGCGCACCGTCATCTGGCGTGCATGGGATGTCTGCATGAAGCTCTGATCTTCGGCTGACCCCGAAAACCGCATAAAATCCGCGCGGGTGCAGAGAAATCTGCACCCGCGTTTTTTCACGAATGGCAAACGTCCGCCTGTATGCATACAGGCGGACGTTTGCTTACCCTTGTCCCGGCTGGAACAGTATTTCAACCCGCGGATATTTCCGACGCTGTTATAATACAGCGTTCCGGCCGCGAAAAAAACAAAACTCTATCGGAAATATCTTCAGTCCTCACAACACCTCCGGACTTCCGCTCACAAAATATCCAGCAGCTGCTCCAGACGCGTGATGCGCCAGTCCGCCTGCGGCGGCATAGCCGCGCCGCGGTCATCCGGGTCAAACCAGCAGGTGTACATTCCCGCCGCTCTGCCGCCTGCGATATCCGCCGTGAGCGAATCGCCGATCATCAAACACTGTTCCGGCCGAATGCCCGGCAGCTGCGCCAGACACCGGTCGAAAAACACCCGGCTCGGCTTCTCCGCCCCCAGCTGCCCGGAGATGAACAGCCGCTCAAACAAATCCAGCATTCCGGCCCTGCGCAAACGATTCACCTGCTGCGCATACGGTCCGTTGCTTGCCGCGCACAAGCGGTATTTCCCGTGCAGCCGCGCCAGCACATCCAGCGCGCCCGGAACCGGGACCGCACTCTCGTGCAGCTGGATGCGGAATGCATCCTCCATCGCCGCACCGTCAGCCTCCAGTCCGAGCCGCGTCAGGATCGTCTGCCAGCGCACGTCGCGCAGCCCGGCGATCGTCAGCTCGCCGCGCTCGATCCGCGCCCAGAGCTTGTCGTTTTCCGCCTGAAACACGGTAAACATCTCCGGCTCGTACGGCAAACCGGCCGCGCGGAAAATCTTCTCCATCGCCTGCATCGCTCCGGCGCTGAAATCCAGCAGCGTATTGTCAATATCAAAGAGGAACACGTTCAGCTCGTTCATCATTTTACCCACCTGTTTTCATTCGCATCCGGATGCCGGCACACGGCATCTGCGCGCGTTCACAGCGCGAAACACCGTCGATACCAGCAGAATACCAACGGCCAGGCTGCCCGCGACCCCCGCGGTCTCCAGTCCCTTTTGCAGCGCCGCCTGCACCTCACCCGAAAGGCCGATGCTCATCGTATAATAAATGCCCGCGCCGGGCAGCAGCGGAATGCTGGAAATGACCAGATAGGACGTGACCGGACACTTGCGCCAGCGTCCCATGCCTTCGGAGTAGACCGCGGCCACGACCTCGGAGAAGAAGTTTGCGCTGTAGACGCTGCCCCCTGCCCTGCTGCACAGCAGGTAAACGATCCACGTCAGCGCACTGCCAAACGCACACAAAACGCTGCCCCAGTCGTGGACGTTAAACAAGATCACGAACCCCAGACAGGCGACAAATGTCGCGATCCCCTGCGCCCAAAGCGGATAGGTCAGCGCCGCGACCTGCTCTGCATGTCCGTAGATCGGAGCCGTAACGTGCCAAGCCGCCGCCGTGCCAAGCGCAATGGCAAACGCCGAGAGCAGCACCTGTACGATGCGGCTGACGCCGGAGCTCGTGTCGCCATAGATGATATCGCGCATGGAGTTTGTGATAAGCAGGCCCGGCACCAGCAGCATCAGCGCGCCGATAATGACAGCTGCTACGCAATCGAGCCAGCCGAAACCGGCGGCAACATACGCCGGCAGTGCCATGAGAAAGGACGCTGCAATGGTGCTGAAAAACGGGTTGACCTCCAGCCGGTCCATACAGCGCGTCACGAAGCCGATGATCAGACCGCTCAGCCCCGCCCAGAGCCAGTCGCGCACCGTGCCGCCGAACACACAGCAAAAGCCCGCCGCAGCCATGAAATTGCCGAGGTAATACGCCCACGCAGCGTAGCTGCGGATGGCGGCCGTCGTCTCTTTGAGCCAGCGCTGCGCCTCCTGCGGCTCCGGGACCTCAGCGCAAATACGCCGGCTGAGCGCGTTGAGCTTTTCGATGCGTTCGAGATCATTGCCGTGGTAGCCCACGCGCTTCATGATCGTCAGCGGTTTCGCATTCGGTGTCACAAAACTCACAGCGACGCAGTTCGGGATGGCAAATGCCTGCCCCTCCGTGCCGTAAGCCTCGATCACACGGCGCATGGTTTCCTCGACCCGGTACGTCTCCGCCCCGGCGACCGCGAGCTCATAGCCGATCTGCACCGTCATATCTGCAAGAAGATAATAGTCCATACCTGTCATCCCATAAACGAAGAATTCCACCGGCCAAAGCCGGGCTTCCATCTCCACCAGCGTAACACATTTCGCTGCGCAAATCAACGCAGATGCGATGGTTTTGCCGCACGAAAAGCTTGGTCAAACCGTCGCCTACCAACACTGCCACCGAGCGTCAAGCCGTTGTGCACGATCACGCACTGTCCGCAATTCCTACCGCAGGCAGAAACCGAACCAGAAAAACCGTACTCTCACCATACGGTTTTCCTGGTTCGGTTTCCGTTTCCACAGAGCATTTTTCCTTCACGTCTCGTTCCAGTGCAGCAGGCGCTCCGACAACTCCGTGACCGTCCGCACTGTGGCCACCGCGCCGGCGGCCTCCAGTTCGCCCGGCTCGGCATAACCGTAATACACGCCGAGACACGGTATGCCGCAGGCGGCGGCGCCGATGACGTCATACTTCCGATCTCCGACCATGAGCGCGGCCTCCGGGGGCGTATGCGTCTCGGCAAGCACCGCCGCAACGACCTCCGTCTTCGTGCTGCGTGAGCCGTCATATTCGCTCCCGATCACGCAGTCAAACAGCCGCTCCATATCAAACCGCTGCAGGATCGTGTGCGCCAGCGGCGTGGGCTTCCCGGTCGCAACCGAAATGCGGAACCCGGCCGCGCGCAGCTGCGCGAGCAGCTCCGGTATGCCGGGATAGGCCTCGCACTCGTACACACCAATGGGCTGATACCGCTCCCGATAGCGCTCCGTTGCGGCGCGCGCCTGCTCCGGCGGCATATGATACAGCTCCGCGAACGAGTCCACCAGCGGCGGACCGACAAACTTGCGCAGGCGCGCCGTGTCCGTCTCGTGGATGCCGAAAGACGCAAGCGCATACTGCACGCTGCGCAAGATCCCCTCGCCGGTATCAAACAGCGTGCCGTCAAAATCAAATAAGATGGTCTGGATCATAACAAATCTCCGTGGTTAAGATGGCAAAAGGATAGCATCCCGGCATGAAATTGTCAACGGCCGCGCCAAATGCATACGCTGTAGCAACCTGAAAAATGTGAGGTTTCGCCATGAATAACAGACTGGAAACACGCTACTTTCTCAGTGCCCTGACCGGCGCGGGCTACTATGCACTGCACAGGCAGTTTCTAAGACCACCGGAGCGCTATTTCTGCATCCTCAAGGGCGGGCCGGGCTGCGGAAAATCCACATTTCTCAAGCGCGTCGGCGATGCAGGCCGAGCTGCCGGGCTGTCCACAGTCTGGCTGCACTGCGCGGGTGACCCCGCCTCGCTCGACGGGGTCTATTTCCCGGAAAAGCGCTCCGGCTTCTTCGACGGCACGGCACCGCACACCGTTGACCCCGCGCTCTTCGGCGCGAGCGGCAAATATCTGGATCTTGGCACGTTTTGCCGCACGGAGGCGCTCGACACGGCGCGCATCCGCGCCCTGAATGCCGACTGCGCCATGTTCCGCCTACGTGCGCAGCAGTATCTGACGGCGGCGGCAGCGCTCGACGCGCGCGCCACGCCTGGGCTGGTCTACCCCGAGGATCGCGAGGCCGCGCGCCGGCGGGCGAAGAGCATCTGCGCGCGGGAATTCGGCACGCCAGGCAAGGGTGCCGACCGTGGCCGGTGCGAACGGCTGTTTTTAAGCGCCATTACATGCGAGGGTCGAATTTTCTTTCCGGAGACGTTCGCCGCGCATTGTGAACGTGTGTATTTGCTCGACGATAACTGCGGCCTGGCGGAAGAATTTCTGCGCATCGTACGCGCACACACCGTCCAGTGCGGACTGGACATTCTCTCCTGCCCCGACCCGCTCATTCCGTCACGCACGCAGGCCGTGCTCGTACCGTCGCACGGTGTGGGCTTCCTCGCCGGAACGCAGGACGACGTGCCCGAGGGCCTGACGCAGCGGCACATCCGACTTGACGTCCTGCCGGATCCCGTGCGCCAGCGCGCGCTGCGCAGCTCCATGCGCAGGGACACCCGGCAGCAGCAGCTCGCCCTCGAGAGCGCCGTAGAGCAGCTGCGCATGGCCAATCTCCTGCACAACGAGCTGGAAGCCGTCTACCGGCCGTGCATGGACTTTGCTGCACTGACCGCGTTTACCGACCGGTATCTGCGCACCTTCTCCGGCACATAAGCGCAAAATGCTCCAGCTGAACGCACAGTCTGCCCTGCTCAAGATTGCGCAGACAGCGCAAAAGCCCCAATGCGGGAACTATTCAGCTTTCAGCGAGTGGTGCTGCGTCAGCAGCATCACTCCGTTTTTGTATATGGAAGCCCACTCGCTGGACAAATGGTTTTCCATATACAATAAGGAAATCCCTCTGAAATCGTGGATTTCAGAGGGATTTTGGTCCGAGTGACAGGAATCGAACCTGCGGCATCCTGCTCCCAAAGCAGGCGCGCTACCAACTGCGCTACACCCGGATATGAAATTTACAATTCACGTAAAATAAAGTTTAACACATTCTTTAGAAATACGCAACGGTTTTCTGCGTTGCAGTTTTGAGGCGTGTGTGGTATGCTCTAAACGTGAAATTATGATCCGTTATGACAGGAGCATCAACTTATGAGAATGCGAAAAAAGCCCAACCTCGTCCCGCGTATAGAGCGCTGCGCAGCCACATTGATCGCCGACCCCGAGGCGCTGCGGGGCCACTGGCTGGAGCAGTTCCCCGGTCATCAGGCACTGCAGCTGGAGCTCGGCTGCGGCAAAGGCCGCTTCACGGCGGACACCGCGGCACAAAACCCGGACATCTTCCTCGCCGCGATCGAAAAAGTGCCGGACGCAATGGTCGTCGGCATGGAGCGCGTGACGGAGCGCGAGCTCGAAAACGTGCGCTTTCTCGACCGGGACGCGGCCAACCTTCTCGATATGTTCGCCCCCGGCGAAGTCTCGCGCATCTACATCAACTTCCCTGACCCGTGGAAAAAATCCCGCCAGCACAAGCGCCGTCTGACCTATGCCGGCTTTCTGGCGCTGTATGCAAACGTGCTGCCGCTCTGTGGTGAGATTTGGTTCAAAACCGATAATGACCCGCTGTTTGCCTTCTCTCTCGAGCAATTTGAGCAGGAGGGCTGGGAGCTGCACGAGGTCACGCACGACCTGCACGCCAACGGCCCCGTCGGCGTCATGACCGACTACGAGGCAAAATTCTACGATCAGGGCATCACGATCAACCGCTGCGTGGCGGTGAAAACGGAGGACACGAAATGCGACTTGTATCCTGGAATGTCAACGGGCTGCGCGCCTGTGTGACCAAAGGCTTTGCAGACACGTTTCGCGCGCTGGATGCGGACATTTTCTGTCTGCAGGAGACAAAGCTCCAGCCCGGGCAGATTGCGCTTGACCTGCCGGGCTACCATCAATACTGGTGCAGCGCCGAAAAAAAGGGGTACTCCGGCACCGCCGTCTTTACGAAGGCCGAGCCGCTCGACGTGCAGTATAACCTCGGTCTGCCGCAGCACGATCTCGAGGGCCGCGTGATCACGGCCGAATACCCGGATTTCTATCTGGTGTGCGTCTACACTCCCAATTCTCAGGACGGCCTGCGCCGCCTGGAATACCGGATGCACTGGGACGATGCGTTCCGCGAGTTTGTCTGCTCGCTCGACCGGCACAAGCCGGTCATCATCTGCGGGGACATGAACGTTGCCGCGACGGAGATCGATCTGAAAAACCCGAAGCGCAACGTCGGCAACCCCGGCTTCAGCCCGGAGGAGCGCGCGAAGTTTCAGGAGCTGCTGCACGCCGGCTTCACGGACACCTTCCGCGCTCTGCACCCGGACGAGACGGACGCCTACTCGTGGTGGAGCTACCGCTTCCACGCGCGGGAGAACAACGCCGGATGGCGCATCGACTACTTTCTGTGCTCGGACCGTGCGACGGAAAAGGTCGAAACGGCAAGCATCCTTTCCGACATTTACGGCAGCGACCACTGCCCCGTGGAGCTTGAGATCACATGGTGAAGATCGGAAACGTCGAGATCCGCGGCCCGCTCACGCTCGCGCCCATGGCAGGCGTGACCGACGCACCGTTTCGCGCGCTGTGCCGCGCGCAGGGTGCCGCCCTCACCTGCACGGAAATGGTGAGCGCCAAGGCGCTGGTCTATCACGACGAAAAAACGAAGCAGCTGCTCTGGTCGCCGCCGGACGAGCATCCTGCCGCCGTGCAGATCTTCGGCCACGAGCCGGAGGTCATGGCCGAAGCCGCGCCCATGGCACTGGAATATTCCGGCGCGGACATTCTGGACATCAACATGGGCTGCCCGGTGGGCAAGGTCATCCGCAGCGGCGACGGTTCGGCGCTCATGCGCGACCAGGAGCTCGCCGGACGCATCATTGCGGCGATCGTCAAGGCCGTCGATGTGCCTGTGACCGTAAAATTCCGCAAGGGTTGGGACGGTGGAAACGTCAACGCCGTCACCTTTGCGCAGATGTGCCAGCAGGCGGGCGCGGCCGCCATCGCCGTACACGGGCGCACGCGCGTACAGATGTATTCCGGCCGCGCCGACTGGGACATCATCCGCGACGTCAAGCGCGCCGTGACGATCCCCGTCATCGCCAATGGCGACATTTTTTCCGGCTCGGACGCAGCGCACATCCTGCGCTACACCGGCGCCGATCTCGCAATGATCGGCCGCGGCAGCTTTGGCGACCCGTGGCTGTTTGCGCGCGGCAACGCCGCCATCGCGGGTGAGCCGGAGCCGCCGCTGCCGCCGCTGCGTGAGCGGATCGAGGCAGCGCTGCATCAGATCGAATTTGCAGCCGAAATCAAGGGCGAACGGCTGGCGTGTCTCGAGGCGCGCAGCCAGTTTTGCTGGTATCTGCGAGGTGTGCCCCACGCCAATGTATACAAACAGGAGGTCGTGCACGTGGAGACGCTCGACGACCTGCGGCGCATCACGCGCACGATCCAGCGCGACTTGCGGGACTGACCGCAGAAAGGCAAGGAAACCATGGACCGGGACGAGGAACGGCGCATCATCGCTCAGGTGTGTGCCGGGGACACCAACGCCTTTGAGGCGCTGGTCGTCGCCTATCAGAAACAAGTGTATAACCTCGCCCTGCGCACCGTCGGCAACGAGGAGGATGCCGCCGACATGACGCAGGAGGTATTCCTGCGCGCCTACCGGGCACTGGGCACCTTCCGTGGTGAGAGCAAGTTCTCCGTCTGGCTCTACCGGCTGACAACGAACGTCTGCATCGACTTTTTGCGCAGCCGCCGGCGGCACCCGACCGTGTCGCTCACCGCGTCCGAGGACGATGACGAGCAGCCGCAGCTTGATCTCACCGCTGACGAGAGCGCCAGCCCGGAACAGCAGCTCACGCGCAGCGAAATGCGCTGCGCCGTCGCGCGCGGCCTCGACAGTCTGCCGGTCGACGCGCGCAAGATCCTCATCCTGCGCGAACTCAACGGCCTGTCCTATGCCGAGATCGGCAAGGTGCTGCATCTCGAGGCCGGCACGGTAAAATCGCGCCTGTTTCGCGCGCGGCGGAAGCTTTGCGATTTTCTGTGCGCCGATGGGAACCTTCCTGACCAGTATGCGTCAAAGCAGACGAAGGGGGGTGCAGATGGATGAGTACCTGCATGGATTACCAGCAGCAGATCAGTCAAATGCTTGACGGTGAGCTGCCGGCCGCGCAGACGCAGGCGCTGCGCGCACATCTGCGCACCTGCCCCAACTGCCAGCGCGTCTATGATGACTTTCTGGCCCTTCAGGCAGCAGTACGTGACGCAGTCGCCGAGCCGCCCGCTGATCTGACCGCGCGCATCCTGCAGCAAGTGCGTCAGGAACCCGTGCCGATGGCAGCGCGCTCTGCCGCCGCGCAGCACCCGGCGCGGCATATGCAGCCCACGTCTGTTCAAAGAGCGCCGCAGTCCAAACCGACCACGCGAAAACGTCCGGCCTCCGGCCGCACGTCTCCCCTGCTGCCGATTTCGGTCATGGCGGCGTGTCTCGCGCTCATCCTCGGCGCAACGCTCTGGTTCGCACCGCACAGGAACCAGCCGAGCAGCTCCGGCACCGTGCTCGACAACAGTCGGGAGCTGGCCGTGACCGTATCTCCCTCTATCAAGGAAGACGCGGAAGAAAACCAAAAGCAGGGCAGCCTACCCGCCGCGGAAAACGCGCCGGTGCTCGATGACAGCGTCAGCAGCCTGCTCTTCTCTGTTCCGGCAGAGGACAGCGCAGACAACACAACGCTGCACATCTCCGATCGCAAGGCTATCGAGGAATTGTCTGCACTTCTGGTACGGACGCATCCGGCGCAGCCGGTCGACGCCGGACAGACGCCGCTGTGCGTGCTCGAGGAAACGGGCGCCGACGGTACGACCACGCGCGTGACCATCTGGCGCGACGGAAAGGACGTGATCTTTGTCAGCAGTGCAGATGCGCAGTACTATCG
>DBFWVW010000086.1:0-13278 GCA_048217285.1 Oscillospiraceae bacterium
GACGACAAAAGAAAAGCCGCCGATGGTTTGATCTCTACGATCAAGGCCACCAGCGACCGTGTTCAGATAGAGTGGAAAATCTGACATTTCCGCTCTATCGCCCCTCATTTCTATTTTATCTTGTTTGTACCCCTTGTACACTGATGTTTATGATTATTTAGATATAAACATCAACGGTCAAATCTTCCCATTGATTTTTTCTAAGATAGCCACCATTCGCTCTGCGGAAAGCCTGTGCTTCCTCAAAGCCTATGGTAAAAGTCCAAAATGGTTTTCGCCTATCTTTGTGATATAGCTGCCTGCGCGGCGGCGAGGCGGGCGATCGGCACACGGAACGGCGAGCAGGACACATAGTCCAGGCCGACCTTGTGGCAGAACGCGATGGAAGACGGATCGCCGCCGTGCTCACCGCAGATACCGAGCTCGAGACCCGGATTCGTCTGACGGCCGAGCTTACAGGCCATCTCCACGAGCTTGCCGACGCCGTTGACGTCCAGATGCTGGAACGGGTCGTTCTCGTAGATCTTGGTGTCGTAATACGCGCCGAGGAACTTCGCGGCGTCGTCACGGCTGAAGCCGAAGGTCATCTGCGTCAGGTCGTTCGTGCCGAAGCTGAAGAAGTCCGCCTCTTCGGCGATCTCGTCGGCCGTGAGTGCGGCGCGCGGGATCTCGATCATGGTACCGACGTGGTACTTCATGTCCACGCCCGCCTCTTTGATCAGCGCATCCGCCGTGCGGACGACGATGTCCTTGATGAACTTGAGCTCCTTGCGCTCGCCGACCAGTGGGATCATGATGTATGGCGTGATCATCTTGCCGGTCTCCACACTGACCTTGAGCGCCGCCTTGATGACAGCATTGGTCTGCATTTCGGCGATCTCCGGATAAGTGACACAAAGGCGGCAGCCGCGGTGGCCCATCATGGGGTTGAACTCGTGCAGGGACACGACAACGTCCTGCAGCTCGTCAAACGTCATGCACATCTCCTGTGCCAGCTCCTCGATGTCCGCCTTCTGGGTGGGCAGGAACTCGTGCAGCGGAGGATCAAGATAACGGATGGTCATCGGGCGAGTACCCATGATGCGGTACATGGCCTCAAAATCGCCCTGCTGGAACGGTTCGACCTTCGCCAGCGCGACCTTGCGCTCCTCGACAGTGCGGGCGCAGATCATCTCGCGGACGGCCTTGATGCGGTCCTCGGCGAAGAACATATGCTCCGTGCGGCAAAGGCCAATACCCTCGGCGCCAAGATCGACCGCCTGCTGCGCGTCGCGCGGGTTGTCGGCGTTGGCCTCGACATTCAGATGGCGGGCGGCATCGGCCCAAGTCATGAGGCGGTTGAAATTCTTGTTGCCGGTGGCGGCGACGGTCGGGATCTGGCCGGCATAGATGTTGCCGGTGCTGCCGTCGAGGGAGATCCAGTCGCCCTCCGTGAAGCGGTGCCCGTTGATTTCAAAAGCCTTGTCGGCATAACTGATGTGAACCGTGTTGTCATTGCCGCAGCCGGAGACGCAGCAGGTGCCCATGCCGCGGGCAACGACGGCCGCGTGGCTGGTCATGCCGCCGCGCACGGTCAAAATACCCTGCGAGACCTGCATACCCACGATGTCCTCGGGGCTGGTCTCAAGACGGACGAGCACGACCTTCGGCATGGTCTTGTTCTTGACGGCTTCCTCGGCCTCCTCGGCAGAGAACACGACCTGACCGCAGGCAGAGCCGGGAGACGCGGCAAGGCCCTTGCCGATGACCTCTGCCCGCTTGAGTGCCTCGGCGTCAAACTGCGGGTGCAGGAGCGTATCGAGCTGCTTGGGTTCGACGCGCAGCACGGCCTCGCGCTCGGTGATCATGCCCTCGTCAACGAGGTCGCACGCGATCTGCAGCGCCGCCTGTGCGGTGCGCTTGCCGTTGCGGGTCTGGAGCATATAGAGCTTGCCGTCCTCGATGGTGAACTCCATATCCTGCATATCCTTGAAATAGTGCTCCAGACGGTTGGCGATTGCGACAAACTCGTCATACACCTCCGGCATCTGCTCCTGCAGGTGGCTGATCGGGCTCGGAGTGCGCACACCGGCAACGACGTCCTCGCCCTGCGCATTGATGAGGTACTCGCCCATGAGCTTCTTCGCGCCCGTGGCCGGGTCGCGCGTGAAAGCCACGCCCGTGCCGGAACGGTCGCCGGAGTTGCCGAACGCCATCTGCTGGACGTTGACAGCTGTGCCCCACTCATAGGGGATCTCGTTCATCTTGCGGTAGACGTTCGCGCGCGGGTTATCCCAGCTGCGGAACACCGCCTTGACCGCCTCGATGAGCTGCTCATTCGGATCCTGCGGGAAGGGCTTGTGCTCATTGTCCTCATAAATCTTCTTGAAGACGACGACCAGCTGCTTGAGATCGTCCGCGTCCAGATCGACATCGTTCGTGACGCCCTTGGCGGCCTTCATCTTGTCGATCTCTTCCTCAAACAGGCTCTTGGATACGCCCATGACGACGTCCGCAAACATCTGCACGAAGCGGCGGTAGCTGTCGTAGGCAAAGCGGGGGTTACCGGTCTTTTTGGCCAGGCCCTCGACGGACGCATCGTTCAGGCCCAGATTGAGGATGGTGTCCATCATGCCGGGCATGGACTGGCGCGCGCCGGAGCGCACAGCCACCAGCAGAGGGTTGTTCACATCGCCGAGCTTCTTGCCGGTCAGCTCTTCAAGGCCCTTGACGTGCGCAAAAATATCCGCCTGGATCTCCGCATTGATCTGGCGGCCGTCCGCGTAATACTGCGTGCAGGCCTCGGTCGTGATCGTAAAGCCCTGCGGCACCGGCATACCGGCCGCGGTCATCTCCGCCAGGCCGGAGCCTTTGCCACCGAGCGTGTTGCGCATGGCGGTCTTGTCACCGCCGAATGCCTGACTGCCTTCGCTGAAATAATACAGATACTTTTTGCTCATTCCATTACCTCCATCTGTTCTGGTTTTTTGCGGTTCCTTTTCGTTTATATTATATCAAAGTCGGCGCGTTCCCGCCAGAACGAATGCGCGCAAAGCCGTCCAAATCTTCACAATATCCAGAAGCGGTTTTTATGCACTTTGCAAGATTATGCCCATATTCGTAGAATTTTCCGAAACCAAATACAGAATTTATGAATTTCCGTGAATGATGACGGGTAAAAATGCAAAAAAACAGCCGCATCGGCTTTTCTCTCCCACCGACCGCCTTCATGACACAGTTTTGCATTTTTCGCAGCCGCGATGCATTATAACTGCATTGTAAATCATTAGTGTTATATGGAACGATCTGTGCGATGCATATAAAAATGGAGGAGAATACGATGAAACACAGCAAACGATTTCTGTGCCTGCTGCTGACGCTCATTCTGGCGGCGAGCCTGTGCGTCATTCCGGCGGCAGCCGCAGACCGGACCTGCCCCAGCAGCGAGGAGGACCCGGTCGTGTTCGTGCACGGCCTGATGGGCTGGGGCCAGCGCGCCGGCATCAACAGCATGCTGCCCTACTGGGGCATGACCACCGGCAGCCTGACCAGCTACCTCAACTCGCTCGGCTATGAGACATATTCCGCCACCGTCGGTCCGATCTCCAGCGCATGGGACCGCGCGTGCGAGCTCTATGCCCAGTTCACCGGTACAACGGTCGACTACGGTGCAGCCCACGCCGCAGCGCACGATCACGCCCGCTACGGCATCACCTATGACCAGCCGCTCTTTGACGGCTGGGGCACGAAGCGCGCCGTCAACCTCGTCGGCCACAGCTTCGGCGGCGCGACGACCCGTCTGTTTCTCGAACTGATGGCCAACGGCAGCGCGGAGGAAGTCGCGGCGGCCAAGGCCGCCGGCACCGCGCCGAGCCCGCTGTTCACCGGCGGAAAGAGCAGCTGGGTACACTCCATGACCGAGATCGCCGCGCCGCACAACGGCACGACCTTTATCGAGTCCAACGGCACGATCATGGACGTGTCCACGAACCTGGCCGAGTCGCTCGCCAAGGGCTTCGGCATCACGGAGATCAAGAATCTCTATGACTTTCAGCTGGAGCAGTTCGGCATCTACAAGGATCCGGATGAGACCGTGCTTGAAACGCTGCAGCGCGTGTTCAGCACCGATTTCCTGTCGCACAACGACAACGCCTTCCTCGACCTGACGATTGACAAGTCGCTCGAGATCAACGACGGCATCGGCATCGAACCGAACGTCTACTATTTCTCCTATGCCGGCAACCAGACCGTGCAGGACCCGGTCTCCGGCAACTACATCCCGTCGGCAAAGATGTGGACACTGTTCTACCCCGGCGCCTACAATATGGGCAAATACTATGATAAATACACCGCCGGCGGCTTCTATATCGACCAGAGCTGGCGCCCGAACGACGGCATGGTCAACACCGTGTCCGCCTTCTACCCCATCCACAGTGACGGTACCTGCCTGACGAAGGACGGCAAGCAGGGCTGGACGAATTATGACGGCTACTCCAACATCAACTTCCGGCCCGGCATCTGGTATGTCATGCCCGTACAGTCGTTTGACCACATTCAGTTCGTCGGCGGTATGCTCAACGGCAGCCTCGTCAAGACGCACGCGCTCTACCGCGGCGTCATGGAGGATATCTACAGCACCTATACCACCGCGCCGACAGACACCGCGTTCCCGTTCACGGACGTGCCGGAGAGCCGCTGGAGTTATCCGTACATCAAGCAGCTGTATGAAGCCGGTGTTGTGAGCGGCACAACCGCCACGACCTTTGAGCCTACCGGCAGCGTGACCCGCGCGCAGTTCGTGACCATGCTTGCCGGTCTTGCCGGTGCGGACGTGACATCGTACACCAGCGGCCGGTTCACCGATGTGCCGGCAGACGCCTGGTATGCGCCCTATGTCAACTGGGCAGCCGCGAACGCAATCGTCAGCGGCACGAGCGCCACAACGTTCGACCCCGCCGCCGAGATCTCGCGCCAGGACATGGCCGTCATGCTCTATCACTACGCACAGCAGTATGATGTCGCACTCCAGGAGCAGACTGTCGCTCCGTTCACGGACGAGAGCAGCATCGCCGCCTACGCCCTGCCCGCCGTACAGGCACTGCACAGTGCCGGCGTCATCAGCGGTATGCCCGACGGCAGCTTCCAGCCGTACGCCACCGCCACCCGCGAACAGGCCTGCACCGTGCTGTGTATGCTGTAAATCCCCAATCTGCAAATGTCTCCCGGCTCCGGCCGGGGGACATTTTTGTGCGCGTGCACAGGTGTCCATGCAGCTGCGCGACACATGAAGCCGTGTGTCCAAAAAGCTCACACGTGATTGAATCTGGCACAAAATCTTCTGCATTACCCCGATTGCAAACCAATGCGCGCGGAACTATAATACTTAAAAAATAAAGCGCGCTGCGGCGCGCCGGAAAGGAATGTACGCAACAACATGAAAAAGAGCAAGAAGTTTCTGTGTCTGCTGCTTGCGCTGGTGATGGCCGGGAGTCTGCTGCTCCTGCCGGCAGCCGCCGCGAATACGCAGTCCGGTGCCGAACGCTACCCGACGATTTATGTCCACGGTCTGATGGGCTGGGGCGAACGCGACCAGATCTACGCCGTGACCCCGTACTGGGGCCTGACGAGCGACCTGATGCCGTATCTGACGAGCAAAGGCTACGAGAGCTACGCCGCCTCCGTCGGCCCGCTTTCGAGCGCGTGGGACCGCGCGTGCGAGCTCTATGCGCAGCTCACCGGCACGACCGTTGACTACGGCGCCGCCCACGCCGCCGAATACGGCCACGATCGCTACGGCGTGACCTACGACAAGCCGCTGTTTGAAGGCTGGAGCGCAGACAAGAAGATCAACCTCGTCGGCCACAGCTTCGGCGGCGCGACGATCCGCCTGTTCCTCGACATTTTGGCCGACGGTTCCGCAGAGGAGCAGGCCGCGGCCAAGGCCGCCGGCACGGAGGTCTCCCCGTTCTTCCAGGGCGGCAAGGCCGACTGGGTCTATTCCCTGACGACACTGGCGGCCCCGCACAACGGCACGACCTTCCTCGAGTGCTGCGGCGACATGACGCAGTTTGCTGCCGAGGCCTCGACCGCCATGGCGAAACTGCTCGGCATCTCGGACTTCAAGGGTGTGTATGACTTCCAGCTCGAGCAGTTCGGCTTCTACCGCAAGGATGGCGAGACCGTGCTCGAGGCGCTCGACCGTGTGCTGCACTCGGATTTCCTGTCGCACAACGACAATGTGTTCCGTGACCTGACGATCGACCGCGCGCTGGAGCTCAACGACGATATTGAGATTCAGCCCAACGTGTACTACTTCTCCTATGCCGGCGACAAGACGCGCCAGAGCGCCGTCACCGGCGAGCGCACGTCAGCCGTCGATATGACGCCGCTGTTCGTGCCGTTTGCAAACCAGATGTGCAGCTACTATGACCAGACGACCGCCGGCGGCTTCCGGATCGACAAGAGCTGGGCACCGAACGACGGCCTCGTGAACACCGTCTCCGCCCTGTACCCGACCGACAGTGCCGGCCAGTGCCTGACGCAAAACGGCAAAACCGGCTACGTCCAGCAGGACGGCTACTCCAACGTCAACTATCAGCCGGGCGTGTGGAACGTGATGCCTGTGCGGCACTATGACCACGGCAACTTCATCGCCGGTATGCCGGTGCCCGACCTGTCCTCGCAGAGCACGACGGCCCTACGCCAGTTCTACCTGAGCCTGATGGACAGCCTCTCCCACGTGACCGCAGCGCCGGCCACGCCGGATCAGCCGTCCAAGCCCGAGCAGCCCTCCGGCCTGCCGTTCACGGATGTTGCGGCCGACCGCTGGAGCTACCCGTATATCAAGCAGCTCTATGATGCCGGTGTCGTTTCCGGCACAAGCGCCACGACCTTTGAGCCGGCCGCGAACGTCACGCGCGCGCAGTTCGTGACCATGATCGCCGGCCTTGCCGGCGCGGACGTGTCCGGCTATGCGTCCGGCCCGTTCTCCGACGTACCGGCGGGTAGCTGGTATGCGCCCTACGTCAACTGGGCGGCTGCCAACGGTATCGTCAGCGGCACGAGCGCCACAACGTTTGACCCTGCTGCCGAGATCTCGCGTCAGGACATGGCCGTGATGCTCTATAACTACACGCAGCAGGCCAGTATGCAGCTGGATCAGACGACGGTCACCGCCTTCACGGATGAGGGCAGCATCGCCGCCTATGCCCTGCCCGCCGTGCAGGCACTGCACAGCGCCGGTGTCATCAGCGGTATGCCGGACGGCAGCTTCCAGCCGTATGCCACCGCGACGCGCGAGCAGGCCTGCGTGGTGCTGTGCGCACTGTAACGCGGCGTCCCAGAATCCATAACATTGCCCTCCCGGAACGATCCGGGAGGGCATTTTTTGCACCCGTTTGCGCACGCTTCGCTTGGATTCTCCCGGCGGCGCCGCGTACAATCTACCTGCTGCGTTTGCGCGACACGGATTGGGGAGGAGGGCGTCCATGGACAACGAACTGCAGAAAAAATACGGCCTGCCGACGGCAATCGCGCTCGTGATCGGCATTGTCATCGGCAGCGGTGTGTTCTTCAAAGCCGAGAAGATCCTCGCCGCGACCGGCGGCAACCTGCCGCTCGGCATTCTCGCCTGGGCGATCGGCGGCCTGATCATGATCATCTGCGCGTATATGTTCTCCATCCTCGCCACACGTTATGCACACGTCAACGGGCTCGTGGACTATGCTGAGGCGCTCGTGGGCAAGCGCTACGCCTATTACACGGGCTGGTTCACAACGTTTATCTATTTCCCGGCTATGACGTCCGTGCTGGCCTGGGTCAGCGCGCGGTATCTTGGCGTCCTGTGCGGATTTGACATCACAGGCGGCCCGGTCATGGTCATCGCGTGCCTGTTCCTCGTCGGCAGCTACGCGGTCAACGCGCTGTCGCCGATCCTCGCGGGCAGGCTTCAGGTGGCAACCACGGTCATCAAACTCATTCCACTGCTGCTCATGGGTGTTGTCGGCACGAACATCGGCCTCGCCAACGGCACGACGATCGCAAACTTCACCACCGTCGTCACAACCGTCGAGGGCGGCACCGGCCACGCGCTGTTCACCGCTGTAGCCGCGACAGCCTTCGCATATGAGGGCTGGATCATCGCCACGAGCATCAACGCCGAGCTCCGGGACGCCCGGCGCAATCTGCCGATCGCGCTGGTCATCGGTGCACTGACTGTGGCCCTGACCTACATTCTCTACTACATTGGCCTGTCCGGCAGCGTCTCGAATGCGGAGATCCTGGCCGGAGGTGAGGCCGGTGCCAGGCTCGCCTTCGAGAAGATCTTCGGCCGGGCCGCCGGCGTGGGGTTATTCGTGCTTGTCGTCGTATCCTGTCTCGGCGCACTCAACGGGCTCATGCTCGCCGCGACGCGCGGACTCTACGCCGTCGCCGTGCGCGGCTGCGGGCCACGGCCGGAGGTGTTTTCCGGCATCGATCCACACACGAATATGCCGGCAAACTCCGCCGTCGTGGGCGTGCTTATGTGTGCCGTCTGGCTGACGTATTTCTATGGCGCGAACCTCACGGCCGGCTGGTTTGGCCCATTCTGCTTTGACTCATCCGAGCTGCCGGTCATCACGCTCTACGCGCTCTATATTCCGATGTTCCTCAACGTCATGCGCCGGGAAAAGGAGCTGAACGCTTTCCAGCGCTATGTCATGCCGGTGCTGTCGATCGCGTGCTGTGTCTTCTTCTGCATCGCGGCTGTCGTGTCGCACGGCAAGGCTGTGCTCTACTATCTGATCGTGTTCGCGGTCATCATGGCGCTGGCCATCCCATTTTACCGGCCGGAGAAAGAAAAAGGCTGAATCTCTGCATTTTTCAAGGGCTGCGCTTTTGCGCCGCCCTTTTCCATTGCCCACACGCCGCCGGTGTGGTATACTCACGGCAGACACCGAAACGAGGCGACAACATGGACATTCTCTATCAGGATAACAGCATCCTCGTGTGCATCAAACCGGCAGGCGTTCTGTCCACAGATGAGCCGGGCGGCGTGCCCGAGCTGGTGCGGCAGACGCTTGGCGACCCGAAGGCCTGCGTGCGCACCGTGCACCGGCTCGACCGCGTGGTCAGTGGGCTGATGGTACTCGCGCGCACACCGGCAGCCGCGTCCAAGCTCTCGGCGCAGATCCGCGAACACGACTTTGGCAAGACCTATCTCGCCGTCGTGCACGGCACGCCGGATGCCCTGCAGGGCACGTACCGTGACCTGCTGCGGCGCGACCCGAACGAACGCAAGACCTATGTCACGGACAAGATGGGTAAAGGCGTGCAGGAGGCCGTGCTCGACTATGACGTGCTCGGCACGCGCGCGGAGCTCTCGCTTGTGCGTATCTACCTGCAAACCGGGCGCACGCACCAGATCCGCTGCCAGTTTTCCGCGCGCGGCCTGCCGCTCTGGGGCGACAAAAAATACAGCACCCTGCCTGATGACGGGCCGATCGCCCTCTGGTCGCACTGCCTGCACTTTGCCCACCCGGACACCGGTGAAGTGCTCTATTTCGAGCGGCAGCCGCCGGACGGTTACCCCTGGAATCTGTTTGCAGACTAAGATCCCCGCGCTGTGGCGCGGGGATTTCTCTGCGCAAGTGCACGGCAGAATCTCGTCAAAACGTCTTGCAATCAACAGTTTAGGCCGGTATAATATAGGCATATCGCCGGTTTTTGTGAGAAGGAAAGCAATGCAAATCTATCTATGAGACAGGGGGAAAAACATGAAAAAAGCACGTCGATTTTTATGTCTGCTGCTGACGCTGGTGCTGGCGCTGAGCCTGTGCGCCATTCCGGCCGCTGCGGCCGATGAGCAGACCCGTTCGGACGACCCGGTCGTGTTCGTGCACGGCCTGTTCGGCTGGGGACAGCGCGACAAAATTTTCAGCATCATGCCCTACTGGGGCATGACCACCGGCAGTCTGCCGGACTATCTGGCCACAAAGGGCTATGAGACCTATGCCGCCTCCGTCGGCCCGCTCTCGAGCGCGTGGGACCGCGCGTGCGAACTGTACGCGCAGCTCGTCGGTGCGCGCACGGACTACGGTGTCAAGCACGCACAGGACTTCGGCCATGAGCGCTACGGCATCGACTATGAGACGCCGCTGTTCGATGGCTGGGGCACAAAGCGCGCCGTGAACCTCGTCGGCCACAGCTTCGGCGGCGCGACGACGCGCCTGTTCCTCGAAATTCTCACCAACGGCTGCCCGGAGGAAGTCGCCGCGGCCAAAGCCGCCGGCGTGGAGCCGAGCCCGTTCTTCCTCGGCGGCAAGGGCGACTGGGTTCACTCGCTGACCGCCATCGCTGCGCCGCACAACGGCACAACGTTCATTGAGGCCAACAGTGACTTCACAAAACTCGCCGCCGATCTTACCACGGCCGCCGCCAAGGCACTGGGCCTGTCATCACTCAAGGGCGTGTACGACTTCCAGCTCGACCAGTTCGGCATCCGCAAGGACGACAACGAGACATTTGCCCAGGCGCTTGACCGTGTGCTCAAATCCGACTTCCTGTCGCACAATGACAACGCCTTCCTCGACCTGACAATCGACAAGTCGCTCGAGATCAACAAGGGCATCGAGATCCAGCCGAATGTTTACTATTTCTCCTACGCGGGCGACCAGACCTCGACGGACCCGCTCACCGGCAACCGCTACCCAACCGTCTCGGCCATCCCGTCGAATGGTATGTGCGCGCTGATGATGCCCGGCTCCGTCAACATGGGCAAGTACTATGACAAATACACCGCCGGGGGCA
Organism: Oscillospiraceae bacterium; assembly: GCA_048217285.1. GTDB lineage: Bacteria > Bacillota > Clostridia > Oscillospirales > Oscillospiraceae > CAG-103. The sequence goes on from DBFWVW010000086.1 coordinate 10,768, forward strand.
TCTACATCGACAAGAGCTGGCTGGCGAACGACGGACTTGTCAACACCGTCTCTGCCCTCTACCCGACCACGACGGACAAAAACACCACCGAGTGCCTCAAGCGCGACGGCACACAGGGCTGGGTCAACTATGACGGCTATTCCGACATCACCTTCCAGCCCGGCATCTGGTACGTCATGCCCGTCACGCGCGCCGACCATATGCAGTTCGTCGGCGGCATTGCCAACAAGAGCGTCATCGAAACGCACCTGTTCTACCTCAACCTGATGGATGACATCTACAGCACCTATCACGCCGTGCAGCCGGCGGAAAAGCCGTTCCCGTTCACGGATGTGCCCGAGAGCCGCTGGAGCTATCCGTACATTCGACAGCTCTATGACGCCGGTGTCGTCTCCGGCACGAGCGCCACGACCTTCGAGCCCGCCGCTGCTGTGACGCGCGCACAATTTGTGACCATGCTGGCCGGGCTGCAGGGCGCAGACGTGTCCGCGTACACGACGGGCAAGTTTACCGACGTACCGGCAGACGCCTGGTACACACCCTACGTCAACTGGGCGGCTGCCAACGGCATCGTCTACGGCGTCTCGGATACCGAATTTGCGCCGAATTCCGAGATTTCTCGGCAGGATATGGCCACGATGCTCTACCGTTATGCGCAGCAATTCGGCGTACAGCTCGGCACCGGAAATCCGGCGATCACCTTCACGGATGAAGCCGACATTGCCGGCTACGCTCTGCCCGCCGTGGAGGCGCTGCAGCGCGCCGGCGTCATCAGCGGTATGCCCGACGGCAGCTTCTGCCCGCGCGACACCGCGACCCGCGAGCAGGCCTGCGTCATGCTCTGCCTGCTCTGAAGCACAAGATGGCAAAAGGGGCGCATCCGGATGGATGCGTCCCTTTCGCACGGATAACAGGAAGAGAAAGGTGTATGGAATCAGGGATGCGGCTTGCCTTCGCGGTAGTTTTTCATGACGTCGCGAAACAGTTCACCGTTGGTCGGCGGCGTCCAGACAATGGCGTTGGCGCCGGCACGAATGGTGGCGCGGATGCTCTCCTCGTCCGCCCCGCCGGTCGCAATGATGGGATAATCCGGGAAACGCTCACGGATCTCGGCCACGATCTCCGGCGTCTGCGCGCCGGCAGCCACGTTCAGAATCGCGGCGCCGTCCTCGATGCGGTGGCGGTAGTTTGTATCGGAATTGGCCACCGTGACCACAACCGGCACATCGACACTGCTGCGGATGCGATTTACGATGCGGCCCGGCGTCGGCGCATTGACGACCACGCCGGTCGCGCCCTGCATCTCGGCATACATGGCCAGATTCACGACGCGCTTGCCCGTCGTCAGCCCACCGCCGACACCAACGAATACCGGCAGATCACTCGCCATGAGCAGCGCCTGCGTGATGACCGGCTGCGGCGTGAAGGGATAGACCGCAAACACCGCGTCGGCATTGACGTTGCGGATGATGCTCAGGTCGGTCGAGAACACCAGCGACTTGATGCGCTTGCCGAACACCATGATGCCGCTGCACTCGTCGATCACGCTCGGCACACGCAGCGCGAACTGGCGCAGCGTGCCGTCGATCGGCGTAGGCATCTGCGGTGCGACGTGCACGTCACCCGGCGTTGTCACCTGGCGGTCTGCGGCGGCAGCTGTGCCGTCATCGCCCACACCGCCGAGCTGCAGCGGCTCGTTGTCTACGGCCGGGTACGTCAGAACGTCCGGGTCCTCGGCCATATCAAAAATGAGATCACGATCTTTGCTCATAGGAATACCTCCTTGTCATTTTGGGGGAGTATGTCTTGACATTTGCAGGCGGTTGTGCTTTACTGAGAACAAGAAAAGCTGAATTGTTCCTGCGAATTGAAACCAAAGTTTCGTTTTTGATTAACGTAACTTTGGTATAAACCATTTCTAAGGGTTTGTCAAGTTTTTTCTGAAAAAAGTTCAAAACTTTTTTCGACAAGAGGAGGCTATTTCCATGGGGAAAGACAACGACGAGGCCACCGGCGGTTTCGGCAACGTATTCCGCGACCGGCTGACCTATCTGATGAACGGCAACAACGTGTACGGCAAACCCGTCAACACGCAGGAGCTGGCTGATGAGATCGACATCAGCCGCCCGGCCGTGCGCAAATATATTAAGCCGAATGACCGGCGCGAGGTCACGGTGCCGTCGGCACTGGTCGTGAGCCGCATCGCACGGTATTTCCGCACAACGCCGAACTTCCTGCTCGGCTTTGACGAAGCAGACGACAGTGCCGACGCGCAGCGTGCCGGCGAGAGCGACGTCTATAGCTCCCTCGGCCTGAGTCAGGAAGCCATCGACGGCCTGCACCGCCTGCACGCGCAGGCTGTCATGGACCCGAAAGCTGCCGACCTGCAGCGCCTGCTCAACAGGCTCATCTGCAGCTATACACACGAGGCGGACAAGCTGCTGTGATTTTCACCGCGAATACCCCCGGCCGGAGAAAAACTCCGGCCGGGGGTATTCGCATACTATATAC
>DBFWVW010000087.1:0-17811 GCA_048217285.1 Oscillospiraceae bacterium
CCTTCGGCTCCTCGTGCTTCGGCTCTTCCTTTTTTGTTTCTTTCGCTTTCTGCTTGGCAGCCTTGCGCTCCTGCGCTTCCTTGGCAGCCTGTGCCTCGGCGCGCGCGTTCGTGGAAATGGCCCACTTGGCGACCTGAATGCGAACCTGATCCTCGCTGGTCTCGAAGGTCACGCTGTCGTCCGTAACGTGGACGACTTTGCCCATCATACCGCCGATCGTGACAATATCGTCACCGACTTTCAGGTTGGAACGCATTTCATTGAGCTTTTTCTTCTTTTTGTTCTCCGGAAGGATCAGGAACAGATAGAAGATGACAAGCATCAGAACGATCATGATAATGGATGAATATCCGCCAGAGCTTCCCATGGTTTTACCTCCGTATAAAGATAAAGATATTATATCTGTTTTTCTATGCAAATGCAAGCCTTAAATGCGCATATCGAGCACGGATGTGTAACTTTTCCGGAACGCCTCATACTCCCCTGCCTCGATCGCCGTACGGATGCGCTGCATCAGCGTATTATAAAAATACAAATTATGCATCACGGCAAAGCGCATGGCCAGCATCTCCTCCGCCTTGAACAAATGGCGCAGATAGGCGCGGGAATACCGCCGGCATACCGGGCAGTCGCACTGCGGGTCGATCGGTTGCTCATCGCGCTGATATTTCTCATTTTTGATATTGATAACGCCCGACCATGTGAACAGATGTCCATGGCGTCCATTGCGGGCCGGCATGACGCAGTCGAAAAAGTCCACGCCGCGCGCGACCGCTTCGATCATATTTCCCGGTGTGCCGACGCCCATCAGGTAGCGCGGCTTGTCAGCCGGCATATAGGGCTCAACGGCGGCAATGGTATCATACATCTCCTGCGTCGTCTCCCCCACTGCAAGGCCGCCGATCGCATAACCGGCCAGATCGAGGTCTGCGATCTTCTTCATGTGCTCAATGCGCAGATCCCGAAAAATGGTACCCTGATTGATACCGAAGAGCACCTGCCCGGGATTGACAGCATCATCGCGGCCGGTATAGTCATCGAGCGCCGTCTTGCAGCGCCGAAGCCAGCGATATGTTCGGTCGCAGGAGTTTCGCACATAATCGTAAGGCGACGGAATTTTGATGCACTCATCAAATGCCATTGCAATGTCCGAGCCGAGGTTTGCCTGAATGCGCATGCTCTCTTCCGGCCCCATGAAGATGTGCCGGCCGTCCACGTGGCAGTTGAAGGCAACGCCCTCTTCCGTGATCTTCCGAAGCTGCGCCAGCGAAAAGATCTGAAATCCGCCGCTGTCGGTCAGGATCGGTTTGTCCCAGGTCATGAATTTGTGCAGGCCGCCCAGGTCGCGGATCAGCTCATCGCCCGGACGCACGTGCAGATGATACGTATTGGACAGCTCGACCTGGCAGCCGATCGTCTCCAGATCCTCCGCCGAGAGTGCGCCCTTGATGGCCGCCTGTGTGCCGACATTCATAAATACCGGCGTTTGGACCGTACCATGCGGCGTCGTGAACGCACCGCGGCGCGCATGGCCGTCTTTGCAAATCAGTTGAAACATAGCTTGTTTGCCTTTCTGTTGGTGTTGCCTACTTATTCTAACAGATTGCCGCATCAAGTCAAGCGTTCCCGGCAGATTTGCGTGTTAGTTGACCGTCGCTTTCTGCATCTGTTTTTTCAGCGCTTCCAGCCCCAGCATCACGGCAATACCATGCGCGAACCAGAGGACATGAAAATCGGAAAGCGTCATAAGATGTCCAGTAAATCCGAGCGGCCCAGTCGTCTGAATTCTTTTTCTGTCATTGTTTTTCCCCTCACAATGAAATGAATGCCATGCCTCCGATTTATTACCAGACATTGTGTATATTAAAATGCATCGCCTACCGTTTTATGGGTAAGCGATGCCTGATACACATATTCATTTACTCTGTGAAACGACGAGCGCCCCGGCCAAAATGGCCGGGGCGCTCGTGCATTGCTGCGTATTACGCAATCGTGATGGTCGTGTGCTTCGGAAGCTCCTTCGGCGCAGCTTTCTGGACGCTAATCTTCAAAATGCCATCCTCGAACTTCGCGGAGACATCTGCAGATTCCACATCGTCACCGACGTAAAAGCTGCGGCTCATGGAACCTGCATAACGCTCCTGACGCAGGAACTTGCCCTTCTTATCGGTCTCGTCCTTATCCAGGCCCTTGGCAGCGCTGATCGTCAGGTAGCCGTCCTGCAGATCGACCGTCACTTCGTCCTTCTTGAAGCCCGGCAGATCCACGTCCAGCTCATACGAACCGTCCAGTTCGCGGACATCGGTCTTCATCAGATTTCTGGCGTGCTTGCCATACAGCTCACTGCTGACCTGCGGCATCATGCGACCGAAATCAAAGAAATCGGACAGCGAATCATCAAACAGGTTTTCACCAAAAATGCTCGGCAACATAAGTCATTCCTCCATTCATACCTTTCGTAGGCGCTGGGGAAAACTCCACGCGTTGGCGAACTCTGTTACCGCTTGTACAACAATGCTTGATCTCCGGAGGCCTCTCGGAAGGCCCTCCCTCATCGATCGCTTTCATCATAGCACGTAAATTAGCACCGTCAAGAGGTGAGTGCTAATGTTCACAGGATACATCATGTTTGTTCACAAAATATGTGATTTTTAAACTGCAGCTGCTCTGCACAAATTACAGAGCAGCTGCAGTCAGAATCAAGGACCTGTTGTAAAATCCGCGATGAACATCGCATCGCCAAACGAAAAGAACCGGTAACGGTTTTCAACAGCAATTTTGTATGCGTTGAGGATGTGCTCCCGCCCGGCCAGAGCTGACACGAGCATGATGAGCGTGCTCTCCGGCAGGTGGAAGTTCGTGACGAGCGCATCCATACATTTAAATTTGTAGCCGGGATAGATGAAGATGTTCGTCCAGCCGGACTGTGCACGGAGGGTTCCGTCCGGGGCTGCAAAGCTCTCGACCGTGCGGCAGGACGTCGTGCCGATGCAAATAACGCGGCCGCCATGCGCCTTCGTCTCATTAACCATGCGCGCCGTTTCTTCCGGTATGATGCAAAATTCCGAGTGCATCGGGTGATCCTCAATCTCATCCTCCTTGACGGGCCGGAACGTGCCCAGGCCAACGTGCAGCGTAACGTAGCCAATCTTCACACCCATATCCGCAATCTGCTGCAGCAGTTCCTTCGTAAAGTGCAGACCGGCCGTCGGCGCGGCGGCGCTGCCGAGTTCGCGGGAATAGACCGTCTGATAGCGCTCCTGATCCTGCAGCTCCGCCTTGATATACGGCGGAAGCGGCATTTTGCCCAGTCGCTCAAGCACCTCCAGAAAGATGCCATCATAGTGGAACTGCACGATCTTATTGCCGTCCTCGATCGCGTCGACGACCGTGGCGGTCAGCTCGCCGTCACCAAATGAGAGCGCGGTACCGGGCTGTGTCTTACGTCCCGGACGGGTCAGGCACTCCCACTTGCCGTCGCCAAGGTCGCGCAGCAGCAGCACCTCAACCGCGCCACCGGTGCTGCGGTGACCGAGCAGGCGCGCCGGGAGCACGCGCGAATCGTTGAGGACAAGGCAGTCATTCGGGCGCAGGAACTGCGGCAGCTCATAAAAGTGGTGGTGCCCAACGGCACCGGTCGTTTTATCCAAGGTCAGCAGCCGGGAAGCATCGCGGCGCTCAAGCGGCGTCTGCGCAATGAGTTCCTCCGGCAGGTCAAAATAGAAATCTGATTTTTTCATGCTACATAAGCTCCGGTATAGTAAAAGCTGATAATCTCCTCATAGGTTTTGCCGTGCTCCTGCGCCATGGCTTTGGCGCCCCATTGGCTCATGCCGCAGTTGTGACCAAAACCACCGCCGGCGACGAGATAGGTGTCCGAGGCGGCATCATACTCCACGGTGAAATGACGGCTGTTATAGCGCAGGCCGCAAACGCTCGTCAGGAATGTGCGCACACCGTCTTTGCTGTAGGTCTTACCGCCGACCGTCACCGTCATGGCATTGCCGATGGGGGTATAGGTAATTTCCACATTCCCGACAGCCGCGCGCGAAATCGACGTACTCCAGCTCTTGCAGTAGAAATCAATGTCTTTCTCATACGGATCGACGACGCCGCGCAGATACGGGACAGGCGTCACCCAGACGTTCTCGGAATCCTCGGTCGCGCCGCCGTCCGCCGCGAAATAAAATGTCTCACAGAGCTTACCCTCGTAGCGGACAAACTTCCCTGCCGTCTCGTCCACGGCGCGGTCGCTGTTGGCCGAAGCATCAAGCGTGCCGTAATAGACCTGACTGGTCGTCGTCGCTGTGACGTCGAATCCGTTGGCAGGCGAACCGTTCATGTGGGAGGCGACGTAGGTACGCGCGCAGACCGCCTGCGCCTTGAGCGCCTCGAGCGGCCAGCCGCTGCTCATTTCATATGGCGTGACGCCCTTGACATATGGCTCGAGGCCGACGAAATTCACCAGCGTGAGCTTTTGCGGATCCTGTGTACTGAGGCGGGCAAACTGAAAATCGCCGTAATAGGTGCACGAGCGGGTACCACTGCGATCCTTACACTCGGCAATCTGTGTGACGGCGGAGCCGCTGCCGTTTTGCGGTGAAAGGGAAAGCGAATAGCTCGAGCCGCAGTCAAAACCAAAGAGGATCTGATCCGTTCCGGCCTTGACGACCAGCACGCTGCGTGCGCCACCGGCAATAGCGGAGCCATAGGCCGTTGCCGCCGAATTCGACGCCGCTTCCATGGATGTATAGCTGCCGACACGAACGCGATACTTCCCGTTATAGAATACCGGATAGCCCCCTCGCTCATCGGCAGCCGCCTGTGCGGCCTCAAAGCTGGCATAGATATCACTCAGCTGAACGTGATAACCGCCGAAGGTACTGTCCCCAACCGTGACGTTCGTGTCCGCGATGACGGTGACCGCACGCTCCGCCGTAGAGCCGACCGTTTGGAATACACGATCCGTATCATAGTATCCGAACGCGAAGCCGGAACCGGTCTGAATCTGCAGATGAACCGCCTCCAACGCGGTTGAACCAAATGCCAGACCGACGCGGACGATATTATTTGGGATGTTGGGCTGCTCATCATCATATTCGCTGCCGCCGAGCAGCTGCGTACCGATCGCTGTGGCGGCGTAGACGCCGCGCTCCGGTAGCTTCGCCGTGCTGCCGTCCGCACCAATGGCATAAGCGTCCGCCAGCGCCAGTGTGTTGTCACCGTCATTGACGTAATACGTCTGCGCGCCGAAGGCCGGCACGCAGGGCGCTGTGGCCAGCAAAACGACGGCAAGCAGCGCCGTTATGATCTTTTTCAAACTCGGTTTCATAGCGCACCTCGCTGTTTCGTGAGAGTGGTCATACGCAAAATATGACACTTTATTATAATGATTTTCCGCGCATTATGCAAGTGCTTTTCCATGGCAAAACGCCCCCGGCAAAACCGGAGGCGTTACAGAAATGCAGATTAAAAATGCAGGAACATTTTCGCAATGGAGAAATAGATCAGCAGCGACACGGCGTCCGTAATGGTCGAAATGAGCGGGCTTGCCATGACGGCCGGGTCAACGCCAATCTTTTCCGCGATCATCGGCAACAGACTGCCCACGACTTTTGCAAACATGACCACGAACACGATCGTGCAGCAAACCGTAGCCGCGACCGGCATCGTAACGGCGGTATTAACCAGCAGCAGACGATCAACGAGCAGCATTTTGATGAAATTGGCCGCCGCCAGCGAAATACCGCACAGGAACGCAACACGCAGTTCTTTCCAGATCACGCGCAGCGCATCCGACGGCGACGTATCGCCCAGCGACAAGCTGCGGATGATCGCCGTGGATGACTGGCTGCCGGAGTTGCCGCCCGTGCCCATCAGCATGGGCATGAACGATGCAAGCGCGACCTGCGTTGCCAGCGCATCCTCAAAATGCGTGACGATCATGCCGGTGAACGTCGCCGAGAGCATGAGGAACATCAGCCACGGGATGCGGTTTTTCCAGATATCCACGACGCTCGTGCGGGAGTACGGCTTGTCGGACGGCGTAATACCGGCCATCTTTTCGATGTCTTCCGTCGCCTCCTGCTCCATGACGTCGATGATATCGTCAACCGTGACGATACCGACGAGGCAGCCTTCCTTATCCACGACGGGGATCGCGATCAGGTCGTAGTTAGAGATCATCTCCGAGACCTCTTCCTGGTCGTCGGTCGTAGAGGCATAGATGACGTTCGTATCCATGATATCTTCCAGGATCACATCATCATCCGACAGCAGCAGATCCTTGACGGTGACAACGCCCTCCAGCTTGCGCTTGGCCGACGTGACATAGCAGACGTAGATCGTCTCCTTGTCCTCACCGATCTTACGGATGCGGGCAAATGCCTCGCGAACGCTCATGTATTTTTTCAGATCGACAAACTCGGCCGTCATGATGCTGCCGGCAGAGTTCTCGGGGTATTTCAGATACTGATTGATGAGGTTGCGCGTGGCGGGTGTCGCCGTGCGCATGACACGTTTGACAACATTGGCCGGCAGTTCCTCCATCATATCGACGGCGTCATCGACATACAGCTCTTCGATGATGCCGGCGAGCTCCGTATCGGTGATAGAGTTGATGATCGTCTCCTGCTCCTCGACCTCAAGGTTTGCAAACACGGCCGCTGCGATCTCCTTGGACAGGATGCGGAACACCATGGCCATCCGCTGCGGATTGTCCTCCCACAGCTCACCGAGGAACTCGGAAATATCAAACTCGTTCATCTCGCCGAGCTTTTGGCTCAGCGCCTTCATCCGGTGCTGATCCAGAAGCGCAAAGAGTTCGTCGTGCAGCGCCTCGTAATCTTCGTATTCCCGGTTCTGATCGTCCATCTCCCTGCCCCTCCTTTCCGTCCGGTCTCAAGGAATCAACCGTTCAGGTATTCTTTCTGGCTGCAGCTCAGGCTGTCAATGGTAACGCCCATAGCCTTGAGCTTGCGGCGCGCAATGTTATCATCAATTTCTGCGGGAACCGACACGACGCCCGATCGGAGCTGGCCGCGCGTACGCACCAGATACTCCGCGCTCATGGCCTGCACGGCAAAGCTCATGTCCATGATCTCCGCCGGGTGCCCATCACCGGCCGCCAGATTGACCAGCCGGCCCTGCGCAATGACATAGATCGTCTTGCCGTTCGGCAGACGGTAAGCATCAATATTGTGCCGCGCCTCATAGATTTCATCCGCGCAGCGATCCAGCGCCTCCATGTCGATCTCGACATTGAAGTGTCCGGCATTGGAGACGATCGCGCCGTCTTTCATCCGCTCGCAATGCTCGAGCGTGATGACGTCCTTGCAGCCCGTGACGGATACAAAAATGTCGCCGATGGCGGCAGCATCCATCATCGGCATGACCTCATAGCCATCCATGACGGCTTCAAGCGCCCGGATAGGATCGACCTCCGTCACAATGACTTTCGCGCCGAGGCCTTTGGCACGCAGTGCCACGCCCTTGCCGCACCAGCCATAGCCGCTCACAACCACGTACTTACCGGCGACGACGAGATTCGTTGTGCGCATGATGCCGTCCCACACGGACTGGCCCGTGCCGTAGCGATTGTCAAACAGATGCTTGCAGTCGGCATCATTGACCATGATCATCGGGAAACGCAGCGTCCCGGCGCGATCCATGATCCGCAAGCGGTGGATACCGGTCGTCGTCTCTTCGCAGCCGCCGATGACCTGCGGGATGAGATCCGTGAACTCCGTGTGCATCAGATGCACGAGATCGCCGCCGTCATCAATGATAATGTTCGGCCCGACGGAGAGCACATTGCGCAGATGCGCCTGATATTCCTTGTCCGTGCAGCCATAGACTGCGTGCACATCCATGCCCTTCGCTGCCAGTGCCGCGGCAACATCATCCTGCGTGGACAGCGGATTGGAGCCGGTGACGTGCATCTCCGCGCCGCCCATTTCGAGCACGCGGCACAGATAGGCCGTCTTGGCCTCCAGATGCACGGAGAGCGCGATCTTCAAGCCGGCAAACGGCTTTTCACGCGCAAAATCGCTGCCGATATCGCGCAAAACAGGCATATGTGCTTCCACCCAGCGGATCTTCCGCTCACCGGATGGTGCCAGGTTCAGGGCTTTGATCGTGCTCATAATGTAACCTCCCACTGCAAAAAATCGTTTCAGGCGCTTTATTCTAACACTTTCGACAAGCGTTGACAACCGGTTTTTTGTGCAGAAAGCGCCCCGGAGGATACGCATTCCTCCGGGGCGTTGGAAATTCATCCGATCACCAGCTGCAATACAGGCAATACCCGATCCCCGCCGCCAGTACGCCGGCAACAGAGCACAGCCAGATCAGCAATCCGGTATACGTTTTTTGCCGCGGCCGGCGCACAGGCACAACCGGTACACGGCCGACGGCATCACGCGCCTGCTGCACCAGATCCGCCGCTGTGACGCCGCCGCTGGCAGCATCATCTCGTACAATATAAATGATTTGCTCAAACAGCGGACTTTCGGCCGCGTCGACCACGACGACGCGGCGCGAAACGCCGTGGGCGAAGGCGATCTCTCCTGCATCAGCCGGCAATGGGAGCGGCTGTACGGCATCCGGTCTGCGAATGGGCTTGTTTTTTCGTTTCATCAGCTGCGCACCTCCACTTTTACCGCCAGCGCGGTCATGTCGTCACTACGTCCGTATTCGCGGATCGCCGCGCGCACAACACTGCCCGCCAGCGTTTTCATATCGCTGTCATCCGAATCGCTCAGCAGCCTGCGCAGCCAGGCATCACGCCCATCGGATACAACGCCGTCGCTCGCAATCACGGCCACGCTGCCGGGCTTCAGATGCATGTGCAGCTCATCCGGGGCTTTCCCGCTCTCCTGCTCAAGACCGGGTGCAAAGGACGTGCAGCGCAATTTTTTGAGCGCGCCGCCGGACTTGACATACGTCGGTGCGGCGCCGTATTTATAGAAATCCGCCTCACCGGTGAACAGATTCATGCACATGAGATCCACGGTAGCATAGCCCCAGTTTTCCTGGTCGCGCAGAAGCATAGCGGAGTTGAGCAGCTTCATTGCCAGCGACGGGCTGACGCCGGAGCGCAAGAATTCCTCCAGCATACCGACCGTGCTGATGCTGCCGTCTGCCGCCGTCTCGCCGCAGCCCATACCGTCGGACAAGATTACACACAGCTGCCCTGCGTCCGTCTTGAAATACGTACCGCGATCGCCGGAGACCGTCTCTCCCTTCTTACGCATGGACGCAATGCCGACAGAAACCGCCAGCGGCTCCGCCTCCAGCAGGAGCAGGCTGTCATCCCGCACAGCGTTTTCCGGCATACACAACCGCACACCTAAGGTTGCCGAGAGCCTGTCCAGATAGTCCGGCAGCTCCAGCAGTGGGCGCAGATACCGACTGTCGATCGTCACACGCAGGCGGCCCGTACTCTCGCGAAACACGGCTGCATCCGCTTCCACACCGATCGTGCGCAGCCAGCGGATCAGGCGCTGCTCCGCCAGCGGGTCAGCGCCGTAGCTGCTATCCAGCTCACGCGAGACGTTCGTAAGTACCTGCGCAAAGTCCGCATACTGCTCCCAGAGCACGGTGCGGCTTTCCTGCAGCGTTTCCTGCATTCTCTGTCGATAGGCGCGCAGACGCAGTTCGCCGTTGACGACCTCGGTATATTCGTGCAGATAGACACAGCGGTCACGGAAGTACGGCGGAAAATCCTCCGGCAGCAGACGGCCGCGCGCCCGAATCCGTCGCGTGACATCGTTCATAATGTTGAGCGTATCCAGCGCCCGGCGCGTCCAGCACTCCTGCTGCAGCTTGCACCGGCAGCAGACACGGTCGGCCGCGCGGTCAAAGACTTTTGCCACATCCGCATCATTTTCCGCCGTACTTGCCGCCTGACGCGCCGTGTCATGCAGCTGCTGATACGCGTGCGCCACACCGCCGACGCGCGCAGCGACATAGCGGCGCAGGCCGGACTCCCCGCTTCCGCCGCGCAGCGGCTGTAAAAATGCGCCGACCGCTACCACAAACCTTTTGGGTATCACCAGGTACGCGCCGACGGCGAGCGCCAATTCCATGCCCGCACCGAGGCGCGGTTCCGGAAGGGGGATGCAAAACAGCGCCAGCAGGTACACAGCTGCGAAAATCAGCAGATAAAACCCGCGCCGGTGCTTGCAAAGCTGCCCGGACAGCAGCCCGGCGGCCGCATAGACGACCGAGAAAAGAACGCCTGCCCCGGCAGCTACATCCATGGCAATACCGAGGATCAGCCCGGCCGATGCCCCGCACAGAGCACCGCCCGTCCCGCTGAGTATGAGCAAAATGAGCACCGAGAGAGCCCTTCCGACCGACAGCGTGTCAAACAGCAGCAGATTGTTCACACCCATGAGCAGACACGCCAGGAGAGACACGGTCGAAACGTTACGGCAGATCTCGGCATTGACCGTGCGCGGTTCCTGCGCGCGCAGCAGGTCGTCAAATCCGTAGGCAGACGCGGCGCATAAAAGCAAAAACAGCACCATTCTGGACACCAGCAGCAGCGACAGGCCGCCCGTGAGCAGGTACAGCACCAGCCGCGTCAGTATGTAGGCCGACGCGGAGACAGCCGGCGGATACCAGCGCGTCTGTACAAACGGATGGCTGCGCAGGAAATACGCCGTCAAAAATGTCATGCAGCAGCCGGCCGCGAGCTGTGTGCCGGTCGCGACACCGAACGCCGCAAAGTAGCCAAGCGCACACCCGACGAGGCACAATGCGCCGCCGGAGCCATACCCCATGGCCGCCAGGAACGCCAGCCCGAACGGTGCCGGCGCCCCTGCGATATGCGCCGTTGACAGGATCAGCCCGAGCGCAAAACTGACGAGCATACCGACCCATTTGGTATTATCGTTTGCCGGCAGCAGCCCAATCGGACTCGGCAAGGCACCGGGGGCACGCACTGGCCGGTCATGCCCTGCAATCTTGACATTCATAGCGGTTCCTCCTGACGCAAAATAGTTTACATAAATTATAGATTTCTATCATTATGAAAACTGTCATACCACGCTGTCGCAGAAAATATCTTTGCGCAGGAATCATTTGCTTTTGGGCGTAAAAAAAGCTGTCGGCCGAAAGCCGACAGCTTTGGGGGCGATTCGATTTGTTTTACGGGGTTCCATTCTCCCCGCTGGTCTGTCGCAGGAGGTGCTCACCGACGCGGAACACATCGCCTGCACCCACAGTCAGAATAATATCGCCCGGGCGGGCAATGCGGCGCAGCTCAGACTCGATTTCCGCAAACGTCGGATAGAATTTCGCACCCGGGATCTGCGCGGCCAGATCGGCAGAAGAAATACCGATGGTATTTTTCTCACGTGCTGCATAGATCTCTGCCAGGAACACCATCGTTGGGCGGCGAAGCTGCTCCACAAAGTCGTTGAAGAGCTTGGCTGTGCGGCTATAGGTATGCGGCTGGAACACGACGATCGTGCGCTGATAGTCCAGAGTATCCACAGCGTCAAGCAATGCGCGCAGCTCACTCGGGTGATGCGCATAATCATCATATAGATCCGCACCCTGGAACTTGCCCTTGTAGTCAAACCGGCGGCCGGCACCTTCAAAACCGGCGAGACCGTACTTGACGGCGTTGGGACTGACGCCAAGCATGATGGCTGCAGCCGTGGCCGCGAGCGCATTGCGCACATTGTGGATGCCCGGCACGTGGATCGTCACATGGGCAAAAAGATTTCCCCGGTGATAAATATCAAACTCGGACGAGGAACCGCGGTGCACAATGTTCTCGGCGTAGACATCCGCCTTCGGGCTGAGTCCGAAGGTGATCACCTTGCGCGCGATCCCGCGCAGTGCATCTGTGGTGTTGGCATCGTCATAGTTTGCGATCACGGTGCCAGTCTCAGCCGGGACGCGCTCTGCAAACTGGCGGAACGAGTGCTTGATGTCCTCTATATCCTTGAAAAAGTCCAGATGATCTGCCTCAATATTCAGGATCACGGCGATCGTCGGATTGAGGGCAAGGAACGAATTATAATACTCGCACGACTCCATGATAATCGTATTGCCCTTGCCGACGCGGTGGCACGCTTGCAGCAGCGGAAGCGTGCCGCCGATCATGACAGTTGGATCCTTCTCCGCCGCCATCATGATGTGCGTGCACATGGACGTCGTCGTCGTCTTGCCGTGCGTTCCGGAAATACACAGCGCGTTCGGGTAGCCACGCATGAGCGCGCCCCACGCCTGCGTCCGCTCAAAAACAGGGATGCCGCGGCGGTGCGCCTCATGCACCTCCGGATTGTCGTCATGAACGGCAGCCGTGCGGATCACAAACTCAACATCGTCCGTGACATTGGCGGCACTGTGGCCGATGTGAATCGGAATACCGCGCTCGCGCAGCGTGAGCGTATTGTCGCTCTCGCACATATCCGAGCCGCGGATGTCCAGTCCGGCATCGTGCAGCACCTCCGCCAGCGGGGACATGGACACACCGCCGATACCGATCAGCAGCCCGGTTTTCCCGGGAATCAGATAATCCTTAAAATCCATTCATAGCACCAAATTTCATTCAAAATATTGTGACGTCCGGTGCTGCGGGATGCCCCCGCGCCACACAGACTGGTTACAGACAGGTTACAGTTGTCATTTTCATACCGGGGTATTATAATACGTTTGACGCTACATTACAATAGATTTTTGACGAACCGGCTGCAAAAAGCCAGTTTATCCAAAGGAAAAAAGGAGCAAAGGCGCATGAACGAAGCCTGGAAAGAACTCAAGGAAGGGTGTGCGCAGTGCCGGCGCTGCGGTCTCGGTGAGACGCGGCACCATCTCGTATTCGGTGACGGCGCCGAGGATGCGCATATCATGCTCATCGGTGAGGGCCCCGGCGAACAGGAAGACCTGCAGGGGGTGCCGTTTGTTGGGCCGGCCGGCAAGCTGCTCGACGATATGCTCGAAATGATCTATCTTGACCGTACGAAGGTCTACATCGCCAACATCGTCAAATGCCGTCCGCCGCACAACCGCGACCCGCAGTTTGTGGAGCAGAAATGCTGCAGCGAATGGCTGCAGCGGCAAATCGCGCTCGTCGATCCGGCGATCATCGTTTGCCTTGGCCGTATCGCCGCGACCGCGCTCATCAAAGACCCGTTTCGCATCACGCGCGAGCATGGGCAGTGGTTTGACGTGAACGGTCGGCGCTGTATGGCGATCTATCACCCCTCTGCTCTGCTGCGTGATCCGAGCAAGCGGCCAGAGACGTTTGTCGATCTCAAAACGCTCCAGCGAGAGATCTATGTGCGCTGTCCGGAGGTGTATCCCGATGCCTGATGCACGCATCCGCCGCGCCACCGCGGCGGATCTGCCGGCGCTGAACCAGCTTTGGCAAATGGCCTTTGGCGACCCGCCGGAACTGATTGGTGCGTTTTATAACCGATTTCCGCCGGAAACCGCTGCCTGGGTGGTCGAGACTGCCGGTCAGGCTGTCACAGCTGCGCATCTGCTGGACGGCCGGCTGCACACAGCCGGCGGCAGTGTCATCCCCTGCGCCTATGTCTATGCAGTCTCCACCGATCCTGCGCAGCAGGGGCACGGCTATGCATCTGCGCTGATGCGGCACTTTGCCGCAGACGCGGATGTGAGCGGCAGCGTGCTCTATACACTTCCGGCAGAAGCGTCCCTGTATGCTTGGTACCGGTCTGTTATGGGCACCACGCAGACTGCCCGCGGCGAGTGGCTGCACATCGCACAGCAAACGGAGGCGGAGCCGCTGCCGGTCGTCACGCAGGTAAGCGCGCCGGAATACGCCGCGCTGCGGGAGCAAGCGTTGCGCGGCCGCACGCACGTAGAGCTGTCAGCGGCGCTGTTGGCATTTCAGGCAGACCTCTGTAATATGTGCGGCGGCGCACTCGTGCGCATCGGCAGCGGCTGCGGTACCGTGGAGCGAGACGAGGATCGGCTCCGCATCAAGGAATTGTTGGGTACAAATGTCCATTCTGCGATTCAAGCATTGCTCACGGCCTTCCACGCGCGGGAAGCACACCTGTGCGTCCCGCAACCCGGCGGCGCACAGGTGTTGGCCGCTTACCGCCCGTTTTCTTGTGCTGATCCGGATGTGCTCTGGGGGCTTTATCTGGACTGAACGGAAACTTAATGAATTGGAAATACTTTTTGCCTTGCTTCTGTAATATTGTCCCGGTATTCTTTTACGAAGAAGCAAGCAATCCTTTTTCATTTTATCCTCACCCCTCAACAAAACAAAGCAAAACGGCACAGAAATGTTTTTCTGTGCCGTTTTGCTTTGGCGGCAAAAAAATCTTTTCGGACGCCACGCAGAAGTATGTCCGGTTACTGAACATTTTCCACAAATAATGTGAAAAACTCGCCCGAAAACATCGAAAATTTGAACAAAAGAAATCCCCTGTAGGCGGATATTTTGTTTGACAATTAACAACAGATCCGCTATACTTCAGGTGTATGAGAAGATATCCGCACCGGCAAAGCTGTCTGGTAAACGCGCATATATCCAAGCATTTTTGTCGGTCTTTCATAAACCAGAATGTCAAATCATACAAAGTCTGTTGTTGAATGCGAAAAATTTTAAGGGGGCTTGCACATGAGAGACTTGAAACACCTGATCGCATTTGAAAACCTGCTCCAGGAGGCCAACAACGAGTTGGTCCGGCAAGGAAAGGCAGACGGCAAGAGAGCGTTGGGTTACACCTGCTACTTCATGCCTGAAGTTCTGCTCGACCTGCCCGGCTGCTTTGCAGTCCGTCTGAGAGCGCCGAAATGCACTTCTCCGGACATGGCTACATACTACATGTCCAGCCGTACCTGCCATTACGGCCGCAGCCTCTTCGAGCGCGCACTCGAAGGCGGCTACAATTTCCTGGATGCTGATTTCGGTACCGAGACCTGCACGGTCACCTGCCGTTTCCAGGAGCACCTTGGCTACATGGACGTCATCCAGAATCCGGACTTCTTCGTGACGTTCACCGACGTGCCGTTCAAGAGAAATCAGAACAGCATTGAGCACTATGAAGGCCAGCTTCAGGCCCACGTCCTCGATCCGCTGCACGAGAAATTCGGTATCGACATCTCCGACGAGGCGCTCATGAAGGCAATCGACCTACACAATGAGATCAGCGCGGTCATCAATGAGATCGGCGATTACCGCAAGCTCGACAACCCGACCATCACGGGCTATGAGTTCCAGGTTATCCAGCTCTGCTCGCTGGTCTGCCCGAAGGAACTGATCCTCCCGATGCTGAAGGAAACGGCCAAGGAACTCAAGACCCGCAAGCCCGATAAGAAGAGCCCGTTCCGCTGCAAGGTCGTTCTGGCCGGCTCCGAGAACGATGACCCCGAGTTCACCAAGCTGATCGAAGGCTGCGGCGCCGAAGTCGTCTGCGACCGTCACTGCTATGGTGCTGTGGAGTCCCGTGCTCCCATCGTGGTCAAGGAAGGCGAAAAGCCGCTGACCGCGATCGCCCGCCACTACCTTGAGACCAGCAACTGCCCGCGCTTCATGCCGCAGGATATCATGCGCGAGCGCAAGCAGCGTCTGGCCGACCTCGCCAAGGAGTACAAGGCCGACGGTATCATCGTTGCCTCCAACAAGTTCTGCGAATACTGGAGCTACGAGCGCACAATCGATACCATCGTCATGCCGCGTGACTTTGGCTACCCGGTCTGCTCGATCGAAAAGGAATACATCAACGGCGCCTCCGGCCAGCTGCGTACCCGCTTCCAGGCCTTCGTCGAGAGCATCGAAATCAAGAAGATTCAGGAGGGCAAATAATGAAATACGATATGAAAGCACTTGCCCATGATTTCTGGTACGGCAAGCCCCATCAGGAGCGCCGCCTGGGCGATCTCTACATTGACAAGACCGGTCTGTACAAGCACAGAGAGTGGCGTGGTTTCAAAGACACCATGTACTACTTCTACAACATCTGGCTGTACAACTACGCGCACATGGTTATGGACGTCGTCCGCTATGGCGGTGTCATCAACTTTGCCAAGGGCGTGTGGCGCTACCGCTGGGTCGGCCAGACCTATCTTCCGGTTCTGCACTGGTTCGACCGCGGCATGGAAGGTATGCGCGGCGAGGGCCTGAAGGCCTCCGCGTGGCACTACCGCGGCATGGTCAACGCGACCATCTTCCAGTTCCAGCGTATGTTCTCCTCTGATGCCAACCTTCATGGCGGCAAGAAGAACTACAGATGGCACCACAACGTTGCCCACAACGAAACCGTCTGGGGCGGCGTGTTCTATCCCTGGCACGGCAAACTGACGAACGTTCCGATGGAGATGATCCCGTACTTCGTCACCTGCCACGTCAACAGCCACACGGTTCTCAACTACATCGATGCGGTGCAGTCCATTGGCCTGCCTGGCGATCCGTGCCCGATGTGCCAGGCGGAAGCCGGCCTGTTCGTCCTCGACGATATGCCCGACTACGCGCCGATCGTTGTCACCTCCAACGAGGCCTGCGACGCTTCCGTCGCCACCTCTATCCTTCAGGACTGGTTCCTTGACAAGCCGCTGTTCGCCATGCCGCAGCCGATGCAGTTTGACGATCCGCTGCTCAAAAAGCATTGCCGCGACGAGATCGAGCAGTGCTGGAAGTTTGTCGAAGAGCAGACTGGCATCCCGTTCGACTGGAATTCCCTGGTCAAATGCATCGAGTCCCAGAACAAACTGCAGAAGTTCGAGTGGGAAAAGTGGGATGTTGCCGCCAAGACCAACTACTACCCGGTCAACGGCGTTGCCCAGGCTCTGTACCGTATCTATCAGTCTCAGTTCGGCGATCTGCCGGTCTGGCACGAAGTCGACGGACACGTCCGCAAGATCCTCAACAAGTGCGTCAAGAAAAAGATCAACAGCTTCCCGGAGACCCGCCACAGAGTGCTGGCATGGTCCTGCGCACCGCTGTACTATTCCAACTGGTGCACTTGGGCCTATAACTGCTGGGGCCTGAACGTTATCATGAACATGGACTCCCTGATGTTCAATATGACCATCCGCACCGATAGCTACGATCACTGCCTGGACGACATGGCTCAGTACCACATGTGGGCTCCGATGCGCCGTATGGCCGTCGGCGGTATGCACCACTTCTTCGAGTGCTGGAAGTATATGGAAGAGTTCAACTGCGACATGATCATGATGTATGACCAGCTGCAGTGCAAGGGCTCACAGGGTATGCACGGTCTGTTCGAGGATGAGTTCCGTGAGAGAAACATCCATGCGATCTGGATGCCGCATGCGCTGCCTGACAGCCGCACCGTGTCTCGTTTGGAGATTCGTCAGATCATCAATGACTACATGACCACCGTCATGCACGAGGAAGCCCTCGATCCGACCCTGCTCGAGTTCGACGACTCCATGACTTGGTAATTTAGAAGGAGGAAACGAAATGAAAGCAAAAATTCTGAAAGCTCTTCTCATGGCGCTTGGCGTCAACGCCGCGCTGTTTGCCGTTTTCTTCTTTGACCTCGACGGCAAGCTGCTGTTCTACGTGGTCGAGCCCACCCTCAAAAAGCATTATGACAACATGCCGCGCCGCGACATGACCAAGATGCCGTATGAGATGAACAAGCCGAACTACGAGTACAACGTCTGATCACCTTACAATCTAAAAACATAGATATAACAGGAGGAGAAGTAATACTATGAAATACTTTGGCGGATGCGACGTAGGTTCCACCTACACGAAGGCAGTTATTCTCGACGAGAACGGCAAAATGTGCGCCGACACGACGATCCGCAGCAAGATCAACGCGGAGCAGTCCGCGATCGCGG
>DBFWVW010000088.1:0-6672 GCA_048217285.1 Oscillospiraceae bacterium
AATTGAAGCATTGGCTTTCTCAAATAGATCCACACTTACAATAGCCGGATGATGGTTCGGTATTTTGAACCACTCACTTTCATCCTTTAACTGTGTATGTCGGCTGCCAATTTCTTTTACCTTTCTCTTGCCAATTACATACGATGCAATGTATGACTGCTACTGGAACGACACCGGTTGGGTGGATCGGGCGTTTCTGGCTCGGGTACGGTATTATAATTCTGATGAGGAAGTGGTTGCGCTCCTGCGCCGGACACGCGCTCCGGTTGCGGACCTGAAGGCATTTCTGCGAGAGAAGGGGGAGCCGATCCAGAAGGTGCAGCTCTGCTTTCGTGACATGGCTGAGCGCGAGGCCGCTCGCTCGGAGATCGCAGCGGTGTTTCCGGATATTCTGGTCACGTCATCCTTCCGCAACAATCTGGAGCTCAACGCTGCCGATGCGGATAAGGGCAGGGCCCTGCTTGCACTCGCACAGCATTTGGGCATTTCTGCTGCGGACACCATCGCCTTCGGTGACAGTTCCAATGATTTGCGAATGCTGCGCGCTGCAGGTACCAGCGTTGCCATGGGCAACGCCGCGCCCGAGGTGTGCGCGGTCTGCGACTACGTGACCGATACCAATGATCGCGACGGTGTAGCGGCATTTCTACGTGCACACGTTCTGCACTGAAAATTTGGAATAAAAAAGACCGCGTTCCGGAGAACGCGGTCTTTTCTATGCGGGTAATTACTTCTTGAGATTGGCCTTGATGACCTCGCCCAGAATGGTCATGCCTTTTTCGATCTTCTCTTCGGGCATGCAGGAGTAGTTCAGGCGGATGCAGTTGTTGTGACCTGCGTCCGGGAAGAAGCCGTCGCCCGGGACATACGCAACGTTGCGCTCCAGGCACTGCTTCGCCATCTCGTTGGTGTTGATGTACTCCGGCAGCTCGACCCAAGTGAACAGGCCGCCGCTGGGGTGGGTGAATTTCGCTTCGGCCGGGAACTCACGCTCCATAGTCGCCATCATGACGTCGCGGCGCTTGCGGTAGCACTCCTTGATGGTGGCAACGTGCTCGTCAAGGTCAAACATATCAATGAACTTGGAGACAACGAGCTGCGCCTCGGTGGAAGCCTGCAGAGAAGCGGCCTGTGCGAGGAAGTTGTACTTCTGGAGAATCTCGCCGTCGGCGCAGACCCAGCCCAGACGGTAGCCGGGAGCCAGGATCTTGGAGAAGGTGCCGAGGAAGACAACGAGGCCCTTGGTGTCCATGCTCTTGAGCGCGGGCAGGTACTCGCCTTCAAAACGGAGCTCGCCGTAGGGGTTATCCTCAACGACGGGGATCTCGTACTTATTGATGATCTCCATGAACTGCTTGCGGCGCTCGAGCGGCCAGGTGCGGCCGGACGGATTCTGGAAGTCGGGGATGACATAGATCATCTTAACATTCTCCGTCGTGGCAAGCACTTTCTCAAGCTCTTCCATGATCATGCCGTCGCCGTCGGTGGGGATGGCGACAAAGTTCGGCTCGCAGGCCTTAAACGCGTTCAGAGCGCCGAGATAGGACGGGCTCTCGATGATGACAACATCGCCCTTGTCGCAGAAAACACGTGCCGAGTAATCCAGACCCTGCTGAGAGCCGGAGGTCACGAGGATGTTGTCAGCGCTGGTCTTGATATTGAGCTTCGCTTCCATGCGATCAGCGATCTGCTGACGGAAGTGCTCGAAGCCGTTGGTGCTGGAGTACTGGAGAGCGACCTTGCCCTGCTCCTCAAGGACAGCGTCGGTCGCAGCCTTGATCTTGTCAACAGGGAAGAGCTCGGGGGCGGGCATACCGCCTGCAAACGAAAGCACTTCCGGCTTGTTGGCCAGAGCAAGGAGCTCGCGGATCGCGGAACCCTTCAGCTGACTCATTCTGCTGGAAAACTGTACCATTTCTAAATTTCCTCCTTATTTTGCAGGTAATGATGAACAAAATCATCGATTACATCTCAGCTTATTTAAGCACATTTTCATAGTAAAGTAAACCGTTTCCACGAATTCTGTCAAAAATTTTCGTTTTCATAATTTGAGCTCACATTTTTATTTCTTGACATAGTACGAGAAATTCGCTATGATGAAGCAAAGAGGTGTTCAGCATGATCGGAACCACGCTCAAAAAACTGTTGGATGAACGCGAGATCAAGGTCAATGAGTTCGCGCGGCAGATTCAGGTGCCGGCGCAGACGCTCTACAGCATCATTCGGCGCGACAATATGAAGATTGACTTTGAACTGCTTTTGCGTATCTGTGACGCACTGCATGTCCCGCTGGAGATGTTTTGCGGCACCGGCAGTACCGACCAGCCGACACCTGAGGAGTGGGAGACACTCTGGAAGCTGCGCCGTCTGGATGATCATGGCCGCTTTGTGACGCTGCAGCTGCTGGATGCCGAGTGTGCACGCCTGCAGGCTGCCGAGCAGCAGCCGGAGCGTAATAAGATTATCCCGCTGTATATGACGCCGGCTGCAGCCGGCTATGCCTCGCCGGCCTTTGGAGACGACTATGAGGATTATGAGGTTGCTGCAGATTCCGAGGCGGATTTTGCGGTGCGCATTGCCGGCGACAGTATGGAGCCGTATATTCATGACGATTCTGTTGTGCTTGTCAAGCGCGGTGCTACGATCTGTGACGGGGACATCGGCCTGTTCTTTGTGGACGGAGATATGAAATGCAAGCAGTATTGCCAAGACTACCTCGGCAACGTGTATCTGTTCTCCCTCAATCGCGCGCGCAAGGACGCTGATGTGGCGATCAGCGCTTCGTCCGGCATCACCATTTGCTGCTTTGGCAAGGTGCTGCTCAAAGGAAAGGTTCCGCTGCCGCAGGACTAATGAAAGAAACGGCCATCCGCCGCCCGGCGGATGGCCGTCTTTATGTATTGCCGTATCAGCGGTACATGAACGAATAGTCTACATTCAGGTCGCTGCCGGTCCAGGAGCCGTTCAACTTGCTGAGCACGCGCGCATAGCCCTCTTCATCCTCTTTGTACGGGCGCGGGCGGTAGTCGTTTTTGCTGTCTGTGCTCGACAGGCGGCAGGGAATGAGGTTGTAACCGTCGACAGTCCAGCTGTCACCGTCTTTTTTCACGGTCACCTGTGCGATGGCCGTGTCCACATCGCGCGGGGCGGTGTTGCCGCCGAAGCTGAAGTTACCGAGACTGTAGAAGATATAGCCGCCATTGTAGGCCTCCATTTTCTGCAGAACGTGCGGGTGCGTGCCGAAAACGATGTGTGCGCCTGCGTCAATGGCTGCGTGTGCGAAAGATTCCTGATTTGCAGTCACCTTGTAGCTGCCCTCCGTGCCCCAGTGCGGAGCGAAGATCAGAATATCTGCCCCGGCATCCTTGAGCTTCTGCATACCGGCTGTGATATTGCTCTTGCTCAGGCCAGTCCACCCCGGACAGTAAATGCCGATCTTCAGCCCGTGCTCGGTCGTGATCACCTTGGATTCCCCGGCGGCTGCCCACAGAACACCGGCGGCGTCAAGCGCGGCCTGCGTGTCCGTGACACCTTTGGTGCCAAAGTCATCCGTGTGGTTGTTGCCGAGCATAACACACTCTACGCTGCCCTGCACAAGAATATCCGCATAAGATGACGGACCGCGGAAATAGAACAGGGAAGAGGACTTGAGCGATTCGTCCGAGAATGTGCATTCAAGATTTGCGAGCGTACATTCATCCTGATCTAAATACTCCGCAACGCCGGAAAACGGCCAGCATGTTCCGTTCTTATCAATATAACTGTCAAAGTCGCGCCCGGTCTGGATCGAGGCGAGTGTGCAGTCGCCGACCATGGAGATGACAAGCATGTCCGGCTCCTTTGGATGATCGGCATTTTGTATGGGCTGGGGCGTGCCGTCGGCGCTGCCGCGATCAGGCAGCGTGATCGGGTTCTTCGCCAGGACGCCGCAGGTCATGATCGTGACCCAGGCGCCAAGCCCGATGGCGATCACGAGCGCGATGATCAGAAAAATACCGGATTTAGAGAGCTTCATGGCGTCACCTTTTCAAAACAGACTAACGTATCCATTATAAACGACCGATTTGGAAATGTAAATATCGCATTTTGCTCTTGCCCGCGCGGTGCGTTCGGGGTACAATAGGGCGATTATATTGGGAGTGTAGATGCAATGGAACGAACTTATCCAAAGATTATCATCACGGAAAAAGCGGCGCGCAGTCTGCGCAGTGGCCATCCGTGGGTTTATGCAGACGAAGTGCTGCAGGCGGACGCTGCCTGTGTCAATGGGCAGATCGTGGATGTTACTACGTGCAGCGGCCATTGGCTCGGTGCCGGGTTTTATAATAGCGCGTCCAAGATCCGTGTACGCGTGCTCTCACGCAATGCGAATGACCGTTTCGACGAGGCGTTCTGGGCGCGGCGCATTCAGTACGCGGTCGATTACCGCCGCACGGTTATGGGGCGGGATTTTGATAATTGCCGCCTGATCTTTGGCGAGGCGGACGGTTTTCCGGGCCTGACGGTCGATCGCTTCGGGCCGATCCTGGTTGCGCAGGTGCTCTCGCTGGGTATGGAGCTGCGCAAGCAGCAGCTGTTCACACTGCTGCTGCAAACGCTGTGTACGGGCGGCGAACAGATCGACGCGATCTACGAGCGCAATGACGTCAAGCTCCGGCAGAAAGAAGGCTTGGAGCAGGGCACCGGTTTCGTGCCGCTCGACGGTCTGCGGACGGACCTGGACGGACACGTGACGATCCGGGAAAACGGTATTCTGTACGATGTTGATTATATTCACGGGCAGAAAACCGGCTTTTTCCTCGATCAGAAGTATAACCGCCGCGCGGCGGCACAGCTTGCTCCGGGCAAACATGTGCTCGACTGCTTCACGCATACCGGCGCCTTCGGGCTCAACTGCGCAGCGGCGGGTGCGGCATCCGTTGTGTCGGTGGATGTATCGGAGGATGCGCTCGCGACCGCACGGCACAATGCAGAGCTCAATGGTTTGCAAAAACATGTGGAGTATCTCTGCGCGGATGCATTTGATTTGCTTACGAATCTGGCGGAGCAAAAACGTGGGGTATATGACTATATCATCCTCGATCCTCCGGCGTTCACCAAGAGCAGCGCGACCGTGGTGAATGCCATCCGCGGCTACAAGGAGATCAACCTCAAAGCCATGCGCATCCTGCCGCGCGGCGGCTATCTGGCTACGTGCTCATGCTCGCATTTTATGACGGACGACCGTTTCCGCGCCATGTTAGCAGATGCTGCAAAAGACGCACAGGTCTCCCTGCGGCAGATTGAGGCACGGCAGCAGGGCCCTGATCATCCGATCCTCTGGAACGTTCCGGAGACCGATTATCTGAAATTCTATCTGTTCCAGGTTGTTTGATACCCAGACAGGAAAAAGCCCGTTGGCGACCGCCAACGGGCTTTTTGAATACTTGGTTTTACAGCACGTTCATAAGGTTGAACGCAATGATCAGGCCTGCAAACACGATCGAGACCGTGGAGCAGAGCTTGATGAGGATGTTCAGGGACGGGCCGGAAGTATCCTTGAACGGGTCGCCGACGGTATCGCCAACAACAGCCGCCTTGTGCTGGGGGCTGCCCTTGCCGCCGTGGTTGCCGCGCTCGATGTACTTCTTCGCGTTGTCCCAGGCACCGCCAGCGTTTGACATGAACACGGCCATTGCAAAACCGGTGACAGACACGCCGCCGAGCAGACCGACAACGCCGGTGGGTCCGAGAATCAGACCGGTGACGATCGGGACGACAACAGCCAGGATAGCCGGAGCGACCATCTCATGCAGGGCGCCCTTGGTGCACAGGCTGACGCAGGCAGCGTAATCCGGGTCTGCCTTGTAGTCCATGATGCCAACGATCTCGCGGAACTGACGGCGCACTTCCACAACGATGGACTGTGCAGCGGTCTGCACAGCGCTCATGGTCAGTGCGGAGAAAACGAAGGTAAGCATCGCGCCGATGAACAGGCCGACCAGAACGGACGGGCTCGTCAGCGTGAAGTTGAGGGTCTCAGGCGTACGGGTCTGCACGATGTTGACGTAGGACACGAGCAGCGCCAAAGCGGTCAGGGAAGCAGAACCGATCGCGAAGCCCTTGCCGGTGGCAGCAGTGGTGTTGCCAAGGGAATCGAGAGCATCGGTGCGGTCGCGGACTTCTTCCGGCAGGCCGGACATCTCGGCAATGCCGCCGGCATTGTCAGCCACGGGGCCATAAGCGTCGGTTGCAAGCGTGATGCCGAGGGTGGAGAGCATACCGACAGCGGCAATGCCGATACCGTACAGGCCCTGGTTGAATTCAGCGGTGAACGCGCCGCTGGCGTCGATAATCGTGGTGGTGCCACCAGCGCAGAAGTAGCTGAGCAGGATGGCAACGGAGACGATCAGGATGGAAGCCATGGTAGACTTCAGACCCAGAGAGATACCGCCGATGATGATCGTGGCGGAACCGGTCTCGGAAGCGGCAGCCAGCTTCTGCGTGGGCTTGTAGTTATCCGAGGTGTAGTACTCGGTGAAGTAGCCGATGGCGCAGCCGCCGACAAGGCCGCAGAGGATGGCGATGTAAACGCCCCAGCAGTGCTGCTCAGGTCCGAGAATGAGGTAGGACAGGGGCAGCGCGAGCACAGCGGAGAGTGCGGCGGCCGTGTAGGTGCCGGTGCGCAGACTT
>DBFWVW010000089.1:0-25363 GCA_048217285.1 Oscillospiraceae bacterium
CTCCTCTGCAGCGGCAGAGGACTGCACAGGCTCCGACTCTGCGGCAACGGCCGGCACGACGGCCAGCGTCAGCACACACGCGAGCACGAGCAGCAGTGACAAAAAGCGTTTGCGCATGGTTTTCTCCTCCATATTTTCCTGTGGGATATAGTATGATCCCATTATACCGGACAGCGGTGATTTTTCAATCTTTTTCGCAGCGATTTCAACTTTTTTAAGTTTCTGTGACATACAAAAAAGCAGCGCACTGGGCAGTGCGCTGCGGGTTTACATAATTCGGTTTACATAATTATAATTCCAGTAACTCCGCAGCATCGTCCTCCCCGTAGACGCGGATGCCGTGCGCGGTCAGGCACGCGGCGGTGACGCCGTCTCCGGGCGTGAGCGTACCGGTGAAGGTGCCGTCATAGATCTCGCCGCAGCCGCACGAGGGGCTGCGCTGCTTGAGCAGCGCGGCTGTGCAGCCGAAACGCTTGGCGAGCGCGAGCGTCTGCTGCGCGCCGCGGGTGTAGGCATCCGTGACATCGGCACCGGTGCGCATGACAACGCGGCTGCCCTGCCGCTCGGACGGGGCGCGCGGCGTCGGCAGGCCGCCGAGCTGCTCCGGACAGGCGGGCACAAGCGTGTGCCGAGCCATAAGTTCGCGCAAAACGCCGTCGGGAAGGCCTTTCGACGCGCCGTCATACCGGCAGGCGACGCCGAGCAGGCAGGCACTGACCAGAATGTTCATCGCACCGCACGCTTTCCGCGGCTCCACGTGAAGCCGAAGATCATGCCGAGCACGCCGCCGGCAATGTGCGTGAGCTGGGCAAGACCGGCCGTTCCGGTGACGGCCTGAAAAATCTCGCTGCCAAGGTAGAGGATGAGCACGAGGATGAGCGTGAGCGGGATGGTGCCGGTGCGCATACCGGCGAACGACGCGAGCACGATGAGCATGAACACGACGCCGGACGCGCCCATGAGCGCGCTGTTCGGGAAGAAGAACCAGAGCACCAGCCCCGTGACGAGCGCCGTGAGCGCAATGGCAAGCAGAATGCGCTTGCCGCCGAAGCGCTCCTCCGCCGTCGGGCCGACGACGAGCAGCATGACGATGTTGCCGCAGTAGGCGGCAAAATCCGGGTGGCCGAGCACGTGCAGGAAAAAGCGCGGGTAAGTCAGCCAGTCCGTCAGCGACGAGCGATAGACGCAAAAGAGGTTCTGCGTCGTCCAGCCGTCGGTAAGCTTGCCGAGGCCGAGCGCGAGCAGGCTCAGCAGCGCAAACGTGAGGATAACGGGCGAATTATACAGGATCGTGATGGAATGTTTCTTCATAAGTACCTCTCAAAACCAAACGCACGCAGGTCCTCCGGGACTGGCGCGGTGATGTGCAGGGGCTGCCCGGTGACAGGCTGGACAAGATCGGCCGCGGCCGCGTGCAGCGCGGGGCGCGCGAGCAGGGCCGTATCGCCGCCGTAGAGCGCATCGCCGAGCAGCGGATGGCCGAGCGCGGCGAAGTGGACGCGGATCTGATGCGTGCGGCCGGTACGCGGCACGACGCGCAGGAGCATACAGCCGTCCCGCTCGGCGAGCACGGTGTAATCCGTGACGGACGGCTGGCCGTCCGGTGCGGTGACGCGGCGGGTGGTGCCGTCGTCCGCGCGGGCGATGGGCAGATCGATCGTGCCGCGCTGCGGCAGACCGGTACCGCAGGCAACGGCGAGATACGTGCGCTGAAAACCGCCGGAGTGCAGCACGCGGCGCAGCCGGTCGTGCACATAACCGCTGCGGGCGACGAGCATGACGCCGGACGTGCCGCGGTCGAGCCGGTTGACGGGGTGAAAGACCGCGTCGGGACCGAGGTAAGCGGCGAGTGCATTGGCGACCGTGGGATCGCCGCGGTCATACCCGCCGTGCACGGCCATACCGGCGGGCTTATTGAGCGCGAGCAGGTCGGCGTCCTGATACAGGATGTCCAGCAGCACGGCCACGGGCGTGAACTTGCCGCCGGGGCGCTTATCATCGATGCGCACGGTGAGGGTATCCCCTGCCTGCACGCAATCGACGGTGCGGGCGTGCACGCCGTTGATGCAGATGCCTTCTGGCACGGTCTTGACGCGGGCAATGGCCCCATCGGCCATGCGCAGTTCACGCCGGAGCAGGCTCTTGACCGTGCGGCCAGCCTGCTCCGGCGTGACGGTGAGCGTCAGCCGGCGCATTCCTGCGCGGCCAGCGCGGCCTCGTACGCGGCGCGGGTGCGGCTGTCAAAGCAGACCATGCGCACACGCGTGATCTCGGGATGATCGGCGAGATAAGCCGTGATCTCACGCACGGCGATCTCCGCCGCCTGATCGAGCGGAAAATGGTAGATACCCGTGCTGATGGAAGGAAAATCGACCGTATGGCAGCCGTTCTCACTCGCCAGACGCAGGCAGTTGCGATAGCAGTTGGCCAGCAGCTCGGGCTCGCCGTGCTGCCCGTCGCGCCAGCGGGGGCCGGGCGTGTGGATGACGTGGCGCGCCGGCAAACGGTAGCCGCGCGTGATCTTCGCCTCGCCGGTCTTGCAGCCGTTGAGGCCGCGGCACTCATTGAGCAGACCGGTGCCGGCAGCCATGTGGATGGCACCGTCCACCCCGCCGCCGCCGAGCAGTGAGCAGTTGGCAGCGTTGACGATGGCGTCGACATCCGACTTCGTGATGTCGCCCTGAATGATCTCCAGACGGTTCATGCGGTTACCTCCTTACCGTCGATCGTGACGGTGATGTGATCGTCCTGCGCGTTGATGCCGATGTCCCCGGCGGCCTTGCGCTGCGCGACAATGGCCGTGGCGATGGCGTCCTCCACGTCGCGCTGGATGGTGCGGCGCAGGTTGCGCGCACCGTAGGTCTCGCTGTAGCCCTTACGGACAAGATAGTCGATGACGGCAGGCGTCCAGTGCAGGGTCATGCCGCGCTCGGCCATGGCGGCGCGCACCTCGTCGAGCATGAGCGACGCGATGGCGCGGAAGTTTTCCTCCGTGAGGTGGTTGAAGTAGACGATCTCGTCGATGCGGTTGAGAAACTCCGGACGCAGGAACTCGTTGAGGGCGCGCTGCGCGCGCTCGCGGCTCTGATCGTCCGCACTCAGGCCGAAGCCGAGCGTGCCGGTGCGCGTGTTGCTGCCGGCGTTCGTGGTCATGATGATGACCGTGTTTTCAAAGTTCACGGTGCGGCCCTGGGCGTCCGTGATACGGCCGTCATCGAGGATCTGCAGCAGCAGGTTCATGACGTCCGGGTGCGCCTTTTCGATCTCGTCGAAGAGGACAACGGAGTACGGGCGGCGGCGGATCTTCTCCGTGAGCTGGCCGGCCTCGTCATAGCCGACGTAGCCCGGGGGCGAGCCGATCATGCGCGAGACGGAGAATTTCTCCATGAACTCGGACATATCGAGCCGGATGAGCGACTCGGGCGCGTGGAAAAGCTCATCGGCGAGGCGCTTGACCAGCTCCGTCTTACCGACGCCGGTGCCGCCGACGAACAGGAAGCTCACGGGCTTGCGCTTGGCCTGCAGGCCGACGCGGTTGCGCCGGATGGCGGCGCAGACGGTGTCGATCGCCGCGTCCTGGCCGACGATGTGCGCGCGCAGCCGGTCACCGAGACCGGCGAGCTGCTCAAATTCATCGGCGCGGATGCTCGCGGCCGGGATCTTCGTCCAGAGTTCGATGATGCGCGCGAGGTTATCCGCCGTCAGCTCCGGGCGGCCCTTGGCGCGCAGCGCGTCGAGCTCGGTCTGCAGCTGCATCTCGCGGCTGCGCAGCTCGGCAATACGGGCATAGCGGCGATCGAGCTCCTGCTCGTCATGGTCGTCGCCGGTCTGCGGCGGCGCGGAGGCCAGCAGTTCGCGCTCGCGCGCATAATCGCCGATCTCCTTTTCGACTTCGTCCGCGCGGATGAGATCGGGATTTTTCAGATTCACGTCCGAGCAGGCCTCGTCGATGAGGTCGATGGCCTTGTCGGGCAGGAAGCGGTCGGTGATATAGCGCTCGCTGAGCACGACGGCGAGGCGGCACATGGCGTCCGAAATGACAACGCCGTGGAAGTCCTCATAATAGCGGCGCACGCCCTTGAGGATCTCGACACTGTCGTCGATGCTCGGCTCGGCCACCGTGACGGGCTGGAAGCGGCGCTCGAGGGCCGCGTCTTTTTCAATGTGCTTGCGGTACTCGGCGAATGTGGTCGCGCCGATGACCTGGATCTCACCGCGCGAGAGCGCGGGCTTGAGGATGTTAGCGGCGTTCATGCTGCCTTCAGCGTCGCCGGCACCGACGATGTTGTGCACCTCGTCAATGACGAGGATGATGTTGCCGACGCGGCGGATCTCCTCGATGAGGCCCTTCATGCGGCTCTCGAACTGGCCGCGGAACTGCGTTCCCGCCACGAGCGCCGTGAGGTCGAGCAGGTAGACCTGCTTGTCGCGCAGCTTATACGGCACATTGCCCTCGGCGATGCGCTGGGCAAGGCCCTCGGCAATGGCCGTCTTGCCGACGCCGGGCTCGCCGATGAGGCAGGGATTGTTCTTCTGGCGGCGGTTGAGGATCTGGATGACGCGCTCGAGCT
Organism: Oscillospiraceae bacterium; assembly: GCA_048217285.1. Taxonomy (GTDB): domain Bacteria; phylum Bacillota; class Clostridia; order Oscillospirales; family Oscillospiraceae; genus CAG-103. The sequence continues at coordinate 4,572 of DBFWVW010000089.1, forward strand.
CCTCGGCACGGCCGACCATGGCGTCGAGCTTGCCGTCGCGGGCGCGCTGCGTGAGGTCGATGCAGTAATTATTGAGGAACTTGAGCTTGCGCGGAGCCGCAGAGCGTTTGTCAGCCGCAGCGCTGTCCGGATGCGGCGGCTCGGCCGCGGCGGCGTCCGACGCCTGAGGCGGGTTCTGGTTGAAGAGACGGTTGAGAAACGGGAACGTCGCGGTCTTGCCGTCGTCCTCGTCGGTATCGGCGTCGGCATCGGCCGCGTCGTCACCGCCGAGCATACCCATGCTGCCGAGCATTTCCGCCACGTCGCCGGTGAGATTGTCGAGATCGGCATCCGAGATGCCGAGCTTTTCCATCATCTCATCGACGGGCTTGATGTGCAGCTCGCGCGCACAGCGCAGGCACAGGCCCTCATTGTGAGACTCTCCGTTTTCGATTCGTGTGATAAAGATCACCGCTGCGTTTTTCTTGCAGCGGGAGCAGAGTGTAGGCTGCATAGACTGGTTCTCCTGTTCGATAGATTCCGTGCGCGCCGGTCATACGCCCACGCCGAGCGTGAGCACGTCGACGGCCAGCAGCGCTTTTGCCAGGGCAGTGTTCGCGAGCGTGTCACGGCCAATGACGGGGCCGGCAAACTGCAATGCCCAGCACAGCAGGATGCCAAAGCACACGCCGTTGACCGCGCCGAAGGCGGCGCCGCCAATGTCGTTGAGCTTCTCCCGGTTCGGGAGTTGGAAGGTCAGGTTCGGCAGATTGCCGATCGCGGCGAGAATGAGCAAAATGAGTAAAAAGCCGACCATTGTGACGAGCACGTAGCACAGCCGCGCGCAGTAGACCTGCGTCATGGCGGCGCGCAGAGTGACGCCCTGCTCATCGCGCATGGCAAGTGCGGCGCGGGCCATACGCTGCGCCGGCCGGCCGGTCACACCGGCGGCGGCAAAGCACTGCTCGGCATATTCCTGTGCGGTGTCGGGATGCGCAGCGACCCAGTCCTCTCCCGAGAGGCCGGCGTCGTTGTCCGGCAGCTCGGTGGCGGCAACGTCGAGCTGACCCTCAAAGTACCCGCCGGCAAACGGCTCCGCCACCGGCAGGAGCCGGTCGGAAAACAAGCCCGCGAGCAGCGCCGCGCCGTAGAGCGCGACGACGATGGCGGCAAGCTCTGCAGCGCTGAGGATCAGCCCGCGGCGGTAGCCGCTCCAGACGGCGGCCAGAAATATGGCGACGAGCACCACTGTCAATACGATCTTCATAGGTGTATCCCTGTTCTTTCTCTCTAGGCTGCGGGGGTCAGAAGGCGAGCACCTCGGCGCTCGAGCCGCTCACGAGCAGCGCCGCGCCCCGGCGCAGCAGCACCGAGCGGCGGACGCCGAGCAGGTTCTGCTCGACGGACTTGATCTCATCGAGCTGCTGGTTATAGAGCGTGAGCCGGTCACTGTACTGCACGAGCACCTGCTTGCCGTTGACAGACAGGCTCGTAACGGCGCCGGTAGTCTCGCACGTTCCAAGCTCGCTGCCGGAGGCGCTGACCGTGACGAGCTGCTCGGCGCTACCGGAGCGGTAGCGGCTGAGCGCAAGGGTCACAAATCCGTCGCCCTCGGCGGCGTAGTCATACAAGTACAGGTCGCCGAAGGGGTACTCGGCGGTGAGCTTGGCGGCATCGTCAAAAAAGGCCAGGCGCGTCTGCGACACGCAGCAGACCTTGCCGCCGCGCCAGAAGAGATCGGCAAAGAGCTCATCCGCGCACGCGGCGCTGCCGCGCTCGGCCTCACTCGTGAGCGAAAACGTGTGCACGACGCTGCCGGAATCCTGCAGGCAGAGCGCGGCGAGATACTTCCCGTCCGGACTCACGGCGGCACGCACAAGATAACCGGTGCCGGAATACCAGGCGTAGACGGCCTTGCCGGAGGTGTCGTACACCGTGACGGCACCCTTATAGCCCGCAGCCTCCGTGCTGACGGCAAGATAGCCGCTGTCGCTCAGGTCGGCGCTGATAATTTCGCCGGATGGCTCAATATCGGTCTTATTGCCCTTGAAATCCGCCACGCACAGCGTCGTGCCGCCGATGTCGTAGGCGCACACGCGCTCACCACCGACGGAGATGCCCGGCTGCGAGAGCGTGAAGATCTCGTGCAGGACGGTCTTGCCGTTTTCGTCAAGCAGCTGCAGGCCGCTTGAGGACACGACCGCGAGGCGGCTGTCCACCGTGCGGAAGGTGCGGCCGGCGCTGGAGTCGAACGTGTAGGGCGCGCTGTCGTCCAGATAGTCGCTCGCCGAGCCGGGCCGGTCGCGCAGCAGCAGATACAAAAACAGCAGCACAGCCAGCACGCACACCGCCACGATGACGGTCTGCCGCAGCCTGGGATTATGTTTTGCATGGTCGTTCATGGACATTCCTCCCCTGTCCGCATGGCGGACGCGGCATCAGGCCTGATTCATCATATCGCCGACGGCGCCGTCGTACCACACACGGTTGAGATACAGCCCCTGTGGGGGCATGGTCGGCCCCGTGAGCCGCCGGTCGCGCGTGGCCAGCAGCGCCGGGATGGCCTCCGGCTCGATCTTGCCGTAAGACGCATAGACCATGGTGCCGACAATGGCGCGCACCATATTATACAGGAAACCGTCGGCACAGACGGCAATGGAGATGAGCGGGCCGTCCCGCTCGGCGCGACACCAGTGCACCGTGCGCACGGTCGTGCGCGTCTCGGTGCCGACGGAGCGCACGGCGGCAAAGTCGTGCGTGCCCTCAAAGGCGCAGCCGGCGCGCGCGAGCCGCTCAAAATCCAGCGGCTGGGGATAAAAGCAGACGCGGTGCTCCAAAAACGCATCGCGGATGCGGGAATTGTAGATCTGATAGACGTATTCTTTCTGAATGCACGAGCCGATGGCGTTGAAATCCTCCGGCGCGGCGACGGCATCGACCACGGCGATGTCCGCCGGGAGGCGGGCGTTGACCGCGAGGGGCACCCGGTCGATTGGGATCGTGCAGCCGGTGCGGAAATTGGCGCAGTAGCGCTTCGCGTGCACGCCAGCGTCCGTGCGGCCGCAGCCGACGACCTTGATCGGCTCGCCGCAGACTTTCGTGAGCGCGCGCTCCAGTGTTTCGGCAACGGTGACGTCCGTCTTCTGCACCTGCCAGCCGTGATAGGCCGTGCCGTCATACTGCAGGCGCAGGGCGATGTTGCGCCTCACAGGCCGAACCTCGCAAGTACGATCATGCCGGCAAGCACGAGCGCGCTCCAGAGCATGGCCAGCGTGTCGCGCGTGCACCACGTGAGCTGCTTCATGCGTGTGCGGCCCTGATCGCCGTGATAGCAGCGGCACTCCATGGCCACGGCCAGCTCGTCCGCGCGGCGGAACGCCGACACGAACAGCGGCACCAGCAGCGGCAGCAGCGCCTTGGCGCGCTGGATGAGGTTGCCGGTCTCAAAATCGGCGCCGCGCGCTTTCTGCGCGGACATGATCTTGTCCGTCTCCTCAATGAGCGTGGGGATAAAGCGCAGAGCCATGGACATCATCATGCTCATCTCGTGCACGGGCACTTTCAGCTTTTTCAGGGGACCGAAAAGGATCTCCATCGCGTCGGTGAGCGCGATGGGCGACGTGGTGTAGGTCAGCAGGAAGGTGCCGGCGATGAGCATTGTGATGCGCAGGACCATGAACACGGCACGCACAAGGCCCTCATAGGTGATGGTGATCTTCCAGAAGGACACAAGCTCCCGGCCGGGCGTGAAGAAAATGTTGAGCACGGCCGTGAGCGCGATGATGATCCACAGCGGCTTGAGGCCGCGAAGGATGACCTTAAGTGGAATGCGCGAGAGCGCAATGCACACGCCCGTGACGACGAGCATGACGGCATAGGACACATAGCTCTCGGCCGTGAACAGCGCCGCGATATAGACGATGGTCAGCAGGAGCTTGCAGCGCGGATCGAGCCGGTGCACGATGCTGCTGCCGGGGAAAAACTGGCCGAGGGTAACGTCTTTCAGCATACGCCCGCCTCCTTCCCGACGGCGAGCAGCGCATCCGTGAGCTGCTCGAGCGTATAGATCGACGGCGGGAGCGCGACGCCCCGGTCGCGCAGCGCCTGCGCGATGCGCGCAGCCTGCGGCACATCGAGGCCGATGTCGAGCAGCGCCTGCGTGTGGGCAAAGACTTCCGCCGGCGCGCCGTCAAAGGCGACGTGCCCGGCGTGAAAGACGATGAGCCGGTCGGCGATGCGGGCGGCATCGTCCATGCTGTGCGTGACGAGCAGGACGGCCGAGCCGGTCTCGCGCCGGTAGGCGGCGATGTTTTCGAGCACGCCGCGGCAGCCCGCGGGGTCAAGTCCGGCCGTGGGCTCGTCGAGGATGAGCACCTGCGGGCGCATGGCGATCACGCCGGCGATGGCGATGCGGCGCTTCTGCCCGCCGGAGAGTTCCAGCGGCGAGCGCTCAAAGAGCGCCTCATCCACACCGGCAAAACGGGCAGCCTCGCGCACGCGCTCATCGACCTCCTCGGCGGAGAGCTTGGCGTTTTTCGGGCCGAAGGCAATATCTTTATACACCGTCTCCTCAAAGAGCTGGTGCTCAGGATACTGAAAGACCAGCCCGACCTGAAAGCGCACGTCGCGCGTGGCGGCCTTGCTGCGGTGAATGTCCTCCCCGTCGAAGAGCACGGTGCCGGACGACGGCAGGAGCAGACCGTTGAGGTGCTGGATGAACGTGCTCTTGCCGGAGCCCGTGTGGCCGATGATGCCCACGAACTGCCCGGCGGGGATGGCGAGATCAATATCGTCGATGGCGACTTTTTCAAAAGGTGTCCCGGCACTGTAGACGTGCCGGAGGTGATCCACCCGGATGATTGGCGTCATAATTTCGTTTCCTTTATCGATGAAGATCGGTGGTTATTTCTTCAGAGCGGCGGCAACGGCGTCCGCACAGTCGGAGACCGTGAGCGCATCGAGCGGCACGTTCATGCCCTGGGCGCGCAGCGCGTGCAGCAGCCGGACGGTGACGGGCGCAGTGAGTCCCTCCCGCTGCAGCAGATCGACCTGCGAAAAGACCTGCTTCGGCGCGCCGTCTGCCACAACGGCGCCGTTGGAGAGCACGATGACGCGGTCTGCGCCAATGCACTCTTCCATATGGTGCGTGATGAGCACGACCGTAATGCCCTGCTCGCGGCAGAGCTTTGTGGCCGTGTCGATCACTTCACGCCGGCCGGAGGGGTCGAGCATGGCCGTCGGCTCGTCGAGCACGATGCATTTTGGCCGCATGGCGATGACGCCCGCAATGGCCACGCGCTGCTTTTGTCCGCCGGAGAGCAGGTGCGGCGCGTGCAGACGAAAGTCATACATACCGACCTGCCGGAGCGCGGCATCTACGCGCGCGCGTATTTCCTGCGGCGGCACGCCGAGGTTCTCGGGCGCGAAGGCCACGTCGTCCTCGACAACGTTGGCAACGATCTGGTTATCGGGATTTTGAAAGACCATGCCCACCGTGGCGCGCACGGGCAGAAGGTTCTTCTCGTCCGCCGTATCCATGCCGTCGACGTACACCTTGCCGCCGGTCGGCAGCAGGATGGCATTGAAGAGCTTGGCAAGCGTGCTTTTGCCGGAGCCGTTGTGCCCCAGCACGGCCACGAACGAGCCGCGCGCGATCTCGAGCGAGAGGTCGCCGAGCGTGGGCTGGGGCTCGCCGGGGTAGGTAAAGGTCAGATGTTCGGTTCGTAAGATCGGTTCCATGGTGTTCCTTTCCGCTCAGCGCTCCCAACGGCAGGTCGCCCCGCACGGCAGCACAAGGCCGGACGCCGTGACCGGCAGACCCAGCTCCTGTGACTGGCTGCGGCCGCCGAAGCGCCGGGTGAAAATGCTCTCCGAGAGATACGTGAGCACCGACGGACTCAGGCCCGTGGTGTAGGAATTGATGATAACAAAGAGCGGATCGTCCGACAGCACGCCGGACACCAGCTCCACAAACGGCCAGAGGTTCGTCTCGAGCTTCCAGACCTCGCCGCCCGGGCCGCGGCCGTAGCTCGGCGGGTCCATGATGACGGCGTCATAGCGGCGGCCGCGGCGGATCTCCCGCTCGACGAACTTGCCGCAATCGTCCACGATCCAGCGGATGGACCGGTCGGCCACGCCGGAGGCGGCGGCGTTTTCCTTGCCCCAGGCGACCATGCCCTTCGCCGCGTCGACATGGCACACGCTCGCCCCGGCGGACGCGCACGCGACCGTGGCCGCGCCCGTGTAGCCGAAGAGATTGAGCACCGAGACCGGGCGGCCGGCCGCGCGGATCTTTGCCATGGCGTAGTCCCAGTTGGCGGCCTGCTCGGGAAAGATGCCCGTGTGCTTGAAGTTCATGGGCTTGACGCGGAACGTCAGGTCCCGGTAGTGGATGTCCCAGCTCGGCGGGAGGGTGCGCTTGTCCCAGCTGCCGCCGCCGGTATGGCTGCGGCTGTAGCGCCCGTCGGCCGTGCGCCAGCGCGGGTCGGTGCGCGGCGTGTCCCAGATGGCCTGGGGGTCCGGGCGCACGAGCGTATATTTTCCCCAGCGCTCCAACTTTTCGCCGCGCGAACAGTCGAGCACCTCAAAATCCTGCCAAGAATCCGAAATCCACATAGCTGCTCCTCTTGTCCGGCGGGACGGAACCGTGCAGTTCCAGTGTGCGCCGGAATGGTGATACTTAGACGGTGTATTATATCATCAAGTGCCGCAATGGTCAATGTGTCCGGGGCGCCCGAAGGGCCGGAATTGTAAACAAATGATAAAGAATCGCCCGCCGGAGTGCCGGCGGGCGATGCAGGAGCAAATTGGGATTCAGCGGCGGCCGCTGCCGATGTGGTCGCGGTCAAATTCGCGCAGGGTCTCGTGCGCGAGCGCGCGGCGGCGGGCCTCCTCCGCCTCCAGCTGCGCACGGCGGCGGCGACGGCGCTCGGCCTCGATCTGCTTGCGCCGGCGCACCAGCCACAGCACATAGCCGATGACGGCCAGCACGACCAGCAGCAGGACGACGAGCACGATCGGATTCGTGAAAAAGGCACGCAGATGACCGGCGATGTAAGCGCCCTTGGACACGGCGACATCGACCGCCGCGACGAGTTTGACCGTGCCGTAGACCGTGCCGTTATACGACACGGTGAGTTCCCCGACCTCGTCCCCCGCTTTGACGGGGGCTTCGAGCGGCTTGCCGTCCCGCTCGGAGTAGATCGTGATCTGCTGCTCAAACTCCGGCGCGCCGGCACTGCCGGCCGACGGCAGTACGGCCGAAATACTCTCCGCCGGGCGAACGGTGACACCGTCGCTGTCGCGCCCATAGCGCACGGGCACCTCGCAGATCAGATCACTCGCGCTGACGATGTCACGCCAGGCATAGTTGGAAAACACCCAGCGGTAGGCCGTGAGCGTGTCGGAAAAGCTGCCGAAATCGGTCGTGCCATTGGCGCGGGCCGTGCCCTTTCCGCCGAGCACGACGCACAGCAGGCGCACACCGTCCTTCTCCGCCGTGGAGATGAGGCAGTAGCCCGCAGCTTCGGTATGGCCGGTTTTGACGCCCTTGGCGTATTCGTAATAATAACCGCGGTACATCGGGGACTCGGGGTTGATGAGGCCGTTCGTGTTCGAGAGCGTGCGCTCGTCGGACAGGTTCGTAGCGGGGACGGTGTGCTTGACTGTATTGCAGATCGTGGCGAAGAGCTCGTGGCTGAGCGCTTCCTTCGTGATGCGGTAAAGGTCATGCGCCGTGGTGTAATGATCGTCGTTCGGCAGGCCGTGGGGGTTGACAAAGTGCGTGCCCGTGCAGCCGAGCTCCTGCGCGCGCGCGTTCATGCGCTGCACGAACGCCGAGATGCTGCCGCAGACATATTCCGCAACGACGTTACACGCCTCGTTGGCCGAGGAGATCATGGCGCAGTAGAGAAAGTCCTCGAAGGTCATGGTCTCGCCGACCTTGATGTCGGCATTGCTCGCGCCCTCGACCATGTCGGAATTGCAGTCGTCATAGGCCGTGACGGTGTCGCTCAGCTGCACGTCGCCGCGCTCGACCGCCTCGACCGCGAGCAGGAGCGTCATGATCTTCGTCAGGCTCGCGGGATAGGCTTTGGCGTCAATATTGCGGGTATAGTAATACTGCCCGCTGTCCTCGTCGGCGAGCAGGACACAGTTGGCCGCCAGCTTTTCATCGAGCGCGGATTTGACGGTGTCGCTGCCGAGGACATAGGAGCCCTCCTCGGCCTGAATGGTGCTCTGGGGCACCCCATCGGCCGACGTGACAGCGGCGGCCGGGAAAACAGACGCCAGCAGCAGACAGACAAGGAGCAGCAACGGCAAAATGCGATATTTTTTCATATCTTTCTCCATGGAACTATGATATAATGGAATATCCGGCCGGAGACGGCGCAGCCGCGCGGCCGGAACAAAGGCAGTGTCTTGCCCCATTATAATAATTCCGGCAGCGAAAAGCAAATCATTTCCGCGAAAAGACGCGAACGGAGGGACCGCGATGAAAATACTGGTTGTGGACGACGAAAAAACCATCGTCAAAGGCATCAAATTCAACCTCGAAAACGAGGGCTATCAGGTGGACGTGTGCTACGACGGCGAGACCGCCGTGGACATGGCGCGCCACGGCGACTATGCCGTGATTCTGCTCGACCTCATGATGCCGAAGCTCGACGGGCTCGGTGCGTGCCAGCAGATCCGGCAATTTTCCACCGTGCCGATCATCATGCTTACCGCCCGCAGCGAGGACGCCGACAAGCTCATCGGCTTTGAGTCCGGCGCGGACGACTACATCACAAAGCCGTTCAACATCCTCGAGCTCAAGGCGCGCATTCGCGCGCTCATCCGCCGCTCGAGCATGGCCCCCTCTGCCCCGGCCGAGCCGGAGGGCGGCAAGCTCGTGTGCGGCCACATCGAAATTGACCCTGAGCGCCGCAGCGCCCGCCGCTTCGGCCAGAACGTGGAGCTGACGCTCAAGGAGTTCGACCTCATTGAGCTGCTCATGCGCAATCCCGGAAAGGTCTACTCGCGCGAACAGCTGCTCGACCTCGTGTGGGGCTACGACTATCAGGGCGACATCCGCACCGTGGACGTACACATCCGCCGTCTGCGTGAAAAACTCGAGCGCAACCCTGCCGCGCCCGAGTACATCATCACGAAGTGGGGCGTGGGCTACTACTTTGCCGAGGTCTGACGGATGAAACAGCATCCGTTTCGCATCCGTCTGCCGCGCAAGCTGGTGTCGAGCGTGCAGTTTCGCTTCGCCGTGACATTCACGATCCTCGTGGCGATTTTGCTTGCGCTCATGAACACCTACCCCACGCGCGCCTCGCGCGACATCGTGTTCGCCGAAAAGCAGAGCGCGCTCACAAACCGCGCCGCCGTCGTGTCCTCGTCCCTGTCGCTGCTCGACAACCTCACACCGGACAACACGCGGCAGGTGCTCGCCCTGCTCGACCTGCGCGATCTGACGCGCATCATCGTGACCGACAGCGAGGGGCTGGCCGTGTATGACTCCGCGGCCGAAAACAACATCAGCAACAAATACGTGCTCTACCCCGAGCTCGTGCGCGCGCTCGGCGGACAGGCCGTGTTCTACTCGCACTACACGACCGGGGCGTTTCTCAGCCGCGCGGCCATGCCCGTCATGAACAGCGGCAAAACCGTCGGCGCCGTGTATGTGTGCGAGAGCGACAGCGAGCGCGCGGCGCTCATCGGCAGCATCCAGCGAAAGCTCGCCACGATCACGATCGGCATCGGCGCGGCCGCGCTCGTGGTGCTGTGGTTTTCCATCAAAATGCTCACGCGGCGCATCACGCAGCTGGCCGACGGCGTGCGCACCGTACAGAGCGGCGACTACAGCTTCCGCCTGACGCTCTCGGGCGACGACGAGCTGACCGAGCTCGGGCGCGAATTCAACAACCTCACCGAACGGCTCGAGACGACCGAGGCCCAGCGCCGCCGATTCGTCTCCGACGCCTCGCACGAGCTCAAAACCCCGCTCGCGTCCATCCGCCTGCTGTCGGACAGCATCTCCCAGAGCGCGGACATGGACAGCGCGACGATGCGCGAGTTCGTGACCGACATCGGCAGCGAGGCCGAACGCCTGCAGCGCACGACCGAGAAGCTGCTCGATCTCTCGCGGCGCGACGACGGCGTGCAGCCGGACGTGACGATCGTGGATCTGCAGCAGGCCGTGCACGGGACGCTGCATCTGCTGCGGCCGCTGGCCGACAAGAGCGACGTGACGCTCACGTGCCTCATGAGCGAGGGCGTGACCGTGCGCGCATCCGAGGACGACATTTACCACATCGTGTTTAACCTCGTGGAAAACGCCATCAAGTACAATCTCCCGGGCGGGGACGTGACCGTGCGCGTCGAAACGCACGGCGACCAGAGCGTCCTGTCCGTTGCCGACACCGGCATCGGTATCCCAGAGGCCGACCGGCCGAACATCTTCAACCGCTTCTACCGCGTGGACAAAGCCCGCTCGCGCGAGCACGGCGGCAGCGGTCTTGGCCTGTCGATCGTGCACGACGCAGCCGCGCTCTACGGCGGCACCGTGACCGTCGACGGTGTGGAACCGCACGGCACGCGCTTTACCGTGACGTTCCCGCGCGCGGAGGCGGACACGGCGCAAAAGGAGGTGGCGGAGACATGAAGCGATGGTTTCCCCTGCTGTTGGCAGCTGCGCTCATACTCAGCTGCGCGGGCTGCGCCAAACGGCAGACCGTGACGGTATACCGCATCGCAAAAGAGGGCGCCGCCCTCCTGCAGACGGAGACAGTCGTCGTGCCCGACGGTACGGATCCGGTGCAGGTCGCAATCGACGCGCTCGGCGCAACGCCAAGTGACAGCACGTGCACGAATCCCGTGCGCGGGTGGCTGACATTCGGCGGCTACCGCATCGACGACGCGGGCACGCTCTGGCTGACGGTGAAAGGCTCTGACACGACGACCGGCATCGTGCGCACGCAGGCGCTGGCCTGTCTGGTGCTGACGGGCACGGCGCTCGACGGCGTGTCGGCCGTCGGACTTGAAGAAGCGGACGGCGACGTATTGCATGCCCCGCTGACCACAGACGATCTTGCCCTGGCCGACCCGGCCACGGGCACGCAATCCTGAAACACAAACGCATTCCCACGGAGGTGTATATTCATGCTCAACAACATTGCCCGCATCCAGCGCGCGCTGACGCAGGCGCATCTGGACGCCATCCTGCTCACCGACGAAAACAACCGCCGGTTCGCCACCGGCTTCCCGTCCTCGGACGGCGCCGTGATCGTGACGGTGCATCAGGCATTTTTCATCACCGACGCCCGCTACATTGAGGCCGCACGTGCTGCGCTGACCGGCATCGCGCAGGTGCTACTGTGCTCGCGCGAGGCGCCGATGCGCACGCTCGTGCAGGGCATCCTGCGCGAGGCAAACGTGCAGATCCTCGGCGGTGAGGAGCAGACGACGAGCTATGCCGAGTTCACGGCCTATGAGCAGCTCTTCGGTCTGAAGCTCCAGCCGGCGCAGAACCTGATCCGCAACCTGCGCGCAGCCAAGCAGCCGGAGGAGCTGGCAATGATGTATCAGGCACAGCAGATCACGGACGAGACGTTCGCGCAGATCTGTACTGTCATCCGCCCCGGCATGACCGAGCGTGAGATCGCGGCCGAGCTCATCTACCGTATGCTGCGTCTCGGTGCAGAGGGCACGAGCTTCGACCCCATCGTGCTCACCGGCCCGAATACGAGTATGCCGCACGGCGTGCCCGGTGACCGGCGCGTGGCCGCGGGCGACTTCGTGACGATGGACTTCGGCTGCCGCAAAAACGGCTACTGCTCAGACATGACGCGCACCGTCGCCGTCGGTATGCCGACCGACGAAATGCGCAGCGTGTACCAGACCGTGCTGAATGCGCAGCTGGCCGGCATCGCTGCCGCGAAGGCCGGCGTGACCGGCGAGCGCGTGGACGCCGCCGCGCGCAAGGTCATCAGCGACGCGGGCTACGGCGAATACTTCGGCCACAGCTTCGGCCACAGTCTGGGCCTCGACATCCACGAGCACCCCATCGCCGCCCCCGGTGTGCACGTGAAGCTGCCGGAACACACCGTGATCTCCGCAGAGCCGGGCATCTATCTGCCCGGAAAATTCGGCGTGCGCATCGAGGATGTGATGCACCTGACGGCCGACGGGGCCGAAATTCTCACCCGGAGCCCGAAAAATCTCATCATTCTGTAAATACCCGCTTGTCAAACCACGCAAAATCGTGTAAACTGTATAAGATTTTTGATTTTGATCATTCTTGAGGAGGATTCCTATATGATTACTGCAGGCGATTTCCGCAACGGCGTTACTTTCGAGATGGACGGCCAGGTCATGCAGGTCGTCGAGTTCCAGCACGTCAAGCCCGGCAAGGGCGCGGCCTTCGTGCGCACCAAGATGAAAAACGTCATCACCGGCGCCGTGACCGAGACGTCCTTCAACCCCACCGCCAAGTTCGAGAGCGCCACCATCGACCGCAAGACGATGGAGTACAGCTACAACGACGGCAACCTTTACTACTTCATGGATCCCGAGACCTATGAGCTCGTCCCCATCGACGAGAGCGCCCTCGGCAGCAACTTCCGCTTCGTGAAGGAGAACATGGAGTGCGTCATCAGCTCCTACAAGGGCAAGGTGTTCCAGGTCGAGCCGCCCACGTTCGTCGAGCTCGAAGTGACCGACACCGATCCGGGCTTTGCCGGCAACACGGCCACCAACGCCACCAAGCCCGCCACCCTGGAGACCGGCGCTGAGATCAAGGTGCCGCTGTTCATCAACCCGGGCGACCGCATCCGCGTCGACACCCGCGTGGGCGAGTACCTTGAGCGCGCAAAGGGCTGAGAAAGTAACCGCATATGAAAAAGACGCTGCCGCTGGCAGCGTCTTTTTTGCGTCCGGACGGCTTTTGGCTGCAAAACGCAGCAGCGCGCCGGCCAGAATGGCCGGCGCGCTGCGTAATTTCCTTTTCGTTATTCGGCGTTTTCCGCAGCCGGAGTCTGCTCCGGGGCAGCGGTCTCAGCCTGCGCCGCGGCAGTGTTGGCCGCGTTGACATCGTGGTTCAGGTCCTTAATGAAGCAGCGGCGGCGCTTGTGCTGCTCTTTCTCGAGGCGCTTCCACTGCGCGAGAATGTGGTCATTGAGCTCGAGCATGGGGCCGGTCTCGGCAAACTGCACGCCATGGCGGTTGCAGCTCTGGCAGACGTGATCCATCATGACGGCGTTGATGCCCTCGGTCTGCAGATCGGGACGCACAGCCGTGAGCAGCATGAGGAGCGTGTCGCCATGGTGCAGGTCATTGAGCACCTCTGCCCAGCCGAACGGGAACAGGCGGCCGTCGGAATGCTTGAGCGCGGGCGAGGGATCCAGCGTCGTGACGCCGAAGGCAACGAGCTTGTCCTGCTCATCTAGCACAAAGCAGACAAAGTCCGGATCCACGAGCGGGATGAACTTGTTGGCGTAGCGCTCGATCTGCTCATCCGAAAGCTCCACGACGCCGTAGAGCGGCGCATAGGCCGCGTTGACCAACTCAAAGACCTGGCGGACAAACGGGCCGTACTCACTCTTATGGTGCAGTGTGGCCACGTGCAGATGCTTGCGCTTGAGGATGAACTCCGAGAGCTTGTGCAGGCGCTCAGCCTCTGCGCTGCCCGGCGCAGGCACCGAGATGCGGTACTCGATCCAGTCGACATCCTTGCGGTAGCCAAGGCGGGTCAGGTGCTCGGGATAATAGGGCGCATTGTAGTTTGTGATGAACAGGCTCCGACGGTCGAAGCCCTCGACGAGCATACCCTCACGGTCCATATCCGTAAAGCCGAGCGGGCCGTGGACCTGGTCGCACCCTTTTTCGCGCGCCCAGCGCTCGACCGCGCCGAATAACGCCGCCGAGACCTCGGAATCGTCCACAAAGTCCACCTGGCTGAAGCGCATACGGTGCGTGCCGAACTTGTCATTGGCCTTGTGGCTGAGGATCGCGCCAATGCGGCCGACGATCTCCCCATCGCGCCGGGCCAGCCAGCAGCGGGCCTCGCAATAGTCGAACGCGGGGTTCTTGCCCGGCGTCCAGTCCGAGAGGTCATCGCCATAGAACGAGGGAATATAGTTCGGATTATCGGCATAGAGCCGATTGGGATACTGCATAAACTGGCGCAGCTCGTGCCTGGTCGTAACCTCGGTCACGACGACCGGGCTGCGCTTTTCAAACTTCTGCATGAGAATATTCTCCTTAGAAAACGATCACCAGAGGTGGCTCTGATCCGATGATAGTATAGCGCGCCTTTCGCCGGATTTCAACCTCTGCGTGTGTGGTTATTCACCCAATCAACGACGTTCGACACGAAAAATCCCCCGGAGCGGACGCTCCGGGGGACCGTTTTTTCCTGTTTCTGCTTACAGAAGCTCGGGATACCATTTGTCGATCGCGTCAACGATCGCGGCAGCCTTGCCTTCCTTGCAGATCTCCAGAATGTCGGATGCGAGGCCGAGGCCCCAGTGGACGAATGCATTTGCGTTCATGCTACTTTACCCCTTTCTTGATGTTCCGCCGCCGCACACACATTTCGGCGCCGGATGGTTGGTGGCAATACCGGTTACAGGTTTATTTTACCGGTTTTGCACGGGATGTCAAGCGGACAAACATCGCCCAATGCGCAATTTCCCTGCCGCTTTCTTAGCGCGTTCCTGACAGATTTCCGCTGCTTTTCCAGCCGGGCGGCTTGCACTGTGCGCCGGAATCGGCTATAATGAGCGTTGCGCCGGTTTTCTGTTGAAAAGGCGCGACCATCGCGAGGGGGGGAAGCATATGCAATGCCGCGAATGCCACACGGAACTGCCGCAGAGCGCACGCCGCTGCCCGCAGTGCGGACGGCCGGTCCTGCACGAAAAAATCTGGCGAAACAAGCGTCTGCGCGCACTGCTCATCGGCATCGCCATCATGCTCATCGCCTTCGGCGCGGGATTCGCCGTCGTTGCCTCGCAGGACGCCGCCGTCAACAACAGCGTCAAGGACGCGATCTGCAGCTTCCAGTTTGACACCGCCGAGACTTTGCGGCGCGATGTCAAGCTCTTTTCCTCCGGGGACAACGACCTGCGCACGGAGATCATTCGCACCGGCCGGCTCTATCAGGCCGGGCAATACACGCAGACACTCATGTATATTGACGATCTGCACGAAAAATACACCGACACCGATCTGGCAACCTACAGCGGTGTGCTCGATGCCATGGAGGCCAAGAGTCTGCCGCAGATCTACACCGCGGCCGCCAATGCCTACAGCGCGCAGGACTACCAGAGCGCGCTGGCCGAATACACCGTGCTCGCCGCGCGCAATTATTCCGACAGCGACAAGCGCCTGTTTCTCACCAATGCGCACCTGTGCGATGATCTGGAGCAGCTTGCGCTGGCCACCGGCATGACCCATGCACAGGCCGCGCAGAGGCTCATGGAGCTCATCGGCTTTTCCGACGCCAATCAGGTCATCATGCGCGACGACAGCTACGCGCAGGCGTTCCTGACCGGCAGCTGGAGCAGTGACGCGGGCGAGCTGGCCGTCGCGGACGACGGCACCGTGACGTGTTCCCTGCCCGGTCTGAGCGGAAAGGACTGCTCCCTGCGCGACGATGCCATCTGTGCCGGCACGGGCGACGACGCTGTGGCGTTTTACCGCTTTTCCGTGCTCAGCGACCGTATGATGATCGCCGACGCCGTGGGCGACGGCCGCGCCTACACGATGTTCCGGCAATAAACAAACAAAGTGCTCTGCCCCGCAGCGTCCATGGACGCTGCGGGGCACTTTTTGCCGATCCTGAACAGACAGTTGGTAGTTGTTACTTGCTATTTACATTTTTTATACGTATAATAAAATTGGTTGTATCTGAACTTGCAGACCAACGACAAATGGGAGGAGAAAAAACATGAAAAAGCGCATCATCAGCCTGCTGCTGTGTCTGGTGCTGATTGTGTCGCTCGTGCCGGCCGCCGCCGCGGCGGACACGGGAGGTGCCAGGACTGTCACGGTACGCTACGCTTCCGGTCACGGGGTCGACACCCACGACTACGAGGCGGACTTCGTCTACAGCGACGATCTGTTTACAAAAAGCGGCTACACGTACCGCAAGGATCTCGCGCTGATGTCGATGGGCCTCGCGTTCGCGGCCTACACGAGCAAGGACTCCGAAAAGACGGACGGCTACGCCACCGGCAACCGCAACTTTGTGGCCATGGCCGAACAGTGCGGCTTTGAAAACATCCGGTCGAACAAATGGATGTTCCAGCCCGCCGAGTCCGACTCCATTGGCATCAGCTGCGCCAGCAAGACCATCCGCGACAACGGCGGCAGCTACACGCTCATCGCCGTCGGCGTGCGCGGCAACAACTATCACGCCGAGTGGGGCGGCAATGCCCGGCTCGATGCCTCCGGCGAGCACAAGGGCTTCGCCCTCGGCCGCGACCAGGTGCTCGACTACCTGCGCAGCTACATCGCCGACACCGGCATCTCCGGCCGGCTGAAGATCTGGATCGCCGGCTACAGCCGCGGCGCAGCCGTGTCCAACATGGTCGGCGGCGCGCTCGACAACGGTTACAGCCTCGGCGAGGGCGTCAGCCTCAGCCCGCATGACCTGTACTGCTACTGCTATGAGCCGCCCATGGGCGCGATGAAAAATCAGGTGCAGGGACGCGTGTATGACAACATTCAGAATCTTGTCAACGAAAACGACCTCGTAACCTACGTCGCATTCGACAACTGGGACTTCGCCCGCTACGGCGTCGACCGTGTCGTGCCGACCAAGGGCGACGACAACTATCTCGGCTACAAGGCCGCCATGCTCAAGGAATTCGTGAAGATCCCGAACAACGGCGGCATCTACTGGCCCGACCACTTCCAGGCCTGGGGCATCGACCCGAAGGACATCACGAGCGGTGATCTGGGCAAGATCTTCAAGATCAACATGACGCAGAAGGATTTCTACGCGGACCTCTGCGAGGCGATCACGACGTGTCTCGCCTCCTCACGCGCCGACTATGCGGAAAATATGCAGGACTTCCTGATCGCTACGCTGGCGGACATCTTCGGCGCGGCCGATAAGAACACCTCCGGCGTGGCTGAGAGCTTCGCGCAAAAGGTGCAGGACAACTGGCAGAAGCTCTTCTACTCGCTGACCATCCCCGGCATGATCAAAAACGGCACAGCCGCGAAGCTCCTGACCGGTTATCTGGTCGAGGCGCTGCAGGAAAACGGCGTTTTGACCTATAACCTTGCGGGCATCGAGGCCGCTATGGGTATGCTCGCGCCGCGGCTGTCCAAGATGGCGCTCAAGTACCCCGGCACCACGATGACACTGCTGGCGAACCTGCTTGTGATCGGCCTTGCCCACTGCGGCGAGCCGGGGCTTGCCTGGCTACGCAGTCTGCCGGACGACTACATGGCAAACAAACAGACCGTGAGCTATGCGGGGCTGTTTGACGACGTGGGTGCGGACGCCTGGTATGCGCCAAGCGTTGACTACGTCAAATATGGCAAGCTGATGTACGGCACCGGCAGCAACCGCTTCCAGCCAGACGCGCAGATGACCCGCGCCATGTTCACGCAGGTGCTCTATGCGCTCGAAGGTTCCCCGTCGGCAAACGGGCTGAGCTGCCCGTTTACCGACGCGGGCGGGAGCTGGTACACGGACGCCGTCATCTGGGCCTACAACGCGGGCGTGATCGCGGGCGTGTCCGCGACGCAGTTTGCACCGAACGAAGCGCTGACCCGCGAGCAGATGGTGACCATGCTCTACGGTTACGCCGGCCGCAATGAGCAGCTTTCCGGCTCCGACGGCGCGCTGGCAGGTTATCAGGACCAGGCAAGCGTAGCGGCATGGGCACGCGAGGCCATGGCCTGGGCCGTGAGCGCTGGCGTGATCACCGGCACATCCACCACCACCCTCGCGCCGCAGAACATTGGCACGCGCGCCGAAGTCGCAACCGTGCTGATGCAGTTTTGCGAACAGTGATTTTGGGACGAAAATGCCCGGACTTCATGAGAAGTCCGGGCATTTTTTCGTCCGTTGAAAGCGCACCGCCCACGGCACAGCAGCCGTGGGCGGCTTTTCTTTTTTTCAGGGGGGGATTACTGGCCGGCGGCCGCTTTTGCGCTGCGGCAGTTGGCGCGCAGCACCGGCATGAGCGCCGTGAGCGCAATGTCCAGCTTGCGGGAATAGTCCCCTTCCATGCCGTTGTTGATCCAGTCGATGAGCATACCAAACATCATGTCCGTATACATACGGATGATCGCCTCGAGGTCCTCGGGCGCGATGTCCATATTCTGCGCGTAGCGCGTGATGACCTGGCGGGCATAATAATCACTCGTCTCCCACGTGAAGCGCTCCAGCTCTTCTTTGCCATAGCCATGATAAATGTTCAGGATGGCCTGCCGGTCGTTCGAGAGGTTCGCCGCCAAAGTCAGAAAGCCCTCGCGCATGGTATCAAAATTGCCGTTCGTGCCCAGAAAATGCTGCACGCGCAGCTCAAACACATACTGCGTGAGCACATAAACATCCGTGAAATAATAGTAGAACGTCTTGCGGCTGCAGCCCACAGCATCCGTGATCATCTTGACCGTGATACGGTCGATCGTGTAATCGTTGAGCAGACGCAGGTATGCATCCGCAAGCGCCGTGCGCGTCCGGTTCTGCTTCATGAAGTGTGCCTCCGTTCCTGCGGCCGGACAAATACCGGCGCTGTTTTCTGGCCCTATAGTAACCCACCTGTTACCGCAATTCATTGGTCATTATAGATGTTTTGTAACATTTTTGCACACTTGTCGAAACTTTTCTACCCGTTTGTCCAGATTTTTCAGGAATCCAGCTCGCCCTGCAGCTGGCAAGTGCGCATGATGATGGCGGCCAGCTGCGCGCGGCTGGCGCCGGCATTCGGGCTCAGCTCCGTGCTGCTCGTGCCGTAGAGGATGCCCATGGAGACAGCCCACGTCGTGGCGGAAAACGCCCAATCGGGCTCGCTGTCCCAGTCCTCATAGCCGCCGATGGCACGCGGGCGGACGCCCTTTTCCGGGCCGAAAACACGGTAGAGCATCGTGACGAGCTGCGCGCGCGTAAGACGGTCATCGGGCGCAAAGTGCGTGTCATCCACGCCGACGGTGACCTCGTTGGCATAGGCCCAGCGCACGGCATCGGCATACCAGCTGTCGGCCACGACATCTTCAAACGGGAGCTCCGGGAGTTCGGACACGTCCGGCTCCGCAGCCAAGCGGTAGAGCATCGACACGAGCATGGCGCGCGTCGTCTCCCCCTCCGGGTCGAACCGGTCGTCGCCGATGCCGCTCATGAGCCCGAAGAGTACACAGTAGTCAATGCCTGTGTGCATCCAGTCGTCTGCTGCCGGCATATCGTCAAACACGCCGCCGGCGCAGTACTTGTCACCGATGCAGGGATCCGGGATCTTGGCCGTCTCCGTCTTGCCGCAGGTCGCGCAGGTGCGCTCCATGTTCACGGCGCCGTCGTCCGTCTCAATGGCCGTCCAAGTGCTCCAGTGGTGCACCGGATAGAAATACTGCACCGCCTCCGTGACGCGCTCGCTGCCCTTGAAATAGTTCACCGTGCTGCCGTTGGTGAGCGTCATGGTGTAGATCGACTGGACAGCCGGGTCGAGCACGCGGTACTCCGTGGCCGAGACCTGGCCGATGATCATGACATAGTGGCCGTTGGCCGAGTAGCCGTTGAGGTGGATGATCGGCGGGCTGTAGCTGCCCTCACCGCCGACATAGCGCGCAATCGACTCGGCGAGCGAGGTCTTGCTGTACGTCGCGCCGCTGAAGGCAACATCATCCGGCGTCGTGGCAAAGGGCGCGCCGTAGTGGCCGCGGCTGCGCCAGTAATCGCCGAGCGCGCCGGGCGTGGCGTCGATGCCGAGGTACGACAGCGCCATGGAGATGCACGCCGTGAAGCACTCATGATTCGCATAGCCCACATAGCTGCCCCAGTACTCGGGGCAAAACTGATCGGTATAGTCAGGCACCTGCGAGATGTAGCGGACCGTGCCCACCTTCACGTCGGAGTCCTTCGTATATTCCACGCTCGCATACGGCGCGGCATCGACCCGGCTGGCCGCCGCAGCGCCCATCGTCAGGCAGGGCAGCAGCCCCACCAGCAGGCACAGCGTCAGCGCCAGGCTGAGGATTCGTTTCTTCATAGACGGCTCCTTCCGTTCCGGATTTTTTCTTTGTGTTGACATAACATACACACACAATTGCATATCTTACACCAGCTGTTACGAAATTGCAACCTTTTTCGCTTTCTCTTCCAGCCTTTGTGGGGCACAGCGGCCGGACGGGAACCGGTTTTGGCACGGAAAGTGGGGATACAGAGATCTCGACAGGATTTGCAAATCGCATTATGTAAACCTTCACAAACAAAAATCCAGTCGTGAATACGCAGACGTGCGGAAACGGTGCAAAATATATTTCGTTATGTACACAATAATTATCTTGACATATATGCAAACGCATAATAAAATGGAAATAGAAGGGGCCGCTTCTGACGCCATGCGGCCGCAAACGGCCGGTTCCGCCGGGAAAGCAGCAAAAACGCAGCTGAAACGGCATTCGCTAGCGTTATGTAAACCAAAGGAGGTGAAGGAGCGTCGGGATGGAAAAGCGGAAACGATATGCGCCCGCGCGCGGCCCGGGGCATGGCGTGGATTGAACTGCACCAGTCGCTGCCGCAGCATCGCAAACTGCTGGCGCTGCGCGACGCGCTGGCGCTGCGCACGCCGGCGGCGCTCGGGCATATG
>DBFWVW010000009.1:0-3600 GCA_048217285.1 Oscillospiraceae bacterium
GGAGCTTGTTTATGGGATTGATCAAAGCTGCCGCCGGTGCGGCCGGCGGCGTTCTGGCTGACCAGTGGAAAGAATTTTTTACCTGCGAGGCCCTGCCGGCCAACGTGCTGGCGGTGAAAGGACAGAAAAAAACCACCCGCCGCTCGAGCAACACGCACGGCGATGAGAACATCATCACCACCGGCTCGCGCATCGCGGTCGCCGACGGGCAGTGTATGCTCATCGTCGAGCAGGGCAAGGTCGTGGAGGTCTGCGCCGAGCCGGGCGAGTACACGTATGACGCGTCCACCGAGCCGTCGATCTTTGCCGGCAATCTCGGCGAGAGCATCGGCCGGGTGTTCCGCAACATCGGCAAGCGCTTTACCTTCGGCGGCGAGGCCCCGAAGGACCAGCGCATCTACTATTTCAACACCAAGGAGCTGACCGGCAATAAGTACGGCACGCCGAGCCCGGTGCCGTTTCGCGTGGTGGATCCGCGCGCCGGTATCGACATCGACATCGGCATCCGCTGCTTCGGCGAGTACAGCTACCACATCGCAAACCCCCTGCTGTTTTACACCAATGTCTGCGGCAACGTGACCGAGGACTACACGCGCGACACGCTCGACAGCCAGCTCAAGAGCGAGCTGCTCACGGCGCTGCAGCCGGCGTTTGCGCGCATCAGCGGCATGGACATCCGCTATTCGGCGCTGCCCGGCCACACGCAGGAGATCGCCGCGGCGCTCAACGAGGAGCTCTCGGCCCAGTGGCGCGACCGCCGCGGCCTCGAGATCGTGGCCTTCGGCGTCTCGTCCGTGAAGGCGGACGAGGCCGACGAGCAGATGATCAAGGATATGCAGCGCGACGCGGCCTATATGGACCCCACGCGCGCGGCGGCAATGCTCTCGCGCTCGCAGGGCGACGCGATGAAGGCGGCCGCGTCCAACACGGCCACCGGCCCGGCCATGGCGTTCATGGGCATGGGCATGGCCGGGCAGATGGGCGGCGTCCGCGCCCAGGATCTCTACGCCATGGGTCAGCAGCAGGCCGCGCAGCAGCCCTCCGCCCCGGCGGCAGCGCCGGCAGCCGGCGGCTGGACGTGCGCCTGCGGCCAGACGGGCAACACCGGCAAGTTTTGCGGCAACTGCGGCCGGCCGCGGCCGGCCCCTGCGGACGATGGCTGGACGTGCAGCTGCGGCGCGGTGAACAAGGGCAAGTTCTGCGCCGAGTGCGGCCGTCCGCGCCCGGCCGGCACGCCGAAGTACAAATGCGACAAGTGCGGCTGGGAGCCGGACGACCCGGCTCACCCGCCGAAATTCTGCCCCGAGTGCGGCGACCCGTTTGACGACGGGGACATCCAGCCGTAACACCCACCCGGACGAAAGGAGGCATTCGCCATGCCCACCCAGGTAACGAACTATCAGTGCCCCGCGTGCACCGGCCCACTGCACTATTCGGCCAAGAGCGGGAAGCTGGAGTGCGACTACTGCGGCTCATCGTTCGACGTTGCGGACATCGAAGCGCTCTACGCACACAAGGAAGCCGAGGCTGCCGCTGCCAAGCAGGCGGCCGACGCAAAAGCGGACGCGGCCGCCGCCGCCAAGGCCGAAGCCGCGCAAGCCGCCGCACAGTCCGGCGACGCCGGCGACTGGGACACCTCCGGCCTCAGCCGTGACTGGGGCGCGGAGGCAGGCACTCTGCGGGCCTACAGCTGCCCGTCGTGCGGCGCGGAGCTGATCTGTGACGAGAGCACCGCGGCCACGTCCTGCCCCTACTGCGGCAACCCGACGGTCGTGCCGGGCCAGTTTTCCGGCGCGCTCCGGCCCGACTTTATCCTCCCCTTCCGCCTGACGAAGGACGACGCCGTGCAGGCGCTCCGGGCGCACTACAAGGGCAAGCCCTTCCTGCCGAAATCGTTCACGTCCGCCAACCACATCGAGCAGATTCAGGGCGTGTACGTCCCGTTCTGGCTGTTTGACGGCGGGGCAGAGGGCTCGGCCAGCTACCGGGCCAGCAACACAACGGTACACAGATCCGGCGACTATGAGATCACCTCGACCATGCATTACAACGTGCTGCGCGCCGGGTCGCTCGCGTTCGAGAAGATCCCGGTGGACGCATCCGGCAAGATGCCCGACGACCACATGGACTCCATCGAACCGTTTGACTATGCGCAGCTGCAGCCGTTTTCCACGGCGTACCTGCCGGGCTATCTGGCCGATAAATACGACGTGTCCGTTGACGACAGCCGCGACCGGGCCGACGCCCGCTGCCGCGAGACGCTCGCGCAGGCCCTGCGCGACACCGTCACCGGCTACGGCACGTGCATACCCGAGCATGAGGACATCTCCCTCCGGCGTGGCAAGGTGCACTATGCGCTGCTGCCGGTGTGGATGCTGAGCACGAAGTGGAACGGGCAGGACTTCCTCTTCGCCATGAACGGTCAGACCGGCAAGCTCGTCGGCGACCTGCCGACGGACCGCGGCCGCTTCTGGGGTCTGTTCGCCGCCATCACGGCCCCGCTCACGGTGGCGCTGACTGCAATTTTGCAGCTGCTGCTCTATTAAGGAGGCGACGGATATGAAACGCAAACTGACCGCCCTGCTGCTTATGCTGCTGCTGGCCGTGACGCTCACGGTGCCCGCGCTGGCCTGCCAGAGCCGCGGCGTACTCGCTTCGGGCGCGGTGTCCGGCGGCGCCGGAACCTCCGGCGGTGACACGACCGGTTACACCACGAGCGCGCAGCTTGGCTATGTCACGGACGAGGCCGGCCTGCTCACCGAGCGGCAGACGACCGAGCTCGCGCAGCGCGCCGCCGCCCTCGCGCAGCGCAGCGGCGTGGGCGTGTACATCCTCACCGTGGACGACTATGCCGACTACGGCTTCTCGGATGTGGAGACGGCGTCCTACTCGCTCTACCACGACAACACGCTCGGCGTCGGCGACGGCCGCGACGGCATTCTCCTGCTGCTGAGTATGACGAACCGCAAATACGCCACCTTCGTCTACGGCGACAAGGCGGAGCCCATCTTCTCCAGCGCCGCTCTGCAGCGGCTCGAGGACGATTTCCTCGACGACTTCCGTGACGACGACTGGTACGACGGCTTTTCGGACTACATCGACGGCTGCGCCGACCTGCTCGCGCCCGGCTCCGGCGGCTTCTCGTGGGAGCAGCTGCCGCGCAACTTCGTCATCGCGCTGGTGATCTCGTGCGTCATCGCGCTCATCGTCTGCCTGATCCTGAAGTGGAAGATGCGCTCGGTGCGCCGCCAGACCGAGGCGCGCGCCTACGTCACGCTCGAGGGGCTGCACCTGACGCGGCGCGACGATGTCTACACCCACACGACCGTGACGCGCCGCAAGATCGAGCGCGACAACGACAATTCCGGCGGCGGGTCGGACTTCTCCGGCGGCGGCGGCCACGGCCGCAGCGGCAGTTTCTGACGCGCGCGCCACATCCACAAGTGCAAAAACGGCCCGGCCGCATCCGCGCGGCCGGGCCGTTTTTATATGCAAAGCGCTGCGAAAGACGAAAAGCCGAAAGCCCTGTGAAATCAAGGGCTTTCGGCTTTGCTTCTGGCACCCCAAATTGGATTCGAACCAACGGCCTTCCGCTTAGGA
>DBFWVW010000090.1:0-12945 GCA_048217285.1 Oscillospiraceae bacterium
ATGCTATATCATACCACGGTTATCGGGAGAAGAACAAGTGGCGGTATGCAGAAAATGTGTGCCGGGAAGCCCAAATTCACGGGTTTTGTGCACAGTCGGCGTCGAGCGCTGCATATTCCGCGTCCGTGACGGGCTCCAGCCACTCGTTGCTCGTCTCCTCGCCGGGGCACTCGATGGCGATGTGGTTGAACCAGCAGTCCTTCTGCGCGCCGTGCCAGTGCTTGACCTCGGCCGGGATGGTCACCACGTCGCCGGGGTGTAGGGCCTGTGCGCTCTTGCCTGCCTCCTGATACCAGCCCAGACCGTCCGTGCACAGCAGCAGCTGGCCGCCGCCGGACTTCGCGTGATGGATGTGCCAGTTGTTGCGGCAGGCGGGGGAGAAGGTGACGTTTGCGAGGAAAACGGTCTTCGTCGGGTCGGTCAGCGGGTTGAGGAAGCTTTCACCGGTGAAATACTGCGCATAGGCCGTGTTCGGCTTACCGAGGCCGAAGAGGCCGCCGTTTGCGTCCGTGCCGTCGTCGGCGTAGACCTCCTTTGCCTGCCGGAAGGCGGCCCAGGCGTTCGGCCAGCCGGCGTAGAAGGCAAGGTGCGTGAGGATCTCGGCCATTTCGGTCTTGGTCACGCCGTTTTGCTTTGCGGTCGTGAGGTGATAGGTGAGGGAACTGTCCGTGATGCCCTTGCTGATGAGCGCCGTGATCGTGACGATTGAGCGCAGCTTGAGCGGCAGCTGCCCCTCGCGCGACCAGACCTCGCCGAAGAGCACGTCGTCGTTGAGCGCGGCAAATTTGGGTGCAAAATCATTCAGGGCGTCTCTGCCCGCAGTCTGTTTGACCATGCTGGTGCCTCCTTATTTCAGATACTGATGATAGAATGCTTCGATGCGGTCGAACGGGATGATGTCCATTCGGTCGTAGAGATCGGTGTGTACGGCGCCGGGGATGAGCAGCAGCTCCTTGTTGTCGCCCTGGAGCCGGGCGAAGGCGTCGCGGCTAAAGTAGCACGAGTGTGCCTTGTCGCCATGGATCATGAGCACGGCGCTGCGGATCTCGTCGGCATAGGCGAGCAGCTTTGCGTTGAGCAGCGACAGCGGAGACGTGACGTTCCAGCCGCCGGTGGAGTTGAGCGAGCGCGGGTGGTAGCCGCGCGGCGTCTTGTAGTAGTCGTGGTAGTCCTTGACGAAAAACGGAGCGTCCTCCGGCACGGGGTCGACCACGCCGCCTGCGCGCTGGTATGTGCCGGCTTTGTAGTCAGCGGTGCGCTGCGCATTGAGCGTCTGGCGCAGAGCGTAGCGGGTGTCCGGCTCGTCCTCGGTCGCCGAGGCGAGCAGGTAAATGTCGCGAAATGCGTAGTCCAACGGGAAGAGCGCGTTGGCGCGGTCGAGCATGGTTTTGAGCTGGCCGCTCATCTCATAATAGTAAATGGGCGTGGCGAACACGATCACGTCCGCGTGCTGCATTTTTTCCGTGATGGCGACGGCGTCGTCATCGATCACGCACTTGCCCAGCGTCTGGCAGGCGAGGCAGCCCCGGCAGAAAGCGATTTGCTTGCCGCGCAGCGAGACGATCTCCACCGTGTGCCCGGCGGCGCGTGCCCCGTCGGCGAAGGCGTTTGCCAGCGCTTCCGAGTTGCTGCCCGCGCGCAGGCTCGCGCTGAGAATGAGGATCTTTTTGGCCATAGCGTTTTTCTTCTTCCGAGCGGCTTGACACCGCCGCTGAGATCTGATACCATAAGCATACAACCTAAAGCTGACTTTAGGTCAAGCGCTTTTTGCGATTTTTTTCGAGGTGATCCCATGTATACGATCGGTCAGGTTTCGGAGCGGTTTGAGCTGCCGGTCTCCACGCTGCGGTATTATGATAAAGAGGGCCTGTTCCCGACCCTGACGCGCACGTCGGGCATCCGCCGCTTCGGCGAGCAGGAGCTCGAGGCGCTGCGCGTGATCGAGTGCCTGAAGCGTTCCGGGCTGGAGATCAAGGAGATCAAGCAGTTTATGGCCTGGTGCGCGCAGGGCAGCGACACGTATCCGCAGCGGCACGCGCTCTTTGTGCAGCAGGCCGAGCGGGTGGAGGCCGAGATTGCGCGCCTGCAGAAGTCTCTGGATATGATCCGTTTCAAATGCTGGTATTATGAGCAGGCCATGCGCGACGGCAATGAGGACGGCGTGCAGGCCATGCTTCCGGACAACCTGCCGCCGGATATCCAGCCGATTTATGACCATGCGCACGAAGCGTAAACATACAGTCAAGATTCAGAAAGGATGGCGACCCATGAAACAGCGAACGATCCTCTCGACCCTTCTGCTGTGCGCGCTGCTGCTGACCGGCTGCGGCACTGCGGCACAGACCCTGGATGCAACGCCCACCCCCACGCAGGAGGCGGCGGTTACGCCGACGCCGACGCCGGATCCGCTGAGCACCCTGCCGTATACGGACGGCCAGCTCTATGCCGCGGCCTACCTCGGCTATCTGGCGCCGACGGATCTGGACTTCTTCCGGCAGACGTATTTTGGCGGCAGAGATCTGTCGGTGCACCATGTTTCGGACGGGGACTTTTATCTCATCATCCCGCGTGATCCGAGCGCGACCGTGCGCCTGTACAAAAATGACATGGAGGCCGACACCAAGACGCTCTTTTATGAGCAGACGAACGGCGATGCGTTCGTCATCGGCTGCAATGTCAGCGACATTTTCCCGGATGTGACGGTTTCGATCACGTCCGGCGGGGAGACGGTGGACTTTTCGCCCTTCGTCTCGCTCAAGGACGGCAGCGTGCAGGTCGGCGAGCGCGGGCTGAATATCACGCGCAGCTCGACTTCGTCATGACCGAAAAGTTCATCCCCGGGTGCGGAGCGCATCCGGGGATGATTTCTGTTTCTGCGCGTTTAT
The DNA here is from genome assembly GCA_048217285.1 of Oscillospiraceae bacterium. Lineage (GTDB taxonomy): Bacteria > Bacillota > Clostridia > Oscillospirales > Oscillospiraceae > CAG-103. Next base: position 2,886 of record DBFWVW010000090.1, read on the forward strand.
GCGAGCGTCAGTTCCGTGCTCCTGCACACGGCGGCGCCTATGCGCTGCATATCCGCGAGATTTGCCGCTTGTACGGCGTCGGTGACGGACGATGTGCAGTCCGAGAGCACGACGGCGTCATAATCGAGCGAGATCGCGTCGTAGCACGTCGTGCGGATGCAGTTGGGTGTGGTCGTGCCCGCGAGCAGAACGGTCTGCACGCCGAGCCGGCGCAAAATGAGGTCGAGCTCCGTGTGGAAAAACGCCGAGAACCGCGGCTTGACGAGCACATAGTCCTGCTTTCGGACGGTGAACGCGTCCGGAAACGCGTCCGACAGGTGCTCTGCGCAGTCCTCCGAGAGCGGCTTGCCGCCGGCTGCCCACGCGGCTGCGCGCGGCTTTTCCACGTCGGTGCCGTCGGCCCGGTAGTGCCGCACGGCGTAGATGACCGGGACGCCGGCCTCATGACAGCGGTCGATGAGCGCCGCGCACGCGGGCACGGTTCCCTCCGCTGCCGGGATGCACAGCGGGGACGCGCTGTCGAGAAAGCCCCGCTGCATATCGATCATGATCAGTGCCTGTTTGGGCATGGTGCTGCCTCCTGATGGTTGAGATGGCTCCATGATAGCGCCTCACGCCGGATTTGGCAAGTAGGATGAACGGTCGGAACAGATGCTTTTCTTTTGCCTGCAAATCTGGTATGATATACTGCGGCGAGCGGAAAGTGCGTATTTTTCCAAGCCCGCAGCGCGATGCTGCGGCTATCGTCAAACCAGAGAGAATCAGGAGCGAACAACATGAGCAGACAACTCGAACCCTATCAGCTGATTGAGCGCAGCATCCAGAAGAAATTCCACAAAGTGCTCTGGACACCGTTCATCACCGCCATCAAGCAGTATGAACTCATTGCCCCCGGCGACCGGATCGCGGTGTGCATCTCCGGCGGCAAGGACTCCATGCTCATGGCCAAGCTCCTGCAGCTCCTGCAGCGGCACAGCGATGTGCCGTTCGAGATCGTCAACCTCGTCATGGACCCGGGCTACAACGCCGTCAACCGGCAGAAGATCGAGAGCAACGCGGCGCTGCTGCACATCCCGGTCACGAGTTTCGAGACAAACATTTTCGACGTCACGAGCGGGATCGAGCAGTCTCCATGCTACCTCTGCGCGCGTATGCGCCGCGGCTATCTCTACAGCAAGGCGCGCGAGCTCGGCTGCAACAAGATCGCCCTCGGTCATCACTTCAGCGATGTGGTCGAAACGACCGTCATGGGTATGTTCTATGGCTCGCAGCTGCAGGCCATGCCGCCGAAGCTGCGCAGCCGCAATTTCCCGGGCATGGAGCTTATCCGCCCCATGTACTGCATCCATGAGGACGACATCATTGCCTGGCAGCGCTATAACGGGCTGGAGTTCATCCAGTGCGCCTGCCGCTTTACCGAGCGCGCGGCCGCGCACGGCAATGACGGCAGCAGCTCCAAGCGGCAGGAGGTCAAGCTGCTGCTGCGCGAGCTCCGGCGCAAGAATCCGGACATTGAAAAGAGCATCTTCCACAGCATCCACTCCGTCTGTCTTGACACTATGGTCGGCTACAAATCCAGTGGCGTGGAGCACACGTTCGTCGATTGTTATCGCGAGCGCGGCCAGATGCAGGAGGACGCGGAATGATGCACTTGGAACGTATGCAGCAGGAAGATTTTGACACGGTCTGCCGCTTGCTGGCCCAGAGCTTTCCGGCCGGGGAGCGGCGGGATGCTGCGGGGCAGCGCGCGCTGCTTGCCGACAGGGCCTATCGCATTGACATCTTGCGCGCACCGTCCGGCGGTGTACAGGCACTGATGGCGTCGTGGGATTTTGACAGCTTTGTCTTTTTCGAGCACTTTGCCGTGGACCCGGCCTGCCGCGGCGGCGGGCTCGGCGGGCAGATGCTCGATGCACTGCTCTCGCGCTTTGCCAAGCCCGCCTGTCTGGAGGCGGAGCTGCCGGAGACGGAGCTGGCCGCGCGGCGTATCGGGTTTTATGAGCGCCACGGCTTTACCGTCAACGCGGCGTACCCCTACCGGCAGCCGGCGCTCACGCCGGGCGGCAGCCCGATCCCCATGTACCTGCTCACGACCGACGGTGCGCGCACGGCCTCGGAGTTGCGCGCGATCGAGACGCTACTGCACGCGCGCGTGTATGGGCAAGCGCCCACAGCGGAGCAATAAAGAAGCAAGCGCCCGAAGCTGCGTATAAATGCAGCTTCGGGCGCTTTTGCGTTATGTCAGCGTGATGCAGGCGCTCGCCGAGCCGTCCATCGCAAAGTGGGAAAAGACGCTCTTACTCACGGCAGCGAACCGGTCGCTCGCAGCAAACGCCTCCTCGTGCTCCTCGCGGAGGAGATCGACCGTCTCGCGCAGCTGCAGCAGCAGGGCCGCACCGTGCTTGCACAGCCCCGTCTCATAACAGGTGCACGTGAGTGCGCTGACCGTGCCGCCCGTGTAGGTGAACGTGAGCTCATACGGCACAGTGCCCTGCACGATGGCGTGCCCCTGCGTGCCGTCGACCGACAGATAGACCACCCGGTTCTCGCCATAATACGCGCCGCCCTTTTCGGCGACGTCGCTCGACACGTGCGTTTGCTCGAGAACATCGAGCGCGTACTCCGGCCCGGGGCCGTGACCGGTGACAAATTCCCCCTCCGCCTCCGGCGGGAAAAACCAGCTGCGTACCTGCGCATACGGCAGCGCGTCGTGATCGAGCGTGAGCATATGCGAGCCAAACACGTAAAACGTGCCGTGCACGGTCGTATCCACCACACCGATCACGCGCTCATAATCGGCGAGCCGAATGCGGAAATTGTAGTCCGCCGCCGTCACGCGCCCGCGCTGACCGGCGAGCTTGCCGCTGACGTAGACAAAATCGCCCGCGTGCAGGTCAAAGCGGTCGTTATAGTAGCTGTAGGCGCGGCTGCGCTCGGGAAAGTACACACGCACGACCGACGGCACGGCCGCCGTCTCCGGCTGCGCGGCCGGGGCGTGCACCTCTGCCTCGGGCGCTTCGGGCTGTACATAAAAACCGATCGGATGCTTCATAAAAACCCCTCCTCAAATCAAAATCCTGTTCTTTGATCTCAGAGTAGCACAAGAGCTGTCCCATAAACTACCCAGTGCGCCCCTGCACGAACTGTGCAGGGGCGCACCTTTGTCTATCTTGGAGGGAGAAGGGAAGCTGATTTATTGTCCGGGACGGTGCCTTTGCCGCCGTTTCTGTCGGGCGGTGTGCCCATATCGCCGCTGGGCCGACCGCCTATGCCGCCGCCCATGCCGCCGCTGCCGTAGATGAGGCTCTCGAGCGTGACGTCGGTGCTCTGACCGCCCATGGTGACGGTGAGCGTGCCGCCGCCCGCGATGGTGAGATCGCTCTTGGAATACAGGCAGGCGTTCGGCTCCTCATCGTCGGCAGAGGAGAAGCTGTCGCCATAATCGTAGCTGTCGCCGTCGGTAAGGGTGCTGGCCGTGCCGTCCGTGAGCGTGCCGGTGAGTACGTACACGCCGCCGTTCGTGATGGTCACATCGTCGCTGCCGGAGAGTGTGATCTCGGTCGCGTTTGTCAGATCCGGCGCGGTCACTTTCGCGTCATAGAGCTGCTGCGCGATGGAATCGTCGGCCGCCGTATTGGTATCGGTGCCGGTGCCGGCGGTTTTTCCGCACGCGCACAGCACGCCGATCAAAAGGGCCGCGCACAGCAGCACGGCCAGGATGCGCTTGGCTGGATTCATGCCGTTTGCCTCCTTGTTCGTTTCTGGCGCCAGCATACCCCGGCAAGCTAAAGGCTGCCTAAAGGAAAATCGGAAATTTTCTTTAGGTTCTTTTTAGGCGGCGGAGGTACGCTACCGGCAGAAAGGGGGCCACCGACATGGCCGATACCATGCAATGCAGCTTCACGCGCTATGAGCAGAAGTACTTTCTCACGCCGGCGCAGCAGGCGGCTCTGCTCGCGCGCATCGCGCCCCATATTCAGCGCGACGTGCACGAGCGCTACACGATCTGCAACCTTTATTATGACACGGACGACTGGCGGCTCATCCGCGCGTCACTGGAAAAGCCGGCCTATAAGGAAAAGCTGCGCGTGCGCAGCTACGGTGTTCCGGCGGACGGCGACCGGGTCTTTGTCGAAATCAAGAAAAAGTATGACGGCGTGGTCTACAAGCGCCGCATCACGGCAGCACCCGCGGACGCGGCAGCATTTCTGCGTACTGGGAAAAGTGCCGCGCCGCTCGGCCAGATCGGCCGCGAGATCGCGTGGTTCCAGCGCACCTATCATGCCGAACCGAAGGTGTTTCTCGCCTATGACCGCACGGCGTTTGCCGGTGTGGACGATCCGGCCGTGCGTATCACGTTCGACACGGACATCCGCTGGCGCACCACGGCGCTCGATCTGCGCTGCGGCGATTACGGCGCGCCGCTGCTGCCGCCGGGGCAGATCCTCATGGAGCTCAAGCTCCCCGGCGCCTGTCCGCTGTGGCTCAGCCGGGCGCTGACGGACATCGGCGCGCGCCAGACGTCGTTTTCCAAGTACGGCGCGTGCTACAAAACGTACATTTTTCCCACTGAATCATTTTCAAAGGAGGCGCTCTGCAGTGCTTGAATCTATCCTCGTGTCCGGGATCACGCTCCCGGCCTTCCTCATCTGTACGGCGGTGTCGCTCGTGCTGGGCATCGCCACGGCTCTAATCAGTATGTACCGCACAAGGTGCAGTCAGAGCTTTGCCGTCACGCTCGCGGTGCTGCCCGCGATTGTGCAGATCGTCATCATGCTCGTCAACGGCAACGTCGGCGCGGGCGTGGCCGTTGCCGGGGCGTTCAGTCTTGTGCGGTTTCGCTCGGTGCACGGCACGGCGCGGGAGATCGGCGTGATCTTTCTTGCCATGGCGCTCGGCCTTGCGACCGGCATGGGCTATGTCGTGCTCGCGGCGGTGTTTTTCGTCCTCATCGCGGCGGTGCTCCTGCTGCTGACGAAGCTGGACTTCGGCACCCGGCGCACCGATGAGCGCCTGCTGAAGATCACCATCCCGGAAAACCTTGACTACGACGGCCAGTTCGACGATCTCTTTGACACATATACCACTGCGCACACGCTCGAGCGTGTCAAGACCGCCAACATGGGCACGCTCTACGAGCTGCAGTACCGCGTCACGCTGCGCGATGCGCAGGTGCCCAAGGCGTTTCTCGACGCCCTGCGCTGCCGCAACGGCAATCTGAACATCACCTGCAGCCGCGAGCTGACGGGCGAGGCGCTGTGAAAGCGCTTGCTTTCCGGGCGGAAATCTCCTAGAATAGGGCCGGGTGATGAACCATGCGTCTGCTGATCGCAGAGGACGAGCGCGACCTCGCCGAGGCGCTGAGCGTCTTTTTTGAGAAAAATCAATTCACGGTCGATACCGTCTACAATGGCTTTGACGCCTACGAATACGCCGTCACGGGCGATTACGATGCCGTCGTGCTCGACGTCATGATGCCAAAGCTCAACGGCGTCGAGGTGCTCGAGCGGCTGCGCGCCGAGGGCGTGCGCACCCCGGTCATGATGCTCACGGCCAAGGCCGAGAAGGATGACCGCATCACGGGCTTCAACGCCGGGGCGGACGACTATCTGTCCAAGCCCTTCGCGCCCGATGAGCTCATCTGCCGCGTGCGGGCCATGCTGCGCCGCGGCGGCGAGTACCGGCCGACGGTGCTCACGTTCGGCGACGTGTGGCTCGACTGCAGCACGGGCCTGCTCTCGTGCGCGGGGCAGAGCGTGCGCCTGAGCGGGCGCGAGTTTCAGGTGATGGAGCTGTTTTTGCGCGCGCCGAAGGTCGTGCTCTCGGCCGAGCGCATTCTGGAGCGCGTCTGGGGCTGGGACAGCGACGCGGAGATCAACGTCGTCTGGGTGCATATCTCGAACCTGCGCAAAAAGCTCCGAGGCATTGGCTCGAACGTGACCATCCGCACCAACCGCGGCCTCGGCTACGTGCTGGAGGTGGGTCATGATTGAGCGGCTGCGCAAGCGCTTCATCCGCATCGCGACGCTGGCCGTCGCGGGTGTTTTGCTGCTGCTGTGCGTGACGGTAAACGCGACAAACTACGTCTCCGTGAACCGGCAGCTGACGCAGATGCTGCAGATGATCTGCGACAATCAGGGCACGGTGCCGCGCTTCCCGCCCGACGGCGGAAAGCCGGGGCAGAAGCCCGACGATCCCTTCACGCCCGAGACGCCGTACTCTACGCGCTACTTCGTCCTGCGCTATGACGGCGACGGCGATCTCGAACAGGCGGATCTGACGCACATCGCTGCCGTGTCCGAGGACGACACGGCGCAGTATCTCACCGCAGCGCTGCGCCACGGCGCGGGCTTCGGCTATACGGCGGGGTATAAATACTACGTCGTCCACACAGACACCGACCGCTGGATGGCCATCTTTCTCGATAGCTATCAGGAACTGCACGCGGTCGTGGCATTCGCGTGGATGTCGCTTGCGGCCATGGCTGTGTGCGTGGTGCTGGTATACGTGATTGTCGTGCTCTGCTCGCGTCGGGCGATCGCGCCGGTCGTCCAAGCGTCCGAGCGGCAAAAGCAGTTTATCACCGACGCTTCCCACGAACTTAAAACGCCCATCACCGTCATCGCCACGAGCCTGAAGGTTCTGGAGATGGAGGTCGGGCAGCAGAAGTGGATCGACAAGGCGGAAAACCAGACCGAAAAACTCACGGAGCTCGTAAACGCCCTTGTTACGCTCTCACGCATGGACGAGGAGGCCTCGCCCCTGCAGATGGCGGACTTTCCGATCAGCGACGCGCTTACGGAAACGGCGGAGTCGTTCAGCGATTTTGCGGCGTCCGCCGGGCATAAGCTTGACGTGCGCGTGACGCCGGGGCTGACCTACTGCGGCGACGAGTATGCCATCCGGCAGCTTGTGTCCATCCTGCTTGATAATGCCGTCAAGTATGCCGCACCGGATACGTCCATCTCCTTTTCGCTGGAAAAGGGGCGGCGCGGTGTTGTGATCCGCACGGAAAACCGGTGCGACGCGCTCGACACGGCCGCGCTCGGCCGGCTCTTTGACCGCTTTTACCGCGCAGACCCAGCCCGCAGCGCCGAGAGCGGCGGCTTCGGCATCGGCCTGTCCATGGCGCGCAGCATCGCCGAGGGGCACCACGGCACCATTCGCGCCGAGAGTCCCGACGGGCGCACGATCGTGTTCACGGCCGAACTGAAATAGGGCTTGACAAACGAGAAAGATGTAGTATCATCTATTTTCGATGATGCTACATCTTTTTTGCGCCGGAGGGGCCTGTGGACATTACGAAACGCAAGATCACGAAGATCGCGCGCGAGGTGAGCAAGTTCACCGTGCGCACGCTGCGCGCCGAGGGCGTCGGCCCGGGCGAATTTGACGTGCTGCACGCGATTCGCAAAAATCCCGGCATCACGCAATCGGGCGTGTGCCGCATCACGGGCTTTGACAAGGGCGCGGTCGCGCGCCAGACGGCGAGCCTGGAGGCCAAGGGTTATCTGCGCCGGGAGGCAAATCCTGCCGACGGCCGCAGCCGCTGCCTCTACGCCACCGCGCAGGCTGAGCGGCTGAAAAATTCCAAGGCCGCCGTCGAAACGCGGTTTTACGACTGGCTGCTTGCCCCGCTCACGGAGCCGGAGCGCGCGGAGTTCGCGCGCGTGCTCGATGTGCTCTATCAGCGCTGCAAGGCGGAGAGCAAGGCGGGGTTTCCCAATATGACGGCCATGGTGAAAGAGGGCACAACCGATGGCGAGTAAGCAGAAAAAGAAATACTCGCAGGCGATGGCGTTCGTGCTGCTGTTCGGCATTGTGAGCCTGTTTTCCGACATGACGCACGAGGGCGCGTCGAGCATCCGCGGCGCGTATCTGACGCTGCTGGGCGCTTCGGCCGGGACGATCGGCTTCATCTCCGGCCTCGGCGAGCTCGTGGGCTACTCGTTGCGCTACGTGTTCGGCAAGCTCACGGATAAAACAAAGCATTACTGGACGATGACGATCGTCGGCTACGTGCTCGATGTGCTGGCTGTGCCGGCGCTTGCGCTCGTCGGCGAGCACGGCTGGGTCTGGGCGTGCGCGCTGCTCGTCATCCAGCGCATGGGCAAGGCCATCAAGAAGCCCGCGAAGGATACGATTTTGTCCTTCGCAGCCTCACAGGAGGGCGTTGGCAAGAGCTTTGGCATTCAGGAGGTGCTCGACCAGATCGGCGCGTTCCTCGGCCCGGTGCTGCTGTATCTCGTGATGCTCTTCAAAACCGATGGTACAACGTTTCAGGTCTATTCCACGTGCTTTGCGGTGCTGGCTATCCCGGGCGCGATCACACTTGTGCTGCTGCTCGTGACGAAGCGGAAATTCCCGAATCCCGAGCACTTTGAGCCCGAGCCGAAGGAATATGTGCCGTTCAAGCTGAAAAAAGAGTTCGTGCTCTACATTGCGGGCATCAGCCTGTTTGCGTTCGGCTTCATCGACTATTCGCTTGTGCTCATGCACGTCTCGCGCACGTATACGCACCTCGCTTCCGGCCTCGCGGAGACGTCCGCGCTCGTCACCAGCGGGTCGCTGCCGCTGCTGTATGCCGGGGCGATGCTGGTCGACGCTGTGGCGGCGCTGTTTTTCGGCCTGCTGTATGACAAAAAGGGCGTGCAGGCGCTCGTGTGGTCGACCATACTGTCGGCGCCGTTTGCGGTGTTTGTGTTCGCGTGCCACAGCATCGGCGCGCTGCTCGTGGGCATCGCCCTCTGGGGTGTCGGCATGGGCGCGCAGGAGTCGATTTTGAAGGCCGCCGTCACGCAGATGGTGCCCAAGGCCAGCCGCGCCACCGGCTACGGCGTGTTTGAGTGTGCATTCGGCGTGTTCTGGTTTCTCGGCAGTTGGCTGCTCGGTGTATTGTATGATGTGAGCATCCCGGCTATGGTGGCGGTGTCGGTGGCGGCGCAGCTCGCGGCTATCCCGCTGTATCTGCGTTCGGCCAAGCTGCACCGCGACGGTTTGAAAGGAGAAAACGCATGAAATCTGTTCGTGTTTTGACCCTGCTGCTCGCGCTCGCGCTGCTGTGCACGGGCTGCGCCGCCGGCGGTGCGGCGGAGACCACCCCTGCCCCGGATATGAGCGACCTCCCGCTCGACGGAGGCTATGCCTACCTGCGCGTGGAGGTGCTCTCGCGCGACAAGGACGCGAAAACGTTGGAGGTCAAAGTGCTCGATTTCGGTGACGCCGACGGTGTGAATGCCGGCGCGCTGCCGGTCGGTGCGCAGGGAACAGTCGATTGCAGTGACCTGCTGACGATGGCGATGATGATCGACTCCGGCGAGTGGATCATCACCTACGCAGACCTCGGCCAGCAGGCATTCCCACTGCGGCTGACGTCGATCGAAAACCCGGATCACTTTTCCGAGCGCGCGGGGAAATAAAAGAACACCGGCGGATGAAACCCATCCGCCGGTGTTTTTGTCACCAGAACTTTTTCTTTTTGCATACCCACAGGCTGATGCCCACGGTCACGATGCTCACGATGACAATGACCGGATAGCCGTATTTCCATGTCAGCTCCGGCATACTGACAAAGTTCATGCCGTACCACCCGACGAGCAGCGTCAGCGGCAGGAAGATTGTCGTCACGATCGTCAAGATCTGCATGATGCGGTTTTGCCGCGTGTCGATCTCGGCCTGAAACAGGCTCTGCAGCTGCGTGCATGATTCGCGCAGCAGCTGCGACTCCTCGCGCAGACGGATCACCCGGTCCTCAAACATTCGGAATAACAGCTGCTCACTGTCGGTGAAAAAGCCGTTTTCGTTCTCGCGCAGCTCGCACGCGACATCGTCGAGCTGTGTGTAGTAGCGGTACCAAGCCATGGTCTCCTTGCGCAGTGCGGTCATCGGCGCGGAGAAATCGTCCAGCTCATGCGCCAGCACCCGATCCTCGAGCGCCTCGATGCGATCCTCGATTTTTTCCAGCTGGTGCAGGTCGCGGGCGATGAGCTGCTCAAAAAAGTCGTAGAGGAACCGGCCGACGCTGCCGTCGGTCCAGCGCTTTTCCCGGGCGATGCGGCGC
>DBFWVW010000091.1:0-68204 GCA_048217285.1 Oscillospiraceae bacterium
CAGGAATATGCTGTGATGCATACGTTCTGCAGGGGGTGTTTTTTTGAATACAGAACAAAAATGGCTGCCGGTACTTTCACGCGCGGCGGCTGCCGGTCTGGCCAGCCTTGGGCTCACGCTGGTTTTCGGCTGGCTGACTGCGTTGGCGATGAATCGCGATGTGCTGCCCGGCGTAGACACACATCTCGCCGCTTTGATATGCTGCGGGCTCGCGTGCCTTGCCGCCGGCGCGCTTTCGCCGCAGCCGGAGCAGGGGAGGGCGCTTGGTGGAGCCATGGCATGGGCAATCTGGGCAATTGGATATCTCATTCTGAAAGCAGCCGTAGGGACGCAAATTTTTAGCGCCGCTACGGCCATTACGCTGCTGACTGCGCTGGTTGCCACAATTGCCGGTTCGTGCATTTTTCATAAAAAGTTACGAAATAGAACAAAGAAGAAAAAACGGAAACAGAAGAGATATTACGCTTCGTAATCACCTCTACGGTTAACATAACTCGCGCGTGATTACCTATATATTGCGTATCCGGCGTGATGATTACCGAAATATAGTCATGCATTGCTGAAAATACTGAGCATTTGCTTTTGCTCAGTTGCGTGGTTTACATAATGCTGTTTACATAATTTCTTGTCATAATAAACAAAAATGAACAAATTCTGACGAACTACTTGATAACATTTTCGATTTGTATTATATTATGTCTACAACGCATTATGTAAATTGTCATGTTATGAGCGCGCGTTCATAAGCTGTCAGTGGTGATGAATGTGCGACATAACAGATTGCGTATGCGCCGGAAACCGGCCGTATCTCATTTTCCGCTGCCGCCGCTGATAGCTGTTGGCATGGCGACGGGCTATGTGATTGGCTGCTGCTTCGGCGCCAATGCTGCGCTTCCGGAGCCGTCGAACCCGGTTCTTTCCTTTTTGAGCAGCAGTGGCGCGGGTGGGACGCTGTACGGCGGCTTGCTGCCGGAACTGTGCGTTTCATGCGCATACGGTTTTGCTTTTTTGCTGCTGTCTACATCTTATCTTGGCTTTTTGCTGATACCGGCCGTCTTCGGGGTCAAAGGCTTTCTGGCCGCCTGTACGGCGGCCGCTTTCTTGAATTCCGGCTGTGATCATGCGTTTTGGCTCTCGTGCGTTGCGGTCGGTCTGCCCGGTGTTTTTCTCGTGCCGGCGCTGTTTCTGCTCGGCACGCTCTGCGCGCAGATGTCTGTGCGTCTGCTGGAGCAGCGGCGCGGTCTGCCGGTTTCTGTGACATCGGAGCGATATTCCCGGGAGCTGGCGCTTGTGTTCTGCCTGTTGTTGGCGGCTGCGGCCGGCGCGTGCTATGCAGTACCGTTTTTCACACGGCTTATTCTGTGACCCGTGGTCACTGTGGATGAAATCTGATTGGAAAGGGGGAAGTCGTTATGCGGGATTCTGACGGAATGGAATTGTTTGAATCCTATCTGCGTGATGTAAAGCGCTCCTCGCAAAACACGATTTCCTCATATCTGCGGGATATCCGCCAACTCAGCGAATACCTGCACGCACACACGGATGCCGACCTTGGCTCCGCGGAAGAGGAAGAGCTGTGTGAATACATCGACTGGATGCGCAGCAACGGCAAGTCTGTTGCCACGGTTTCCCGGGCAATTGCGTCCCTGAAAAATTTCTATGGGTTCCTGCTCAATCATCACTATGTGCAGCATAACCCGACCGGAAAACTTGTGCCGGACAAGGCCAAGCAGAAGCTGCCGCAGATTCTCACAAGCAAGGAAGTCGAGCTGCTGCTGGCACAGCCGGAGTGCACGGACGCCAAGGGCTACCGTGACCGTGCCATGCTTGAGTTACTGTATGCGACTGGCATCCGCGTAAGTGAGCTGATCTCGCTGAACATCACGGATGTGAATCTGTCTGCGGGCGTTATCCGCTGCCAGGGACGCGACAAAGCGCGCATGATCCCCATGTATCCGGCGGCTGTCCGCGCGCTCACGGAGTATATCAACTTCATCCGCCCGCAGATGATCGCGGTACCGGATGAGCAGGCGTTGTTCGTCAACGTCAGCGGGGAACGGATGTCACGCCAGGGCTTCTGGAAGCTCATCAAGAACTATCAGACCAAGGCCGGCATTGAAAAGACGATCACACCACACACGCTGCGCCATTCTTTCGCAGCGCATCTGCTGGAAAACGGTGCGGATATACACGCCATACAGGAAATGCTTGGCCATGCGGACATCTCCTCTACGCAGATTTATTCGCATCTGGTCAGCAAGCAGCTCAAGGATGTCTACAACAAAGCGCACCCGCGTGCGTAGTCAGTTGGTTTTCAAGCGCTCCGAAACATTCGGGGCGCTTTTTCTTTTCCCGGCAGTTGCTTGCAGGACGAAAATGTGCTATATTTATTTAATTGGAGTGATGCTTATGCGGATCCTGGGTGTTGACCCCGGCATCGCCACGGTCGGCTTTGCGGTGCTGGACGCGGAAAAGCGCAGCCAGCGGCTGCTGACCTGCGGCGTGATCACGACACCGGCCAAAACGCAGCTTTCCAGCCGGCTTGACCAGATCTACCGGGACCTGAATGAACTCATCGCGCAGTTTCACCCGGAGGTGATGGCGGTCGAGGAGCTGTTTTTCAACACAAATATCACGACCGGCATTGCTGTCGCCCACGGCCGTGGCATCATTCTGCTCTCGGGATATCAGGCTGGGCTGCAGATTTATGAATACACGCCGCTGCAGGTCAAGCAGGCAGTCGTTGGTTACGGACGCGCGGATAAAAAGCAGGTTATGGATATGGTGCGCCGCATTCTGTCTCTGCAGTCGGTCCCGAAACCGGATGATGCGGCGGATGCCGTCGCCATCGCGCTCTGCCATGCGCGCAGTGCCACATCTTTGATCCATCAACAGGAGAAATTTGACCCATGTTCTACCACATAAACGGAGTCGTTACGGATATTGAGCCGAATCTGGCTGTGCTGGAGTGCGGCGGCGTCGGCTATGCGCTCAACGTCAGCCTGAACACGATCAGTGGCGTCAAGACGGGCGAGCGCGCCAAGCTCTACACATACGAGATCATCCGCGAAGATGCACATGATCTTTACGGTTTTGCCAGCAAGAGCGAGAAGCACTGCTTTGAGCTGCTGCTCGGTATTTCCGGTGTCGGGCCGAAGGCGGCGCTGTCGATCCTTTCGTCCAACACGCCGGACGGTTTGGCGCTGGCGGTGCTCAATGGCGATGAAAAGGCGCTCACGAGTGCGCCTGGCATCGGCAAGCGCATTGCGCAGCGCATTTTGCTCGAACTTAAGGATAAAATGGCCAAGGAGAGCGCGAGCGTGGATTTCGCGGATCTGACACCGGCGGTGCCTGCGTCGGATGCGGCTTCTGCCGCGCGCGGTGATGCGATTGCCGGCCTGACCGTACTTGGCTACAGTATGCCGGAGATCAATACGGCACTACGCAAGCTGTCGTCTATCGAGGGCATGAGCGCCGATCAGATCATCAAGGCCGCGCTGCGCGCCATGATGCAGCAGTAAGCAGGGGGGAGCGCATATGAGCATCAGTTTTTCCGAGGACGCCCAGCAGGAGGTCGTCACATCTTCCCGCGTACTGCCGGAAGATTCCGGCGAGGGTTCTCTGCGCCCGCGGCTGCTGAAGGATTATACCGGTCAGGAAAAAGCGAAAGAGAATCTGCAGGTCTGTATCGACGCGGCGCGTCTGCGCGGCGAGCCGCTCGATCACGTGCTGCTCTACGGACCGCCGGGTCTTGGCAAGACGACGATGGCTGCCGTCATCGCAAATGAGATGGGCGTGAATATGCGCATCACCTCCGGCCCGGCGATCGAAAAGGCCGGCGATCTGGCGGCTTTGCTGACCAACCTCCAGGAAAATGACATTCTGTTTGTGGACGAGATCCATCGGCTCAATCGCGCGGTGGAGGAGATCCTTTACCCGGCCATGGAGGACTATGCAATCGACATCATTATTGGCAAGGGCCCGTCGGCCAATTCGATTCGGCTGGATCTGCCGCACTTCACGCTCATCGGAGCGACCACACGCGCCGGGCAGCTGACTGCGCCGCTGCGCGACCGCTTTGGTGTCAATCTGCGTTTGGAACTCTACAGTCCGGAGGAACTGCAGAAGATCGTGGAGCGCAGCGCCGGAATACTCAATGTGGAGATCAACAGCGCCGGCGCATATGAGATCGCCTCGCGTTCGCGCGGAACGCCGCGTATTGCCAACCGTTTGCTCAAGCGTGTGCGCGACTATGCGCAGGTGCGCGCTGACGGCATCATCACGAAAGAAGTTGCCAATGCCGCATTGCTGCGCCTCGAAGTGGACGAGATGGGCCTAGATGCGACAGACCGGCGGATGCTGCGCAGCATCATCGAGTTTTATCACGGTGGGCCGGTCGGCCTCGAAACGCTCGCGGCTACGATCGGGGAGGAGGCCGTGACGCTCGAGGACGTCTACGAGCCATATCTGCTGCAGCAGGGATTCCTGACGCGCACACCCCGCGGCCGCTGCGTCACACGCCGCGCCTATGAGCACCTTGGGTTGGAATATATCGGCCAACAGGAGATCGATCTTTGAAAAATCGCTGAATGTCGCCAAAACGTGCATTTTGTACAAAAATGTATTGACTTTTCAAGGATTTTAGTTATAATTTGTTTTGCGTGGTATTGGAGTTTGAAAGCCTATGATGGATGATTCCCAATTGTCCGATGCAGAGCTGCTGGCGCTGGTGAGTTCCGGAGACGCTGCTGCGGAGGAAGCGCTCGCCGAGCGCTACAGCCGCATAGTGCGTGTCTGCGCGCGTCCGCTGTTTCTCGCCGGTGGCGACAGTGAGGACCTCATTCAGGAGGGAATGCTTGGTCTGCTCTCGGCGATCCGGCAGTATGATCCGGCGTCCAACGTGCCTTTCAAAGCTTATGCGGAGGTTTGTATCAGCAACCGCATTTACAGCGCTATCAAGTCTGCTTCCAGGCAGAAGCATTCTCCGCTTAACAGCGGCATTTCCCTAGACAGCATCCTCTCAGAAGAATCACAGACCCAGGCGTCCACCTATCCGGAAGCAAATTGTCGTGTTACTGAGGAGCAGGTTCTGGCCAGAGAGAGTGAACAAGAGCTATTGTCCGTATTTACCCGGTATTTGTCAGCGTTTGAAGCGCGGGTGCTTCGGCTGTATTTGTCTGGACTGTCCTATGCTGAGATGGCGGCCGAGACAAACAAACCCGAAAAATCCATTGACAATGCCGTGCAGCGGATCCGCCGCAAACTGGCGCGGCTCCCCAATTTCAGCGACTTCAGCAAGAGCTGAGCGCAATATAGCCGATAGGCAAGTTTTTCAAAAGAGAGGATTTATCATGTTCGAAGACAAAACGTTGAAGTGCAAAGAGTGCGGTGCAGAGTTCGTTTTCACTGCCGGTGAGCAGGAGTTCTATGCGGAAAAGGGTTTCCAGAATGAGCCCCAGCGCTGCAAGGCCTGCCGCGACGCGCGCAAGAACGCCGCTCGTGGTCCCCGCGAGTTCTTCACTGCTACCTGCGCTGCCTGCGGCGGCGAGGCCAGAGTTCCGTTTGAGCCGAAGTCTGACCGTCCTGTCTACTGCAGCGAGTGCTTCGCGAAGATGAGAGAGCAGCACTAATCAGCAGATAAACTGGTTAAAATGATTGGGGCGCTTTGTGCGACCCAATCATTTTCTCACAAGCAGAATACCGGAGGTAAAAAATTATGTTTGAAATTTCCAGAGATACGATGATTTCGGAGATCCTGACCAACGCGCCGGAAGCCATGCCCGTGTTCCAGAACATTGGTATGCATTGCCTTGGCTGCGCCATGGCCAGCGGCGAAACGCTGGAGCAGGCCTGCCTCGCGCACGACGTCGATCCGGATGCGTTTCTTGAGCAGCTGAGCACTTATTTGGAGAGCCTGTAAGGATAGAGACTAGGTTCAAAAGCCGGCGGTATGCCGGCTTTTGGCGTTTTTGGGGAGAGATTTATGGACCACATACGTCTGTCGCCGCGGCTGCAAATGGTCGCGGACTTTGTGCAGCCGTGTGCCTGTGCTGCGGATATTGGCACCGATCATGGGTATTTGCCGGTCTGGCTGCTGCAAAACGGCGTCATTCAATCAGCAATTGCAGCCGACATTCATGCCGGCCCGCTCGGCAATGCGCGGCAGTCCGCTGCCGCCTACGATTTGGAGGAGTGCTTTCGGTTCGTGCAGGCCGACGGTTTGCAATTTCCGGATGCGCAAGTAGTGGATGTCATCACAATAGCCGGTATGGGTGGGGAGACGATCTGCGCAATCTTGGCGGCGGCGCCATGGCTGCGGCAGGGAAAGCAGCTTGTTTTGCAGCCGCAGAGCAAAGTCCCGGAACTGGCAGACTGGCTCTGGCACAATGGCTTTACGATCGAGGATGCAGCCCTGTGCCGCGATGCCGGAAAGCGGTATCTTGCCATGCGTGTACTCGGGCAAGTGGCCGCACAGTCATACACGGTGGAACAGCTGCTGCTTCGACGCCGCGACCCGCTGCTGCCGGAGTACTTGATGGAAGAGATCAGACGGCAAATGCGTGCACGTGCCGGCATGGCGCATGCAAAGCAGACGCCGGCGGCAGAACTGGCAATGATCGATGGGCGGCTCTCGCAGCTGCAAGCCTGCCTAAAGGAGGTACAGACATGGCAATCGTAAATAACATCTATGCTTTCTTAAATGAAGTCGCACCGGTGCGGTACCAGATGGACTTTGATAACGCCGGTTTTTTGGCCGGTGACGGTGGTACTGCGGTGAAGAAAGCTCTGCTGGCGCTGGACATCACGGATGACGTGATCGCAGAGGCGGTCGAACTGCACGCGCAGCTCATTGTTTCTCACCACCCGCTTATCTTTACGCCGCTGCGGCACGCGACAATAGATGATCCGGCAGGACGCAAAGTGCTGACGCTGGCGCGGTACGGCATTTCCGCTATCTGCATGCACACAAATCTGGACATTGCAGATGGCGGCGTCAATGACGCGCTCATGGCGGCGCTGGGTGCGGAGGTCACAGGCGGTCTGGAGCCGGCTGGCACGGCGGCCGATGGGAGTAGATTGACCTGCGGCCGCACAGGAAAGCTGCCGAAGCCGGTGACCATGGCGGAATTTCTGCCTTATGTTGCCGGGCGCTTGCACGCCAACGGCCTGCGGTATGTGGACTGCGGGCTGCCGGTAGAAAGGATCGCGGTCTGCGGTGGCTCCGGCGGGAATATGCTGGAGCTGGCGGCTGCAAAAGGCTGCGATACATTTGTGACGGCAGACGTGAAGTACGACCGTTTCCTTGCGGCAAAGGAACTCGGTGTCAATCTGATCGATGCCGACCATTTCTGCACGGAAAATGTGGTCATTCCGGTCCTGCAGGCGAAGCTTCAGCGGCGGTTTCCGAACGTTACGTTTACCATCAGTCAGGTGCATGATCAGACCGCACAGACTTATTGTCCATAATGTATGCCGCCGGTGTTCTTCCGGCGGCATATTCTCGTCCCAGGGCTCATACAGTTTTGGTAAGACTGATGAGGAGAGGACGACAGAATGGACAATTCTTCAATTTACGCAGACATTGCCGCCCGTACCGGCGGGAATATTTACATCGGCGTTGTCGGCCCGGTGCGCACCGGGAAATCGACTTTCATCAAACGATTCATGGAAACGCTCGTGCTGCCGAATATTCCCGATGATTACGTACGGGAGCGCGCACGCGACGAGCTGCCGCAAAGCGGCTCCGGCCGGACGATCATGACAGCAGAACCGAAGTTTGTCCCGGAGGATGCCGTTTCGATTGAGCTGGATACTTCTGTGCGCGCTTCTGTGCGGCTGATCGACAGTGTCGGATACATGATCCCCGGCGCAAATGGTCAGTACGAAAATGGGGAAGAACGTCTGGTCACGACGCCGTGGTACGATCATGAGGTTCCCATGCGCGTAGCAGCGGAAGAGGGGACCCGCAAAGTCATCCGCGAGCATTCGACGATCGGTATTGTCGTCACGACCGACGGCAGCGTGACGGAGCTCGCGCGGGAGGACTATGCTGCGGCGGAAGCGCGCATCGTTGCAGAATTGCAGGATATTGGAAAGCCGTTTCTCATCCTGCTCAACACGGCTGATCCGACGGGGGAAGCTGCACAAACATTGGCCGCTGAGCTGCGGGCACAGTACGATGCCGCCTGCCTGCCGGTCAACTGTCTGGAGCTGACGGAACAGGACGTTCTGGAGATCCTGCGCTCGGTCTTGTACGAATTCCGGGTCACGGAAGTCTGCTTCCGAATGCCGGAATGGATGGATGTACTGCCGCCAGATAACGAGACGAAGCAGCAGGTCTATACGCTGCTGCGTGAGCAGATGCCGTCGCTGCGCCGTCTGCGTGACGCGCGCCGCGCAGCACAAGCGCTTACAGAGAACGAGCTGCTGGAAACGGCCAATGTGGAAAATGTCTCCGTGGACACTGGGGCTGTTTGCTATGTGCTCAAATTTCCGCGCACGCTGTACTACAGCATCATCAGTGAGCAGGCGGGCGTTGCACTGCGAAGTGACGGAGAGCTGATCTCGTTTTTGGCGGAAATGGGGCGTATTCAGGCCGACTATCAGCATATCCGCGGCGCATTGGAAGATGTACGCAGCAAGGGCTATGGTGTTGTCATGCCGGCATCCGGCGACCTGCAGCTGGCAGAGCCGGAGATCGTCCGCAAGGGCGGGCGCTACGGCGTCCGACTCAAGGCCAGCGCCAAAGCGATTCATATGTTCCAGACCAATATCGAGACAGAAGTTTCGCCGGAGATTGGCGGAGAGAATGCCTCAAGCGAGATCCTTGGATTCCTGCTGCAGGGGTTTGACGGCGATGTTGAGCAGCTTTGGCAGTCCAATATTTTCGGGAAGCCGATCTATGCGATCGCGCAGGAGGGAGTAGAGGAAAAACTCAGCTGTTTGCCGACCAAAGCCGTCAGCAAGCTGCAGGAGACACTGCAGCGCGTCGTCAACGAGGGCAGCGGTACCCTGATCTGCATCATCCTGTGAGGAAAACGCTCTGGCATTGCCGGGGCGTTTTTTCTCAATCCGGCAAAAATGACGCGGATTCCGGCTGGCGTTTTGTGTAAGGTTTGCGTTGTTTTCTTCACAATGTTGTGGTAAACTATGGGCAAGAATTCTAAAGAAAAACGAGGGATGTTTATGAAGGCACTTTCCAAAATTGCTGCTGGTGTGAGCCCGTCCGCGACGCTTGCGGTCAGCGCACTGGCCAAGAAGATGAAAGCAGAAGGCAAAGACGTTATCGGCTTCGGCGCCGGTGAGCCTGATTTTGCTACGCCAGACCGCATCAGCTACGCCGGCGTGCGTGCGATTTGCGACGGAAAGACACGCTACACCCCGGCAGCCGGTATGATTGAGCTGCGTCAGGCGATCTGTGACCGTGCCAAAGCGGACTACGGCTTGGAATACGAAGCGACGCAGGCGGTTGTCGCCAGCGGCGCCAAGCACATGGTCTACATTGCGCTGGCTGCACTGGTCGATCCGGGCGACGAAGTGATCGTCCCGGCTCCGTACTGGGTTAGCTATTATGAGATGGTGCGTCTGTTCGGCGGCGTGCCCGTTGTTGTCAACGTCAGCGAAGAGCAGGGCTTCCAGCTCACACCGGAGCAGCTCGAGCAGGCCATCACCGACAAAACGAAGGCCATTATTCTCAACAACCCATCCAACCCGACCGGCGCTGTCTATTCGAAAGAGGCGCTCAAAGCCGTTGCCGATGTCTGCGTTAAGCACGATCTGTATATTATCTCGGACGAAATCTATGATAAACTCGTTTACGATGGTGTACCATTTACCAGTGTCG
The DNA here is from genome assembly GCA_048217285.1 of Oscillospiraceae bacterium. Taxonomy (GTDB): domain Bacteria; phylum Bacillota; class Clostridia; order Oscillospirales; family Oscillospiraceae; genus CAG-103. The sequence goes on from DBFWVW010000091.1 coordinate 9,845, forward strand.
CTACGCTCGGTGAAGAAATCAAGGCGCATACGATCCTCATTAACGGTGTCTCCAAGACCTATGCTATGACCGGCTGGCGCATCGGTTATGCGCTGTCCCCGGCACTGGTGGCCAAGGCCATGACCAATTACCTCAGTCATTCGACCGGCGCACCGGGCACGATGTGCCAGTGTGCGGCCATCGAGGCGCTTGTCGGCCCGCAGGACGAGGCGGAGCAGATGCGCCAAGTCTTTGAGCAGCGCCGCGACCTGATCGTGCGTCGCATCAATGCTATGCCCGGCGTGAGCTGCCGGAAGCCAAGCGGGGCGTTCTACGTCTTTGTGAACCTGGACCAGATCCTCGGGAAGCAGATCGATGGGCAGGTCATCGGAAGCGGTGATGATTTTGCAAAGCTCCTGCTGGAAAAGAGCCTGGTTGCAGTCGTGCCGGGCAGCGGCTTCGGTGTGCCGAATTTTGTACGTCTGAGCTATGCGATCTCGACGGAAAACATTGAGACAGGTATGGATCGTCTGGAGGCGTTCCTGAAACAGCTTCAGTAAGCTCTGATATTCATGAGGCGCGTGGGCCGACCGCGCGTCTCTTTTTTTACGCATCGGTTGACGCGCCGGGCACAACATGGTATCCTGAAAATATGTCATAAGCGCTTGTCTCTGCTGCATACCATAGCAGGAGGGGGGGAGTGCCGTGACAAAGTTACTCTATCAACGGATCCTGGTCGTGCTGCTGGCGTTGATCGTGGTGTTTGGCGGCTGGTTTGCTGCCGACTGGCAGCTCCGGCGTGCAGAGGCGACCGCAAACTGGATCGATCAAAAGCAAGTCCTGATCCTTGACGCCGGTCACGGTGGGGAGGACGGCGGGGCAGTGGCACCAAACGGAACCATTGAAGCAGATGTGAATCTGCAGATTGCGCTGCGTGCCCGTGCCATCGCGGAACTGACCGGTATCGAAGTTATCATGACGCGTGACAGCCCGGATCTTGCATACCCGGACGATGCCACCACGATCGCCGAGCGAAAGAAGGCCGATCAGCACCAGCGCGCGGAGCTGATTCGCAAAACGGACAACGCTGTGCTCATCAGCATCCACCAGAACTGCTATCCGGACCGGAAACCATCCGGTGCGCAGGTATTGTATGCAGCGAGCGACGGTAGCGATACGCTTGGTACGCAGATACATGATAATCTCGTTGCGTACCTTGATCCGCAAAACCGGCGCGTTGCAGCGCCGATCTCGGAGAAAATCTACCTGATGCGCGATGTAAAATGCCCTGCGGTGCTGGTTGAGTGCGGCTTTTTGTCCAACGAAACCGAGTGCGCAAAGCTCAAGGACAGCGGCTATCAAACGAAATTGGCAGCCGTCATCATTGCGTCCTATTTACAATACCGGCAGTCACTGCCGCAAACAGGAATGGTTACATGAAAACAAAATTGAGTACAAAAACCGTTTTTTATTGTTCGGAATGCGGCAATGAGACGGCAAAATGGATGGGACAGTGCCCGGCGTGCGGCGCATGGAATACGCTGGTTGAGGCGCCGAAGGAGCCCAAAATGGCACTCGGTACGCGCGGGAAACGTATCGCACAGCCAAAACTGATCTCAGAGCTGGATACCGAGGAAGAACTGCGATTTTCCACCGGCATCGGTGAATTTGACCGCGTGCTCGGCGGCGGTGCCGTGCGCGGATCCCTGGTTCTGGTCGGCGGCGCGCCCGGCATTGGCAAATCCACGCTGCTGCTGCAGCTCTGCGGCCGCATCAGCGAGCAGGAAACGATCCTCTACGTCTCCGGCGAAGAGAGCCAGCGCCAGCTGAAAATGCGCGCGCAACGCCTCGGCGTCGATCACGGCAGCATTTATGTGCTGGCCGAAACAGATCTGAACACCGTTTTATCTACGATCGATGACCTGCAGCCGACCGTCTTGATCGTTGATTCCATTCAAACCATGTACGATGCCGAGACGGCGTCGACGCCCGGCAGCATCAGCCAGGTGCGCGAGTGCACGATCCGCATCATGCGCTCGGCAAAAGACAGCGGCTATACGGCGTTCGTTGTTGGTCACATCAATAAAGAGGGCAGTATCGCAGGTCCCAAAGTGCTCGAACACATGGTCGACTGCGTGCTGTACTTTGAGGGTGACCAGAGTATGTCTTACCGCATCTTGCGGGCTGCAAAAAACAGATTCGGATCGACGAACGAGATTGGCGTCTTTGAAATGGAAGATTCTGGACTGAGAGAAGTGACAAATCCGTCGGAAATGTTGCTCTCCGGACGGCCGACCAACACGCCTGGTACCTGTGTTGTCGGCGTCATGGAAGGCTCACGTACGGTACTGGCGGAAGTGCAAGCGCTGGTTACGCCATCGGGCTACAGCGGTGCGCGTCGGAACGCCAACGGCGTTGACTATAACCGCGCAATGCTGCTGCTGGCTGTACTGGAAAAGCGCGCCGGTTTTTCGCTGTCGAGCTGCGATGCATATATCAACGTTGTCGGCGGTCTGCGGCTGGACGAGCCGGCCACGGATCTGGCAGTCATTCTGGCGATTGCGTCGAGCTACAAAGACCTGCCGGTCGGCAGCGATCTTGCCGCCGTCGGCGAAGTTGGCCTGTCCGGCGAGATTCGGTCTGTGAGTCATCTAAATCAGCGCTTGTCAGAGATCGCGCGGCTGGGATTTCAACGTTGTATCATCCCGGCGCACGTTCGTGACGATGTGCAAAAGCAAAACGGACTGCAGACGATCCCGGTCAAGAATATCCGGGAAGCGCTCAAGGCAGTGTTTGGCGCGTGAATTTTTCGATTTCTGTTTATGAGATTGAGAAATTCAGAAATTAGCGATGAAAACAGCCGGAAGGCTCAATTGTGGCTTTTCGGCTGTTTTCCCCTCCTCTAAATTCGGCAAAATTTTTATTTTGCCGAATTATTTGTGGATTTTGTCAATAGACACTGCCCTGTACTTCTGGTATGCTCATATCAGAAATTGAGGTGTTGGTTATGGACTATACGGATGCGCCGCAGGTGCTGCGCGATTTTTTGATTTATCATGAAACGATCTGCGGACATTCCAAGGCTACAGTCGATCAGTATTATCTCGACCTGCGGATGTTCCTGCGGTTTTTAAAGCTCGATCGTGGGCTCGCACCGCGCACGGCGGAATTCAATGAAATCTCGATCGGAGATGTTGATATTTCCTTTCTGCGCACAGTGACGCTCACGGAGGTTTACAGGTTTCTGGCCTATCTGTCGCGTGACCGTGTCAAGCAGCCAAATGCACATGAGCCGGAATACGGCCTGAGCGCCAACTCCCGTGCGCGCAAAATCGCGGCGATACGCAGCTTCTTCAAATACCTGACTGTAAAAGCGAAGCTGCTGGAGGAAAACCCGGTACAGGATCTTGACTCCCCAAAGATCCCAAAGACGCTCCCCCACTATCTCACACTGGATGAGAGCAAGCGGCTGCTGTCTGCCGTGGATGGGAAAAACAAGGAACGTGATTATTGCGTCCTGTGTATTTTTCTCAACTGCGGTCTGCGCATCTCTGAGCTGGTCGGTTTGAACCTCCAGGATGACCACGGAGACAGTCTGCGTATCCTTGGCAAGGGCAACAAAGAGCGTGTCGTTTACCTCAATGATGCCTGCCGCGAAGCGCTCGACCGCTATCTGGCTGTACGCAGTGAAATTGCGCCGCCGCGCACAACAGCCATGTTTCTCTCCAATCGGCGCACGCGCATCAGCTGCGATTCTGTACAGGTCATGGTTAAGAAGAATCTGACTCGTGCGGGGTTGGATGCCAGCCAATATTCCACACATAAACTGCGGCATACGGCGGCGACCCTCATGCTGCAAAACGGTGTGGATGTGCGCACGCTGCAGGAAGTGCTCGGCCATGAGCACCTGAACACAACGCAGATTTACACACACGTGGATAATGACCAGCTGCGCACGGCAGCGGCGGCCAATCCGCTGGGGGAATTCTCACCTGATGCGACAATTGCAAAGAAAATCTCCGATTCCTGAAAACAGGAATCGGAGATTTTGGCTCTTACTTGGATTTCACTTTCGGCAAGTAATCGCGGACACGATGATGCGGCTTATCGAAGCCGAAAGCGCGAATTGCCATCAGCAGTGTGCCGAGCACGGCGGCACCGTCCAGAACAGCGGCAAACCACAGTGTGCAATAACCGAGCTCTGCCATCACCAGCAGCAGGACTTTCACAACAACACCAATTGCCAGATGCTCGCGGCAGATGCCCTCGACCCAGCCGGCCGTCTCGATCGCCTCCGGCAGCAGGTACGGATCTTGGTTTGTGAGCAGAATGTCAGCGTCGAACCGCTCGTTGCTTTCCTCCGGGATCACGCAGGCGTCAAGATCAGCGGACGAGTGTTCCGGATGCGCCGTGCAGCGGCGGTCATAATACAGCAGCAGTTCCCCGTCACTCAGGTTATTCACCTGTTGCGACAGGATCTGCTCCTTTTCTGCTCCGCTGCACTTGCAGTAGAGATGGTCTGCTTTGAGTTCCTTCGCGTTCTCGGATACGGAGTCGTTGCTGGCGTTGCTGAAGAGCGTGATCGTATGCACACCCAGTGCGCGCAGCTCTTTGAGTGCGGGCTTCGTGTCCGACTGCACAACTTCCTGCAGCAGGATCTTGCCTGCATACTGCTCGCCGACGGATACGTAGACCACATAGCCGTCCGTTAGGTCCGCATCCGGAATGTCCACACCCTTGAGGATCATCAGCTCGCGTGTACCGACGCAAACGCGGGTCGATTCGATATAAACTTCCACACCGCTCTCCGGAATATCCACGGCGCGAGAGAGATATTGCGTGAGGATTGGGCCGCTGTACGCAGCGCAAATTGCGCGAGCCGTGCGGCTGCTCGAGCAGGACTCCGCATTCGCCGCCAATTGCAGCAACGCTTCCGGCGTCAGCTGACTGGATTTTACACTCATCACTTTCGGGAGTTGGATGTCTCCCTCCCCTTCATCGACCGCAACTGCACGCACGGCGTTGAGCGCACGCATACTGCGGCAGCTGCGAAACAGCAAGTCGCAGCGGTAAGCGCCGTTGACGGCACTATACCACACCAGAGGCACGGAAATAAGCAGCGCGCACGGCGTGGAAAGGAAGAGCACGATCATGGCGGCGTGAATTGCCCGGGAAACCGTCGCAATTTTGAGAACGATCTCCAACACGGCAACCAGCACCGCAATGCACAAACCGGCCGGTGCAAGATACCCGACCCATTTCGGGGCGGAAAATTCAGCCGGAGAATGGATCTCACCGCCGACGGCGGCCTCCAGCGTTTTCTTCGCATGAACGGTAACGACTGCGATCAGGATCGACACGACCCGGTACACGAGCAGGAAAACAGCGGCGTCAACTGGCTGCCCAACCGCAATGGTGCCGATCACACACACGATCACGATCACTGCGGGTCGGAACACCTGCCGGTTCAAAATGCAGACGATTGCAGCCGCAAGATAGTCATATCCCGCAGCAAGTGCGGACAGGACCAAAAACACGTAACGCAACACTGTGCTGTGCACAAGTGCGCCGACAATGCACAGGATCAACGCCGCCGCTAAGCGCGCGATCAGCGTAAGATCAAGCCCTGTTTCCGGAAACAGGCGCAGCGTTTTCCAATCATAATCCGGCCGGTCAGCAGCAAAACAGCTTGCCGACAGCCGCGTCAGAAGTTCCTGAAAATTCATGGGTGTCCCCCCTGTTCAGACTGAGCAGTATGCAGACAGCAGCTCAGGCTTTTCCGTCGCAGCCGAGCACATCGACGATCTTGTGCTTGACGAGCTGCTTGATGTTTTCGCGTGCAGGGCCGAGATACTTTCTCGGGTCAAACTCTGCCGGGTGCTCAGCAAGGTACTTACGCACTGTGCCGGTCATGGCCAGACGCAGGTCAGAATCAATATTGATCTTGCACACGGCCAGACGCGCCGCCTGACGCAGCTGATCCTCCGGCACGCCGATCGCGCCCGGCATATCACCGCCGAACTCGTTGATCATCTGTACGTATTCCTGCGGCACGGACGATGAGCCGTGCAACACGATCGGGAAGCCGGGCAGGCGCTCGGAAACTTCCTCGAGAATGTCAAACCGGAGCTGCGGCTTTGTTCCGGGCTTGAACTTATAGGCACCGTGGCTTGTTCCGATGGCAATCGCGAGCGAATCACAGCCGGTGCGCTCGACAAATTCCTGCACATCTTCCGGGCGCGTATAGGACGAATCTTCGGTTTTGACCTTGACATCGTCTTCGATGCCGGCCAGCGTGCCGAGCTCTGCCTCCACAACAGCACCATGCGCGTGCGCGTATTCCACGACCTGACGCGTTAGTGCGACATTTTCCTCAAACGGCTTGGAGGAAGCATCAATCATAACGGAAGAAAAACCGTCATCGACGCAGGCCTTGCACAGCTCGAACGAGTCTCCGTGATCCAGATGGAGACAGATCGGCAGGCCGGTTTCGATAACGGCAGCTTCCACCAGCTTGACCAGGTACGTGCGGTTGGCATACTTGCGCGCACCGGAAGATACCTGCAGGATCACTGGCGCATTGCACTCCTTGGCGGCCTCCGTGATACCCTGAATGATCTCCATATTGTTCACGTTGAAGGCGCCGATGGCATAGCCGCCTGCATACGCTTTTGCAAACATTTCCTGAGAAGTTACAATCGACATTGACAAGTCAACTCACTTTCATATAATATAAGAGCGTCAATATGATGAATATTGAATATCGGATTCAATTTATTTTACACATCTTTTTTGATAATATCAATAGTGGAATTCAATGTTTCAGTAAAATCTATCAATTCTTAGAATTTATGGAGGTAAGCTATGTCCGGTGAATTGAAAGGTGCGTGTATCTTTGGGCAGTCCGGCGGGCCGACTGCAGTTATCAATGCCAGCGCCTATGGCGTGCTCAAGACTGCGTTGGAGTCCGATGCCATTATCAATGTTTATGGTGCGGCTCACGGCATCCGCGGTGTTCTGGATGACCGCCTGTATGATATCAGTCAGGAGGATCCGGATGAGCTCCGCCTGCTTTTGCACACGCCGTCGTCGGAGCTGGGCTCCTGCCGCTACAAAATGGCAGATCCGGACGCGGACGATACGGATTTTCGGCGCATTCTGGAGATTTTTCGGAAATATAACGTGCGCTATTTCTTCTATAACGGCGGCAACGACTCCATGGACACCTGCAGCAAGATCAGCCGCTATATGCAGGCGCACGATTGGAACTGCCGCGTGATGGGTGTGCCCAAGACCATCGACAACGACCTCTTCGGCACCGATCACTGTCCGGGCTTTGCGAGTGCAGCCAAGTACATAGCGATCTCCTGCATGGAAGTCTCCAAAGACTGCCGCGTGTATGACACCGGCACGATCACGGTTGTGGAGATCATGGGCCGCCATGCTGGATGGCTTGCCGGCAGCGCCGCGCTGGCGTCGGCCTGCGGCTCCGGGCCGGATCTGATCTACCTGCCGGAAGTGGATTTTGACATGGAGCAGTTCCTCTCGGATGTGCACCGCATCTATCAGGAGAAAAATAACGTTCTCATCGCCGTCTCCGAGGGCATCCACTATGCAGATGGCTCGTTTGTTTCCGAGGCCAAGGTCTCGGCGACCGACGGCTTTGGTCATGCGCAGCTCGGCGGTCTGGCGGCGCGTCTGGCGCAGGTGATTAAGGAACATGAGCACGCAAAGGTTCGCGGCATTGAGCTTTCCCTGCTGCAGCGCGCGGGTGCGCATCTGGCCTCCCAGACTGACATTGATGAGGCATTTTCAGCCGGTAAGATGGCGGTCGAAGCCGCACTTTCCGGTGAGACCGGCAAGATGGTCGCATTTGAGCGCGTGATGGTGGATGGTCAATATACCTGCCGAATGAAGCTCATTCCGCTGGCTGATGTTGCGAACTATGAGAAGAAGGTTCCGCTGGAATGGATCACGCCCGAGGGCAACAATGTTACGCAGGACTTTATTGACTATGCCTTGCCGCTCATTCAGGGCGTGCCGGAAATCCCGCTGGAGAACGGACTCCCCCGCTATGCGCGGCTGAAAAAGGTGCTTGCAGAATAAGCGAAAATTCAGAGTCGGCGGAAAATCGCCGGCTCTGTTTATTTGTGCTGTTCAAGCGCCGAAAAATATGATAAACTAATACATTATCTATTGTAACGAAGGAGTTTCCAAAATGATCACTGTTGATGACCTCTCGCTGCAGTACAGCGGTGCCCCGCTGTTTTCCAAGGTGAATCTGCAGTTCACTCCCGGCAACTGCTATGGCATCATCGGTGCCAATGGCGCCGGCAAATCCACATTTCTGAAGATTCTTTCCGGCCAGCTCGAGCCGAGCTCCGGCAGTGTCTATATTGACCCCAAGGCCAGAATGTCTGTCCTCAAGCAGGATCAAACGATGTATGACACCTATACCGTCATGGATACGGTCATCATGGGCAACCAGCGCCTGTACGACTGCGGTAAGGAGAAGGAGGCCATCTATGCCAAGGACGAGATGACCGATGAGGACGGTATCCGTGCCTCCGAGCTCGAGGAAGAGTTTGCCGATCTCGGCGGCTGGGAGGCGGAGTCGGACGCTTCGCGCATCCTGCAGGGTCTCGGCGTTGCACCGGAATATCACGAGACAATGATGTCCGACATGGATCCGCGCCTGAAAGTGAAAGTGCTGCTGGCGCAGGCGCTCTTTGGTCACCCGGATATCATCCTGCTTGACGAGCCGACGAACAACCTCGATCTTGCAAGCGTCGTCTGGCTGGAGGATTTTCTGATGGATTATGACGGCACTGTGCTCGTTGTGTCGCACGACCGATACTTCCTCAATAATGTTTGCACGCACATTGTTGATATCGACTACGGCAAGATCAAAATGTATGTCGGCAACTACGACTTCTGGTATGAATCCAGCCAGCTCATGCAAAAGCTCGTCAAGGATCAGAACAAGCGCGCCGAGCAGAAAATTCAGGAGCTGCAGACCTTTATCGCCCGCTTTTCAGCCAACAAGTCCAAGTCCCGGCAGGCCACATCCCGGCGTAAGCTGCTTGAAAAGATCTCTGTTGAGGATATGCCCGCTTCCAGCCGCCGCTATCCGTGGGTCGGCTTCAAGGCTGAGCGCGAGCCGGGCAAGGATCGCCTGTTCGTGACGGACATCAGCAAAACTGTTGACGGTGAAAAGCTGCTCAACCACGTGAGTTTTATCGTCGGCAAGGAAGACAAGATCGCCATTCTCGGAAAGAATGAGCTCGCCGTGACGATGCTCTTCAAGATTCTCATGGGCGACGAGGAGCCGGATGAGGGCACGGTCAAATGGGGCGTCTCGACCACACAGGCCTACTTCCCCAAGGATCACAACAGCTACTTTGAAAACTGCGACTATGATCTCATTGATTGGATGCGCCAGTTCTCTGCCGACAAGCGTGAGAGCTACCTGCGCACGTTCCTCGGCCGGATGCTGTTTTCCGGCGATGATGTCTATAAGCAGGTCAAGGTCCTGTCCGGCGGCGAAAAAGTGCGCTGCATGATCTCGAAGATGATGCTCTCGGGGGCGAACTTCCTCGTGTTCGACCAGCCGACGAACCATCTTGATCTGGAGAGTATCGCGGCGCTCAATAACGGTATGGCCGCTTTCCCCTACAACATCATCTTCACGAGTCACGACCACCAGCTTACGCAGACGGTCGCCAACCGCATCATTGAGATCACACCTGATGGCATCATCGACCGCCGCTGCACGTACGACGAGTATATGCACATCTCAGGTCAGGAAGCGGAATGAGCCATGGAGCAGCTCGCGAAAAACCAACTGCATACCGCTGAGATCACGGGTTATACGTCCGACGGTGCGGGCGTGTGCCACATTGCCGGCCGCGCTGTATTTGTAAAAGGCGCGCTTGCCGGCGAGACGTGGCAGGTTCGCATCCTGAAGGTGACAGCCAATGCCGTCTACGGAAAGGCGGAGCAGTGCCTGTCCTCCACTCCGGCACGTACACAACCGCCCTGCCCTGTCTACCGCACCTGCGGCGGCTGCAGCCTGCAGCATATGGACTACGACGAGCAGCTGCGCATGAAGCTTGCCCGCGTCAATGATGCCCTTGTGCGTATCGGCGGCGTTCCGGCCCCGGTGCAGGACATCATCGGTATGGAGTACCCACTCTGTTACCGGAACAAGGCGATTTACGCTGTCGGTAAAAAAGACGGTCGTGTAGTCAAGGGCTTTTACCGCGTATCCAGCCACGACATCACGCCTGTGGAGCAGTGTCTGCTCCAGCTCCCGCTTGCGGATAAAGCAGCTCAGGCAGTCTGCGGCTGGATGAATCTGCGTGGTATCGAGCCATATGATGAAGCCACCGGCCGTGGCACGGTGCGGCATCTGTTCACGCGCTGCGCCATGCACACGTCGGATGCTGTGCTGTGTATCGTCTCTGCGCGCGGCTTTGGCGCGCAGACGGACGATTTGATCATTTACCTGCGTGAGCATTGCCCGGAGTTGACCGGCATTGTGCTCAATGTGAATAAGCAAAAGGGCAACGTTGTGCTCGCGGGAGATTTTTACACGCTCTGGGGCGAAGCCGAACTGACCGACCGGCTCTGCGGACTGACATTTACGCTCTCACCGCAGGCGTTTTATCAGGTCAATCCCGTGCAGGCCGAGCGGCTGTATGAGCGTGCGGTAGAATATGCCGTCAACGCGCCGATGGATCAGGTTCTGGACCTGTACTGCGGCGCCGGAACAATCAGCCTGTGCCTGGCACGAAAAGCCGCGCACGTCATCGGGGCAGAGATTGTTCCTGAAGCGATCGAGAACGCACGCCGGAATGCGGAGCGAAACGGCATGGAAAATGCGGAGTTTCTCTGCGCTGATGCCGGAGCGGCTGCGGCAGAGTTTGCCCGGCGCGGTATCCGGCCTGACTGCATTGTGGTCGATCCCCCGCGCAAAGGTATGTACCTGGAGGCCATTGACGCGATGGTGTCCATGCGGCCGCCGCGGATCGTCTACGTCTCCTGTGATCCGGGCACGCTCGCGCGCGACGTAAAGCTGCTCACGCAGCACGGCTATGCGCTCACGCAGGCGCTGGCCGTGGATATGTTCCCGCAGACACCGCATGTGGAGACGGTGGCATTGCTGACGTATACATCTAGTGCAGGAAAAAGCAATTGTGCTGAGAACATCGGCAAGGCATCATGCGCGCAGGAGCTTGTTGAATTTTAAAATACGACGGCTTGAATACGCTCCTGTACGGCACTGCAGATCCACGATGTCTTTGGTGACTACGAGCTCATAATTCCTGACTACGACATCGATATGGTCTGCGGGATGCTGAACCTCTCCATGGATGTTTGAAGTAAGAAAAGTGTATTTTCTGCAAAATGTCTCTTGCAATGCACCAAATCTTGTGATATAGTAACTCCGTTATATTAGATGATTTTCCCTATCACGAAAGGATGAATACCATGACTACTTTGGAACTGATTCTGACGATTATCCAGCTTCTGTCCGGTCTGGCTGTGACCGTGATCGTGCTGATGCAGTCCGGTAAGAGCGCAGGTCTGTCCGGCGCCATTGCTGGCGGTGCGGAAACGTTCCTTTCTAAGGGCAAAGCCAAGACGCTCGATGCCAAGCTCGCGAAGGCGACGAAGTGGTTCGGTCTTGTCTTTGTCATCCTGACGCTCGTGCTGACCGTTCTGATGCACAAGGGCGCGTAATTTCTGGCACACAGCTGTATAAAGTGTATCCCCCGGCAACGCCGGGGGATACGCTTTTTCATATTTCCTTCAGTCCGGGTACTCTGCACGGTTGCCGCCAATCAGTTTTGGCCGTGTACGGGCAGCGTTGACCGGGGCTTCCCCAATCGTTTTAACCGATAGACGCAACGGCACAGCCACATGCTTGAGGTGCATACCGATCATGGTGTTGCCGATATCGAGGCCGGCGTCTGCCTTGACGAATTCGACCGCGACCGGGTCATCCATCGCCTCATAAACAGCCGTAGCAAACGATCCGCCGGCTTTCGGCCGTGGGCGGACGCAGACGATCTCGTATCCAAATTTCTCAGCGGCGGCGCGCTCCATAATCAGGGCACGATTGAGATGCTCACAGCACTGTGCTTCCAGATAGAGGCCGTGTTCTTTCAGAATGGGCAGAATCTCATCGACCACAGCTTTTGCTGCTTCAGGGGTCGAACCCTTGCCAATTTTTTGCCCCATGATCTCGCTTGAGGAGCAGCCGATCACGACCTGCTGACCGGGCTTGAGCGCGGCAGCATCCAGTAGCTCAAGCAGAGCTGCGCGGGCCGATTTCCGAATCTCTTCATACATAAATGGTCATCTCCAGACAGTTATTAAAAATTCTTATTTCCATTGTAGCACGGCGCAGTGCATTTGACAATCCTCTGCAAGGCGTGTATCATGAGCGTTGACCAAATCATAACAGGAGGATTGCTGTTTTGAAACGCATTTTTGCTTGTCTTCTCGCTGCGGCGCTGCTTGTCTGCTCCGGCTGCGGCATCAAATCTGAAAAACCGTCGACCAACAGTGCTGCCGGAAAAACGGAGAACTACTATGCCCCACTGACCGGTGAGCTGCTGAGCACAAAGCCGGAAAACACCCGGCCGTTTGCTGTCATGATCAACAACATTGTCTACGCGCAGCCGCAGGTCGGCATCAGCAACGCCGACATGATCTACGAGATCCCGGCCGAGGGCGGGATCACACGAATGATGGCGATCTTCAGCCACTTGTACGATGTCGAGTCTGTCGGCAGTATTCGCAGTCTGCGTCCGTACTACCTGAGCGTCGCCCTGTCGTATGACGCCATCGTCATCCATGCCGGCGGCAGCGAGCAGGCCTACAGTGATGTCAAAACCTACAATGCCGATCATCTTGACGGCGTGCGCGACGGCAACACCAGTACCATGTTCTACCGCGACGCCAGCCGTGGCCAGCACGGTTCGGAGCATACGCTGTTCTTCCACGGTGCAAATGTGGAGGCGCTCGTTGACAAATACCAGTTTCGCACGGAGCACGAGAGCAGCTACAAGACAGGTCTGACCTTCGCTGACAACGCTGCCGAGCAGTGCACCGGTGGTGCGGCTGCGAACGTGCAGGTGACGTTCAATACGTCCAAGAGCACGTCCTTTACTTACCATAGCGACAGCGGCAAATACACAGCTGTTCAGTATAAGGATGACTATAAGGACGGTGCGACCGGAGAAGCAGTTACATTTTCCAATTTGCTCATTCTCTCGGCCGATATGAAGACGGTTGACAGCTACGGACGTCTGGCGGTCGATCTCATCGGCAGCGGTACCGGTTACTTTGTGACAGGTGGAAAATATGTTCCGATCAAGTGGTCGCGCAGCGATATCAACAGCTGCTTTACTTACACGCTTGAAGACGGCACGGCGCTGAACCTTTCGCGCGGCACGACCTATGTCGGCGTGATTCCGACCAGTGGTGGTAGCGCAAACTTCAGCTAAGAAAACACCGAAGATTGGCAGCACTATGTGCGTGGGAGCCCGCGCACATAGTGCTTTTTTCTACCCGGATGCGGTTGCCTCCGCTCGATCATGTTTGCTATAATAGCTGTGTGCAGCAGGAACGATCGCTGCAAGTGCACAGAAAGGAAGATTGCTATGACCTACAATTTTGACGAGATCATTGATCGCCGCCACACCAACGCACTCAACACGGATGGTTTCCGCGGCTATATTTTTCACGCCGGACCGGAAAAGGTATTTGCCTTCAAGGATGAAGAATTTGTCCGTATGTGGATTTTGAGGACTTCGAGCACAAGTGTGCCGATCCCGCCTGCAAGCTGGTGTTCTGGTGCAACCCGCAAAACCCCACCGGCCGTATGTGGACGGAGGAAGAGCTCAAGCGAGTGGGCGCGATCATCGAAAAGTATAACCTTTGGGTAGTATCCGACGAGATCCATTGTGACCTGATCCGCTGCAGCCGCCGTCATATCCCGATGGCGAAAGTTTTGGACAGATATCCCAAGCTTATCACCTGCATGGCGCCCACCAAGACCTTTAACATGGCCGGGCTGGCATTTTCCAATATCATCATCCGGGATCCGGCGCTGCGTGCGCGTTTTCAGGAACGTGACAAGCTGTTTGGCATGGTCAATCCCATGTCACTGACAGCGGCACAGGCAGCCTATGCACATGGTGGTGCATGGCATGAGGCACTGAAGCAGTACCTCGACGAAAACTTCGCGTTTGTCAAGGTGTTTCTGGAGCGGGAGCTCCCGGAGACGGTCATGTACATTCCGGAGGCGACGTATCTGGCGTGGGTTGACCTGTCACACTGTTTGCCGGATGTAAAAGATCTGCCGGATTTCTTCGCCAATAAGGCAGGCGTCCTGCTCGAGGGCGGGGATTCCCTCTTCGTCGGCAATGCCAAAGGGTACGTGCGCCTGAATCTTGCGATGCCGCGAGCGATCATTCAGACCGGCCTGGAGCGGATGCGGGATGCGATCCGCAAAGAGCAGGCCGGGCGTTGAACGAGATGGCAAAATCCCGATATGGCCGTGACCATATCGGGATTTTTTACATTTTATTCCCACGTTTTCCACACATCCGGGCAGTAGCCAACGGTGGCCTGCCTGCCATTGCGGACGATGGGCGTCTGCAGCAGGGACGGATCTTCGAGCAGACGCTCGATCTTGTCCTGCTCATAGGCCAGATGCTGCACGAGCGCGTAGTCCGCCGCCTTGGAATTGAGCATGGCGTCGAGCCCAACGGCGTTTTTCACGCTCGTCAGCTCACCGCGGCTCATGCCGTAACGCAGCAGGTCAATGGCCTGATATGGGATGCGCCGCTCTTTAAAATAGCGCTCGGCCTTTTTTGTGTCAAAGCATTTGGATTTGCCCCAAATCTGGATCTTCATGACGCGTCTCCTCTGCTCAGACTTCAATGATCACGGGCAGCACCATGGGGCTGCGGCGCGTGGTCTTATACAGATAGCCGCTGATGTTTGACTTCACACGGCCTTTGATCGTCGCCCAGTCGTGCTGTTTTTGGCGTTCGCAGCTGGCAAGACTCTCGTTGACAACACGCTTGAGTTCGCCCATGAGTGCCTCCGCCTCTTTGACATACACAAAGCCGCGGGTGATGATCTCGGGATCAGTGACTGGTTTTCCGTTTTCGGACGAGAGCGTAATGATGGCCATGACAATGCCATCCTCGGCCAGATGCTGGCGGTCACGTAGCACGGCGCTGCCGACGTCGCCAATACCGGTGCCGTCAATATACACATCGCCCGCCGGGACATTGCTCGTCGCGCGCATACTGCGCTTGGTGATCTCGATCACTTCGCCGTTTTTGGCTACGAGCACATTCTTTGCTTCCACACCCATGAGTTTGCCGATCTCGGCGTGCTTGCACAGCATACGGTATTCACCGTGCACCGGAATGAAGTAGTGCGGCTTTGTCAGCGCGAGCATCATCTTCAGTTCCTCCTGGCACGCATGACCGGAGACGTGCAGCGGTGTGTTGCGGTCGTAGATGACCTCTGCCCCTTTCTGGAACAGCTCGTCAATTACGCGGCTGATCGTGATCTCGTTGCCGGGAATGGCCGAAGCAGAGATGATAATGCGGTCTCCGGCATCGATCGTGACCTGCTTGTGCTCCGAAAATGCCATGCGATGCAGTGCAGACATGGGCTCACCTTGGCTGCCTGTGCAGACAATGACGGTCTTGCTGCGCGGCAGACTGCCGATCTGTGACATGTCCATCATGACGCCGTCCGGGATGTCCACATAGCCGAGCTCGGTCGCCACGCGCATAACATTTTCCATGCTGCGGCCGGTAATGCCGACCTTGCGCTTATACTTCGCCGCTACATTGATGATCTGCTGCAGGCGGTGGACATTGGACGCGAACGTCGTGACGATGATACGTTTATTGCAGTCCTTAAATAATTCGTCAAAGCAGTCGATCACGCGCGCCTCCGAGGCACAGTAGCCCGGACGCTCCACATTTGTGGAGTCCGACAGCAGCGCGAGCACGCCCTCGTTGCCAAGCTGGCCGAGACGCGGCAGATCGATCATGCCACCCTGGATGGGGGTAAGGTCGATCTTGAAGTCACCCGTGTGGATGACGGTACCGATCGGCGTTTTGATCGCCAGCGCAACGGAATCGGCGATGCTGTGGTTCGTGTGGATAAATTCTATCTCGAAGCAGCCGAGTTTGAACTTATCTCCCGGCTTTTTCGTAAAGATCTGCGTGTGATAAAGCAGGTCATGCTCTTCCAGCTTGAGCTCAATGATCGCTGCCGTCAAGGGGGTGGCATAGATCGGCATATCCAGCTGCTTGAGCACGTATGGGATTGCGCCGATGTGGTCCTCATGTCCGTGCGTGATGACCATGCCGCGGATACGGCTTTTGTTTGCCTTCAGATAGCTGATATCCGGAATGACCATGTCCACACCGTAGAGGTCCTGATCCGGAAAGCCCATGCCGCAGTCAACAAGGAACATATCCTTGCCATACTCATAGACGGTGAGGTTCTTGCCGATTTCGCCAAGGCCGCCGAGCGGGATGATTTTTAATTTGGATGCCATTCGTAACTCCTTTACGTTTGCTTTCGGGCAGACTACTCCCCCGGAAGCAGGTTGATTTTTTCGAAAAATATGTACGAAATGCGTTGTCTGCGGCGGCGGATATCCAGAGTATTCCCAGAAATCCGAGCCGTCAAACCTGTTACATTTCCATTCGGCCGGCCAGCGCCCGCAGGAGCGTGGCATCGTCCGCATATTCCAGATTGGAACCGACCGGAATACCGTAAGCCAGCCGCGTGATCTTCACGTCAAACGGCTTGAGCAGGCGCGCGATGTACATCGCGGTCGCCTCGCCTTCCGTGTCGGGGTTCGTGGCCATGATGACCTCCGCGATCCCACCGGCAGCTACGCGCTTGACCAGCTCCTGGATCCGGATGTCATCCGGGCCGATGTGATTCATGGGCGACAGCACGCCGTGCAGGACATGATAGACGCCGTTATATTCGCGGCTGCGCTCAAACGAGAGCACATCACGTGGCTGCGCCACGACGCAGATCGTGCTCTGGTCGCGCTTCGGGGATGCACAGATGGTGCACGTCTCCTGGTCGGTGAGATTCTGACAGATGCTGCAGCAATGAATGTTTTTCTTCGCGTCCACAATGGCCGCGGCAAATTTCAGCGCCTCCTCCTCCGGGAGGGACAGAACATGAAACGCCAGACGCTGCGCGCTCTTGCGCCCGACGCCGGGCAGTGCAGCGAACTGGTCAATGAGATTTTCGAGTGCATTCGGAAAAAATGACATGGGAATACCGTCCTGAATCAAGCGTTGCGGATGGCGGCGATAGCTGCCGCACGGTCATTCTGGCGGAACACAGCGCTGCCGGCCACAAGCACGTTGGCGCCCGCCTGCTTCACGAGCGGGGATGTCTCCGGATCGATGCCGCCGTCTACCTCCAGCTCGCAAGCGGGATTGACCTGCAGAATCCGCTCATGCAGCTGTGCGATCTTCGGCAGCTGATCGGCCATAAAGCGCTGGCCCCCGAAACCCGGTTCCACCGTCATGACAAGTGCCAGGTCCAGCAGTGGCAGATATGGGATGAGCACGCTCTCCGGCGTTTTTGGCTTGATGGCAAGGCCGACCTTCTTGCCGTGCGCCTTCACGTCCTCGAGTGCTGCGAAAACATCCTGCGGCTCGTCCGCCTCTACATGAAATACGACGAGATCTGCTCCGGCGTCGCAAAATTCACTGACATAACGGTGCGGGCGATCGATCATGAGGTGGACATCCAGAAACATCTGCGTATGCTTGCGCACAGACTTCACGACCGGAATGCCAATCGAAATATTCGGTACAAAAATGCCGTCCATCACATCGATATGGATGTAGTCCGCGCCGCCGGCCTCAATCTGGCGGATGTCCTCACCGAGTGTGCAGAAGTCTGCTGAGAGAATGGAAGGTGCAAGTTTTATCATGGATGCCACTCCGATCTACGAATATCCGGTAAGCCGGATGAAGTCCACATTCTATAACTAAGTTATTATACACCTGTTGCGGATATCCTGCAAGTGCCGGGAGCAAAAAATCGCCGCTTGACGAATGACGCTGCCTGCGCTATCATGTGCTTCAGATACTTCAAAGAACAGGAGCGAATCAAATGTCTATCGAAGCAGGAAGAGCGTATTTCCGGCAGTTTGGTATGGAAGACCGCGTGCAGGAGTTCACGGTCTCGAGCGCAACCGTCGATCTGGCGGCAAAGGCACTCGGCGTTGAGGGCACACGGATCGCAAAGACACTGTCGTTCAAGACGGCGGACGGCTGTATGCTGATCCTTGCCGCCGGAGATGCACGCATTGATAACCATAAATTCAAGGAAAAATTCCATATGAAGGCAAAAATGCTTTCGGCTGATGAGGTGCTGGAGCTGGTTGGCCACCCGGTCGGCGGCGTATGCCCTTTCGGCTGCAAGGAAGGCATCCCGGTGTATCTGGACGTGTCACTGCAGCGGTTTGAAACCGTGTTCCCCGCCGTTGGCAGTCCGTCGAGCGCGATCGAGCTGAACCTCGATGAACTCTACAAATACTCTAACGCCCTTGCGTGGATCGATGTCTGCAAGCTCCCTGCCCCAGCCGAGGTGTGAGCAGAACGCACAAAAGCCTGACGAACCATCGTTCGTCAGGCTTTTGTGTTCGTAATCAGCTGGATATTACGCCAGCAGCTTTGTCATACTCTTGAGACTGATGACCAATGTGGAGGCGTTGTGCAGCAGTGCCGAGGTCGCTGGCGGAAGGACGCCGGCCACACCCAGACAGATCAGCAAGAAGTTGAAACTGATGATCTTGCGATAATTGCTATGGATGCGCTCCATGAGTGCGTCGCTCAGGCGTTTGAGTGTCAGCAGTGCATAGAGATCACCGGCACCGACCGTGATATCAGCTACTTCACGCGCGATGGCCGCACCGTCGCTGATGGCGACGCCGACATCTGCCTCGGAGAGCGCTGGAGAATCATTCACGCCATCGCCGAGCATAAGGACCTTGCGACCGGCTGCGTGTTCCGCCTGAATGAAGGCGGCTTTGTCCTCAGGAAGCACTTCAGCAAAATATGCATCAACACCGACCGCTTCTGCGACTGCACGGGCGGTTTTTTCATTGTCTCCGGTCATCATGACCAGCTTGGAGAAGCCGAGTTTCCGCAGGCTGCTGATAACATCAGCAGCTTCCGGCCGCAGCGGGTCTTCAATGCAGATGACAGCCGACAGGACACCGGAAACGGCGAGATACAGGTGCGAATAGGTATCCGAAAGCGCCTCAAATTTGGCTTGCTCCCCTGACGGGATGACGCAGTGCTCATCCTCGAATACAAAGTGGTGGCTGCCGATCACGACCTTCTTGCCGTCGACACTGCTGGAAATGCCATGCGCGACCAGATACTCCACGCGCGAATGGCGCTCCTCATGACGCAGTCCACGGCGCGCCGCCTCCGCGACGACCGCTTTGGCCATGGAGTGCGGATAATGCTCCTCTAGGCAGGCAGCCAGACACAGCATATCTGCCTCGTCATTGCCGCCGAAGGTTACGACCTGCGCGACTTTTGGCTCGGCACGTGTCAGTGTTCCGGTCTTATCAAAGACGATCGTGTTCGCTTCAGACACAGCCTCTAGGAAGCGTCCGCCCTTGACAGACAGCTGATAATTGCTGGCCTCTCTCATGGCGGAGAGCACAGCGATCGGCATCGAAAGCTTGAGCGCGCAGGAGAAATCGACCATCAGAACAGCCAGTGCCTTGGCCATGTTCCCTGTCAGGAGCCAGACCAGTGCCGTTGCGCCCAGACTGTACGGTACCAGCTGGTCTGCAAGGTGCGAAGCGTGGTCTTCCGTTTCGGATTTGAGCTTTTCCGATTCCTCGATCATGCGGATGATGCGGTCGTAGCGGCCGCTGCCGGCGCTCTTTTCCACGCAGATGGTGCAGTCACCCTCTTCGACGACAGTGCCAGCGTAAACATAGCCGCCTTCCGTTCTGCGAACGGCCAACGGTTCCCCGGTAATGGATGCCTGGTTGACCATCACCTCACCGGTGATCACCTTGCCGTCAAGCGGGATCACGTTTCCGGTGTGGATCACGATCCGGTCGCTGACCTGAACATCTGCCACTGGTACAAGCACGGAGCCCGCGTCCGTCTCTTTCCAGACCTTGTCCACATTCAGAGACATTGTCTGCGCGAGATCTGCAACAGACTTTTTGTGCGTCCACTCGTCGAGAATATCGCCGATGCCCAGCAGGAACATGATGGAGCTCGCCGTCTTGAAGTCTTTGCGCAGCATCGACACGGTGATCGCGGTCGCGTCCAGCACTGGCACCTGGATCTTTTTGCGCATCAGGCAGGTCAGTCCGGACTTGATATACGGCACAGAACGCGCAACCGTGATCAGTGTGCGCACAGAGCTGGGAATGAAAAGCTGCTTGAGACCGCGCCAGCACAGCGACGCGACCAGCTTGTCCTCAAATTCACGGCTCATGGCGCGGCTGCTGTGCTCCGGTGCGAGTGCCTGCTCGTTGGCATAGGCAAAGGACGCAAGCGCTTTTGTCACGGATTCCCGCGGCCCGTCGTAACAGATGACCGCGTCACCGGTGCGATCGTAGACGGTCGCTTTTGTCACACCCGAAACCTGATTCAGGTATGCCTCGAGAATATCCGCTTGCTGCAGCGACATGGTACCCTGCATTGTATGCACGCGCATACGGCCTCGGGTTTCATGCAGGATTGTGCATTTCATACTTACTCAGCCTTCTCCGCCGAGTCCTCAATGACCTCAGCCTGCTCGGCTGCGCGCTTGTCATTGAATGCCTTGGCGCCGGCCAGAACATCACCCGCGATCTCCTTGATGTGTGTCACGACCGACATGACATCTTCCTTCTCGCGCAACGCGGCTGCCGTCGTATACACATACACCTTCTGGGCATCTTTGCTTGCGAGAATCTTTGCGCCGACTGTTGCAAACAGCGCGCCGCCAACAAAGGCTCCCAATTTTTCCATGCTCATCATGATTACCTCCATGTTTTTTTAGTCCGCATGCCTGCGGCCTGGTTATATGGCTCAAATTGCAATTAGACACCATTAACCATCGTTTTAAGTTATATCACTCGAACTGACATTTTTCAAGCTTTGAGATGAAAATTTATACATTTCAGCAACGTTAACAAAAGCGCCCCGCCAGGAATGGCGGGGCGCGAACAATCTGTCGGATATTCTGTTATTTCAGCAGCACCTTGCGGAAATTTTTCTTGCCGCGCTTGAGCACGACACCGGCTTTCAGCTCTGCTTCCGTGAAGTTTTTTGCAATATCGGTCACTTTTTCATCATTGGCTGACACGCCGCCCTGCTGCACATTGCGACGGGCGTCGGACTTGGATGCGCACAGACCGCTCTTGACAAGCAGGCTGAGGATATCCGCGCCATCGTCGGCCGTGATTTCGACTGTCGGTACACCTTCTCCGGAACCGCCGAACACTGCCTTGGCAGCAGCCTGTGCCTTGTCGGCCTCAGCCTCGCCGTGCACCATCTTCGTGAGTTCGTAGGCCAGAATCTCCTTGGCCTTGTTGAGCTGCTCGCCCTGCCAGCCGTCCATCTTGTCGATCTCCTCGAGCGGGAGGAAGGTCAGCATACGGATACATTTGAGTACGTCGGCATCGTCGACATTGCGCCAGTACTGGTAAAACTCAAACGGGCTGGTCTTGTTCGGGTCGAGCCAGACGGCGCCCTTGGCAGTCTTGCCCATCTTCTTCCCCTCGGAATTGAGCAGCAGTGTGATCGTCATGGCGTGTGCATCTTTGCCGAGCTTGCGGCGGATGAGCTCCGTGCCGCCGAGCATATTTGACCACTGGTCGTTACCGCCGAACTGCATATTGCAGCCGTAGTGCTGGAACATGTAGTAGAAGTCATAGCTCTGCATGATCATGTAGTTGAACTCCAGGAAGCTCAGGCCCTTTTCCATGCGCTGCTTGTAACACTCGGCGCGCAGCATATTGTTCACGGAGAAGCACGCGCCGACTTCACGCAGAAGTTCAATATAATTGAGCGGTTTGAGCCACTCGGAGTTATAGAGCATGAGCGCCTTGCCGTCCGAGAAGTCAATGAAGCGCTCCATCTGGCGCTTGAAACATTCGGCGTTGTGCTTAATGGTTTCCTCGGTGAGCATTTGGCGCATATCCGTGCGACCGGATGGATCGCCGATGAGGGTCGTGCCATCGCCGATGAGGGCAATGGGCTTGTTGCCCGCCGTCTGCAGACGCTTCATCAGGCACAGGGCCATGAAGTGGCCGACGTGCAGCGAATCCGCCGTGCAGTCAAAGCCGATGTAGAATGTGGCTTTGCCGTTGTTGATCATGTTTTTGATCTCGTCCTCGTTCGTCACCTGCGCGATCAGGCCGCGGGCAATCAGTTCATCATACAGTGTCATCGTTTTATCTCCCTTTGCTGTTTGCTTGTTATTCTTTGACCTTGTTCTCTGCGAGGATCTCCTCGGCGCGCTGCGCACCCCAGGCGATCATATGGGCGCAGTGACCCTTGCCGCCGTTTTTCGCCACAAGTTCCTGGCAGCGCAGACAGCCGAATTCCTCACGGAAGCTTTGTGTCATCTGCTTGGTCATAGCCGTGGCTGCGGCCTGATCGGCTGCAAGGCCGAACGCCATCACAGCGCCGGTGATACTGCCGCAAATTTCTCCGCAGCGCACACCGCCGCCAAAACCGGCGGCGACGCGTCTGGCCGTGTTTTCATCCAGACCCGTTTCCTCCTGCAGCGCGGCAAGCACGCTCTGCGCACAGTTGCAGCCATTGTTATGATACGCGATGGCGGATTCCTGGATACTCATGGTTCTCTCTCACCTTTCTCAATCGATTGTTTATAAGCTGCGGCAGAGGCAAGCTGCTCGGCAGCGCTGGCCAGTGTCAGGGACGTGATATGGTCGCCGCCGTAAAGTCGTGCGATCTCACGCTGGCGGCCGTCGTTGTCAAGCGGCTGCACCGTTGTACGGGTGCGGCCGTCCTGTTCGCGTTTCTCGATCAGGTAATGCCGGTCGGCCATAGCTGCGATCTGCGGCAGGTGCGTGATGCAGATGACCTGTTTGGTCATGGATAGCTTACTTAGCTTCTCCCCCACACGCTGTGCTGCCACGCCGGAGACGCCAGCGTCCACTTCATCAAAGACCATAGAGGGCACATCGTCGCGTTCGGCAAACACATTTTTCAGTGCCAGCATGATACGCGACAGCTCACCGCCGGAAGCAATCTTGCTGATACGGCCGAGTGCTTCGCCGGTGTTTGCCGAGATCAGGAAGCGCACATTGTCCGCACCCGTGGCCTGAAAGCCGGGGTTGCTGCCAAGCGGTGTAATCTCCACCCGGAAACGCACCGACGGCATGGAGAGCTCGCGCAGTTCACGCTCGACCTGCCGCTCCAGTGCGGCCGCGGCAGTCCGGCGCGCCTGCGTCAATTCTGCTGCCGCTGCGTGCGTCTGCTCCGCCTGCTTTTGGATCAGCGACTCGAGCTTCTGCAGCCGGTCGCCGGCATATTCGATCTGATCCAGCCGTTTTCGGGCTGCCTCGAGCGTATCAATCAGACCGGCCTCATCCGTGCTGTATTTCCGCTCCAATCGCCGTAGCAGTGACAGGCGTGTTTCAATACGGTCGAATTCTTCGTCGGAAAAATCCAGCCCATCACGAAAGTCGCGCAGCGTCTCCGCCGCGTCCTGCAACGTGAACACCGCACCCTTGACTGCTTCCGGCAAAGGCGTGAGCTCACTCGCGTAGTTGGCGGCCCGCTCGACTTCTGACAGGGCCTCTCCGGCCAGCGCAGATGCGGAATCATCCCGGCCGGCCAGCAGATCATACGCCTGATCGACCGCTTCCGAGAGCTTTTCAAAGTTGCGCAGCAGAGCGCTGCGTTCCGTGAGCTCTGCCTCTTCCCCGGCTTTGAGCTCCGCGCGCTCCAGCTCTTCGATCTGGCGGCGGAGGCTCTCTGTCAGCAGTTCCTTTTCGTTTTCATAGGTCGAAAGCGTGTCGCGCTCCTTGCACAGCGCCTGATAGGCCTGGTACTGCTCGCAATAGCGCGCGAGTTCCGGCTCCAGCTGGCCGAATCGATCCAGATTGCGCAGATGTTCCCGCTCATCAAGCAGATGCTGTCCGTCATTCTGACCGTGGATGTCGAGCAGCAGCGCACCCAGTGTACGTAGTTGCGCCGTTGTGACCGGCACACCGCAGACGCGGCAGGATGTCTTGCCCTCCGACGTGATCTGGCGGCGGATGATGAGTTCATCGTCGCAGTCGATCTCGTTTTCGTCGCACCAGGCCCGACATGGGTCGGGATCGAATGTCGCACAGACGACTGCTTTTTCGGCGCCTGTGCGCACAAGTTCGCGCGAGGCGCGTGCACCGAGGATCGCGTGCATAGCGTCCACGAGGATGGATTTGCCCGCGCCGGTCTCGCCGGTCAGAATGTTCAGGCCGGGCCCGAGCTCCAGATCCGCCCGCTCGATGACCGCGACATTTTCAATATGCAGTTCTCGCAGCAAAGCGCCTCACCTCCTGTGGTGTCATCAGAGCAGTTTTTCGATCTCGTGGAAAAACTCATCGGCGGACGTGTTGTCCTTCATGAGCAAAAATGCTGTGTCGTCGCCCGCAAGCGTTCCGACGAGCGTGTCGATGCGCATACTGTCGAGTGCGGAGCAGGCAGCTGAGGCAAGGCCCGGCAGTGTCTTGATGACGATGATGTTTTGTGCCTCAGCATAAGACGTTACACATTCCCGGAAAATTTTCTTCAGGCGTTCATCGTAGCCGGGAAATTCGTCTACCGCCGGTGCGGCGTATCGGTATTTCCCGCTCGGCGAGAGCGTTTTCGTCAGGTGCAGCTCTTTGATATCGCGCGACAAGGTTGCCTGCGTGCTTGGAACGCCGTGTTGTGCCAGCACATCCATGAGCTGGTTTTGCGTCTCGATCTCCTGCTCTGCAATGATCTGCAAAATGATGTTTTGTCTGGTGGATTTCACGTCGCCCCTCCTCATAGGCTGTCTGTCAGCTTGCCGAAAGCCGTTTCGTAAAAGCTGCGAATGCCGGTATCGGCCAGCAGCGTGTAATTTTCCGATCTGTGGATGCGGATCTGATCGCCGCGGATGAGCGCGATGCTGTCTCCACCGTCCGCCACGAGAATAGCCGGCCGGTCGTGGATCCGCTCCGGCACGATCGTGATCTGCCGCCCGGGCGCAAGCACGAAGGATTTTCCGGCAAGACTGTGCGCGCAGATGGGCGTCATGATGATATTCTCGTTTTCGGGCTCGACGAGCGGCCCGCCGGCCGACATGGAGTAGGCCGTGGAACCGGTCGGCGTGGCAACGATAATGCCGTCACCGTTGAAGCGCGTGATGGGCGCGCCGTCACCATAAGCCGTAATGCCGATACAGTCCACATGGCCGCCGTGGATGACCACGTCGTTGAGCACCGATTGCGTGCAGATGATCCGCTCGTTGCGCACGAGCTCCACGTCGAGCATCATGCGCCGGCTGACCGTATACTGTCCGTCCGCGATCTCGAGCAAAATATCCAGTTCATCGTCCTCCAGACCGGCCAGGAATCCCTTGCCTCCGAAGTTCACGCCGATGATTGGGATTGGATGGTCACGAAGCGTGACCGCAACGTGCAGGATCGTCCCATCACCGCCCATGACGATGATCAGCGCAGCATCCTGTGCCGCAAGCTCCAGCGGCTGGACAGGGATATTTTCCGGCAGATAGGCCTTGGGCGCGAACACCGGTGAGACAACTGCCTGATGGCCATGCTCCGTGAGCATTCGGTAAACTATCAGCGCTTTTTGCAGACCGTTGTCCCGATACGGATTGGCCGCAATGACAATGTGTTTCATATGCCACTCTCTTTTCCGTGGGCCAATGCACCGTGCGATTGTTCCACAACGGCCGCCGGATCCAGCACCGGCACAGGATATGCTCCCTTACGCAGGTAGCCGAGGTACTCAATGTTGCCCTCCGGTCCCTTGATGGGCGAATAGTCCAGCCCCATGACGGTAAAGCCGGCGCTGGGTACAAAGTCCAGAAAGCTCTGAAGCACCTCCAGATGCACCTTCGGATCCCGGACAACACCTTTTTTGCCGACCTCTTCGCGCCCGGCCTCAAATTGTGGCTTGATGAGGCAGACAACCGCCGCGCCGTCTTTCAGCAGCGGACAAACTGCCGGCAGGATGAGCTTCACAGAGATAAACGACAGATCCATGACCGCCAGATCCAATGGTTCCGGAATCTGCTCGGCCGTAATATAGCGCACGTTTGTGCGCTCCATGGAGATCACGCGCGGATCGTTGCGCAGACTCCAGGCGAGCTGGCCGTAGCCGACATCGACGGCGTAGACTTTTGCCGCGCCGTTTTGCAGCAGCACATCCGTAAAACCGCCGGTCGAAGCGCCGCAGTCGATGCACGTCAGGCCGGTCGGATCTACGGGAAATACTTTGAGTGCCTTTTCCAATTTGAAGCCACCGCGGCTGACATAGGGCAGCGTATTGCCGCGCACCTCGATCTTTACATTGGGCGCGACCTGTGCGCCAGGCTTGTCCGCGCGCTGACCATTGACATAGACCACACCGCTCATAATGATCGCCTTCGCGCGCTCGCGGCTTTCGCTCAGGCCCTGGTCAAAGACGAGCTGATCGAGACGTACCTTCTTCATGTGCCGTTCCCCTCTTTCTCGCTGAAGCACATTGCTTGAGCGGCGGCGGTAATTGCCCGGGCATCCAAACCGTATGCCACTTTGAGCACATCCGGCGCGCCGTGCGGGATAATGCCGTTGCCGAGATTCAGCAGCCGCGCGGCGCACAGCGCCATTCCGGCCTGTTCCGCCGCAGAGAGCACCTGTTCGCCGATGCAATTGGCTGCGCAGACATCCTCGACCGCCAACAGCCGTCCTGTCTTACGCAAGGAGGCAAGAACCGGCGCCCATTCCAGCGGCGCGACCTGCGCGAGCTTGACAATTTCGGCTGAAACGCCCTGCTGCGCAAGCAGATCTGCCGCCTGCAGCACGTCGTTAATGACAATGCCGTAGGTCAGGATTGTCAGATCACTGCCCTCGCGCAAAATCGTGACGGGTTTCAAATTGCAGTCCCGGTATGCGCCCTCGCCGCCGCGCGGATAGCGCACGGCGACCGGACAGTCTAGTTCGAGCACCGCCTTGCGCAGCATTGCGCGCAGCTCGGCGAAGCTTGCCGGGCAGAGGATGCGCATATACGGCACGGAGCTCAGATAGCTGATGTCAAAGCAGCCGTTATGCGTATCGCCGTCATTGCCGACGATGCCGGCGCGATCGACGCCGAGCACCAGATGCAGCCGCTGCAGCGACGTGTCGTGGATGAGCATATCATACGCGCGCTGCAAAAAGCTTGAATAGATCGCCGCGACAGGCTTGAGCCCCTGCTTTGCCATACCGCTGGCCATCGTGATCGCGTGCCCTTCCGCAACACCGACATCATAGAGCCGATCCGGATGCTGCGCGGCAAAGGCCGTCAGACCCGTGCCTGTCAGCATAGCCGCCGTGATGGCGACAACCGTCGGATCTTCATCGGCCAGCTGCGAGAGCGTTTCGCCGAAGGTATGCGAAAAGTCCGGCTTAGATGCCGGCAGCGCGCCGGTCACGGGGTCAAACGAACTGACGCCGTGATATTTTTCCGGTGCCTGCTCCGTATATGAGATGCCCTTACCCTTTTTCGTCACAACGTGCAGCAGCACCGGCTGGCGCAGATCGCGCGCCCAGTGCAGCATCTTTTCCAGTTGCGGTTCATCGTGCCCGTCTACCGGGCCAATGTAGTAAAAGCCCATATCGTCGAACATGTTGTTCGGAAGGACCAGATCTTTAACACGTTCTTTTACACTGTGCAGTAGTTTATACAGACCGGGTGCCTTGCCGACGGTATTGCGATAAAACTGCTTAAAGTGCAGATACCCCGGCTTCACGCGCTGTTTGGACAGCAGCGTTGCCATACCGCCGACATTTTTGTTGATCGACATACCGTTATCATTGAGCACGATGACCATCGGCTCGCCGCTCTGTCCGGCATCCGACAAGCCCTCGTACGCCAGTCCGCCGGTCAGTGCGCCGTCGCCGATGAGGGCAATGACGTCATAGTCTGCTCCTGTGAGCGTGCGCGCCCGCGCCATCCCCAACGCGACGGAGATCGACGTGGAGGCGTGGCCGGCCACGAACGCATCGTGTACGCTCTCGTCCGGCTTCGGGAACCCGGCGATGCCGCCGAACTGCCGCAGCGTCGAAAACGCTTCCCGTCGCCCGGTCAGGATCTTGTGCACATAGCTCTGATGGCCGACATCGAATACGAGTCGGTCTTTTTCGGTGTTATATACCCGGTCGATCGCGACCGTGAGCTCCACCGCGCCGAGATTAGACGCCAGATGCCCGCCGGTCTTCGCGAGATTTTCGACCAGAAAAGAACGAAGTTCCGCACATAGTGCCGGAATTTCTTCCGCCGGCAGCGCCTTCAGGTCGGCCGGTGAATGGATTCGCTCTAATATACTCAAAACAGAATACCTCACGCATAATAATACAAAGTATACTATAACAAAAAGTGCCGGACTTTACAAGAGTAAGCCGACACTTTTCGCAATTTCACCGGAAGTCCGGTGCTTTTGTTGGTTCAATTTTTTCGATCTGCCAGCGAGCGGGCGAGATGCTGCAGAAAAGCGCTGTCCGTAAATGCACCGTCCACGGCCGCCGCCGCTTCCTCAGATAATTCATGCACATAGGCACTGCAGCGCTCCAGACCGTAGAGCGCCATGAAGGTGTTCTTGCCCTCACGCGCATCCGATCCAATGGGTTTACCGAGCTCGGCCTCCGTGCTGATCACATCCAGCATATCATCACGGATCTGAAATGCCAGGCCAAGCGCCTTGGCATACTGCGCTGCAGCCGTGCGCTGCTGCGTATTTCCACCGCCGCAGGTCACGCCCATGAGACAGGCGGCGTGAATCATCGCCGACGTTTTGCGGTCATTGATATCCATCAGTTCCTCTTTCGTGAGGACCTTGCCTTCCCCTTCCATATCGAGCTGCTGACCGCCGCAGATGCCGTTTTCTCCGGCGGCTTCCGCAAGGAGGCGCGCGCATTCGGCGCGCATCTCTGCCGGCAGATCTGTCGAAAGGATCGTGCGAAATGCCTCTGCCTGCAGGGCGTCGCCAGCCAATGTCGCCGTGCACTCTCCATAAATCACGTGATTCGTCGGTTTGCCGCGGCGCAGATCGTCGTTATCCATACACGGCAGGTCGTCGTGGATGAGCGAATAAGTATGCACC
This sequence comes from Oscillospiraceae bacterium, assembly GCA_048217285.1. Taxonomy (GTDB): domain Bacteria; phylum Bacillota; class Clostridia; order Oscillospirales; family Oscillospiraceae; genus CAG-103. The sequence continues at coordinate 39,218 of DBFWVW010000091.1, forward strand.
ATCTCGACCGCGCACGCGACCGGTAGCGCGGCCTGTACGTCCCCGCCGCAGGCGGCGCAGAAAGCGAGCACCAACACCGGGCGCAGACGTTTGCCGCCGGCGGTCAGGCTGTAGTGCATCGCCTCCAGCAGGCGGTGGTAGGACACGGTCGTGTCCGCAAAATAGGTATTGAGCGCCGTATCGGCGAGCGCCTTATATTCGTTATACTCAGATCGATAATCCATGCGTTATTCCTCGGTTTCAAACGGGAACTCGACAGGTGCACCATCGCTCCCTTTCTTGAGCTGCACGACCTTCTGCTCTGCTGCATTCAGCATTTCATTGCAGGCTGCGAGCAGGTGTGCCCCCTCCTCAAACAGCGCCAGCGACGCATCAAGGGGAACATCCCCCTTTTCCAGCTGCTTGACGATCTCGTCCAGTCGCTGCATGGACGCTTCAAAGGTCTGCTTCTGTTTTGCCATGGGCATCCTCCCTGTTGTTTACAGTGCAGCTTAGTGCACCGTCCTGAAGCTGTACGCGGATTGGGTCACCCGTCCGAACCTGCGCCACGGAGCGGAGCACCGTGTCATCGGCATCCGTCGCTACTGCGTAGCCGCGGGCAAGTACTTTCAACGGGCTCATCGCGTCCAGCGCAGCTGCACACTGTGCAAAATCATGCCTGCGTATAGCGAGCCAGCGCTCCCCCGCCGCCGTCAGGCGGCTTCGGGTGTAGTCCAGTTCCACGCGCCGAAGATCAAAATATGCCGTCGGAGACTGCAGTACACGTCGTCCGGCCAGATTCTCCAGTGCGGCGCGGCGCTGTGTCATCTGTTTGCGCATTGCCTGCGCCATGCGTATCTCATATCCATGCAGCATCTCACGGATATCCTCCGCATTCGGCACAGCCTGTTCTGCCGCGTTCGACGGCGTTGCGGCGCGCAGATCGGCCACAAAGTCCGAGATGGTCACATCCGGCTCGTGACCGACGGCAGAGATGACCGGAATGTCCGAGTCATAGATCGCACGTGCGACCCGTTCGTCATTAAACGCCCACAGATCTTCGATCGAACCGCCACCGCGGCCGGTAATGATCAGGTCACCGGCCTGATAGCGGTTGGCATACCGGATAGCCCCGGCAATCTCCGCCGGCGCCTCCGTTCCCTGCACGCGCACGGGCAGCAGCACGACCTCGCTGGCCGGCCAGCGCTTGCCAAGCACACGGATGATATCGCGCACGGCCGCGCCTGCAGGCGACGTGATCACTGCAATCCGCTGTGGAAATTCCGGCAGCGGCTTTTTGTGCGCGCGGTCGAACAGCCCCTCTTTTTGAAGCTGCTCTTTCAGCTGCTCATAAGCGGCATAGAGATCGCCAACGCCGCCCGGGATGAGCCGCGTGCAGTAAAGCTGATACGCTCCGTCGCGCGGATAGACCGCGATGCGCCCAACCGCCGCAACGCTCATGCCGCTCGCCGGACGAAAGCGCAGCGACTGCGCGCTGCTGCGAAACATGACGCATCGCAGACTGCTCTCGGCATCCTTGAGCGTGAAGTAATGGTGCCCGGACGGATAGACCTTGTAGTTTGACAGCTCCCCTGTCACGCAGACGTTGCCAATCAGTGTGTCCGCATCCAGCAGCTGCTTGATGTGGGCGTTGAGCTCCGTTACGGTAAAGGATGTACGCGCCATTTCAGCCTTCGGCGTCGTTCTCGGAGGCCTGTTCGGGCGCAGCGGCCGGCTCTTCAGCAGACGCTTCTTCCGATTCGGCTTCCTGCTCAGCCTCGCCGCGCACAAAGCTGCCGAGCACACCGTTGATAAACGCGACTGTCTCCGGCTCCTCATAGCCCTTGGCCAGTTCTACCGCCTCGTTGATGGCGGCGGCATTCGGCACGTCGTCCATATACAGGATCTCGCACATGGCACAGCGCATGATCGCCGCAGCGACGCGAGAAATGCGCTCCAGCCGCCAGCCACGGGCGTATTTCTCGATCATGTGGTTGAGCTCGTACATATGGTCATAGACCAAGCCGGTCAGACGGCGGATGTAGTCGAGCTGCTTCTCGTCCGGATACTCCTGAAACAGCGGGTCCTCCTCTGCCAGTGTCGCAAAATACTCGCGACTGAAGAAGGTATCCGCCGTCTCGCGGGCGTCGTCCCCGGCGAGCTGCGCGGCAAAGCTGAGTTGGATCGCGATCTCACGCGCAACCGTTCTTGTCATAGTGATTACTCCTGCTTTTCTTTATTTGTCGAAAGCCACGCCGGATACGTGCACGTTAACGATCGGCTTGCCCATGCCGGTCATGGACTCGACCGCGCTTGTGACGGATTCCTGCACAGCCTTGGCGACCGCCACGACACTGCAGCCATAGCGAACCGTAATGATCGTATCGACCGTCATCGTGCCGTCTACGATCTGCACCTTGATACCCTTGGCCGCAGACTTGATGCCGAGCAGCTCGGCCAGCTCCGTGCCGGTAGAGGTCGCAACACCTGCGACACCGTCAACTTCTGTGATCGCTGCACGCACCATGGCGGCTACGACGTCCTCAGAGATATTGATGCTGCCCTTTTCATCCTGGCAAGTAATATAATTTTCCGGCATAGAAAAATACCTCCTGATAAAATTGTACAGTATAGTGTACCACGCGCAGCGGCAAAAAGAAAGAGAAATGTTTTCTATCCGGCAAAAAGATGCACCCTGCAATCTTGCAGGGTGCACCTCTGAAAGCAGCGTTATTTCTTTACATTCTTGCAAAACTCCATCAGGATCGTCGCGACCTGCTCACGGGTCGCGCTGCCCTGCGGGTTGAGGTAGGTCTGGCCGCCGTTGCTCGCGCCGGAGATCAGGCCCAGCGCCACGGCGTCTGCCAGAGCATCCTTCGCCCAGCCGGACACGCTGCCCGCATCCGGGAAAGTGCTCAGGTCAGCCGGTGTCCATGTGTGCTGGAGCTTCAGGATCTTATCCACGTATCCCATGAGGATGACCGCAATCTGCTCGCGTGTGACCGGCAGATCCGGAGCAAACGTCGTGTCGGACGTGCCGGAGACGACACCAGTCTGGTAAGCCCAGAGGATCGCGTCCTGCGCCCAGTGACCCGCAACGTCGGTAAACGGCATGGAGCCGGAAACCTTCGGCTCGCCCTCGAGGTTGTAGAGGATCTGCACGATCTGCGCGCGTGTTGTGGTCATAGACGGGGAGAATTTGTCGCCGCCCGTGCTGCCCATGAGCTTGTGCGTCACGCAATACTGGATGCCGTCATACGCCCAGTTACGGGTAACGTCGGAGAACATCTCCGTCACATCCACGTCGCTGCCGGTGGCCGGGATCGCTTCCGTCTTGGTCTCGCCGCAGCGGGTGCAGGTGTAGGTCTTGACGCCGTCTTCGGTCTCAGTCGGTTCCTTCGTCACTTTGCCGCTGTCCCAGCTGTGGCCGAGCGCGTCCACGTAAGTGTCCACATAGCTGTTGCCGCAGGAGCAGGTGTGCGTCGTGTAACCCTTGTCCGTGCAGGTGGGCGCTGTCACAACAGCATCGTAGCTGTGGGTATGGGAAACATAATTGTAATGGATGTTGGCGTTTTTTAACGCGTCATTTTCGCCGTCAATCGTAATGCCATTCCATGCTTCCTCCGTACCGGTAAAATACACATTTGTTAGGGATTCGCAGTCAGCGAAAGCACACCAGCCGATGCTCGTCACGCCATCCGGGATCGTCACGCTTGTCAGAGATGTGCAGCCAGCGAAAGCCCAATCACCAATGCTCGTCACGCTGTCAGGGATCGTACATTCCGCAAGTGTGCCCGGGCACTGCACCAAAGTTGTCTTATCTTTGCTGAACAGAACACCGGATGCATCGCTGGAGTAATGACTGTTGCCCTCAGTGACCCATATACCGGTCAAAGCGGCACAATTGCCGAATGCACCCCTGCCAATGCTCGTCACACCATCCGGGATTGTCACGCTGGTCAGAGAACTGCAATAACAGAAAGCACGATTGCCAATGCTCGTCACGCTGTCCGGAATCGTCACGCTCGTCAGAGATTCGCATTCATAGAAAGCGTGACCATCAATGCTCGTCACACTGTCCGGGATCGTCACGCTGGTCAGAGATGAGCAATCCTTGAAAGCACAATAGCCAATGCTCGTCACGCTGTCCGGGATCGTCACGCTCGTCAGAGATCTGCAAGCAGAGAAAGCCCAATCACCAATGCCCGTCACGCTGTCCGGGATCGTCACGCTTGTCAGAGATGTGCAGTCAAAGAAAGTCAAATCACGAATGCTCGTCACGCTGTCCGGAATCGTTACGCTTGTCAGAGATGCGCACTTCCGAAATGTTGCCTCACCAATGCTCGTCACACTGTCCGGGATCGTCACGCTCGTCAGAGATGTGCAGCCAGAGAAAGCAAACTCGCCAATGCTCGTCACACTGTCCGGGATCGTCACGCTGGTCAGAGATGTGCATTCAGAGAAAGTATACTCGCCAATGCTTGTCACGCCATCCGGGATCGTCACGCTCGTCAGAGATGTGCAATTATAGAAAGCACTATTGCCAATGCTTGTCACGCCATCCGGGATCGTCACGCTGGTCAGAGATGTGCACCAATAGAAAGCCGAATCACCAATGCCCGTCACACTGTCCGGGATCGTCACGCTCGTCAGAGATGTGCACCAATAGAAAGCCGAATCACCAATGCTTGTCACGCTGCCCGGGATCGTACATTCCGCAAGTGTGCCCGGGCACTGCACCAAAGTTGTCTTATCTTTGCTGAACAGAACACCGGATGCATCGCTGGAGTAATAACTGTTGCCCTCAGTGACCCATATACCGGTCAAAGCGGCACAATTGCTGAATGCACCCCTGCCGATGCTTGTCACACTGTTCGGGATCGTCACACTCGTCAGAGATGTGCAATTCCTAAATGTATCCTCACCAATGCTTGTCACGCCATCCGGGATCGTCACGCTTGTCAGAGATGTGCAATCACAGAAAGCATCATCGCCAATGCTCGTCACACTGTCCGGGATCGTCACGCTTGTCAGAGATGTGCATTCATAGAAAGCCCACTCTCCAATGCTCGTCACGCTGTCCGGGATCGTCACGCTGGTCAGAGATACGCAGCCAGAGAAAGCACCATCACCAATGCTCGTCACGGTCACACCTTCGATTGTATGCGGAATATTGGCTTTGGTAACGGACAAATTGCAATCGGTAACGGTTCCTGTCTTTTTATCGAACGTGAGATAGCCGCCTTCCACAGCATATTTCACTTCCCCACCGCATTCACTGCAGTCGTCTCTGGTTGTCGTTTCCCCGGTATAAGTTTTGTCTCCGCACTCACATACCCGATAACCACGGTGCGGATGCGCAGATTCGTATTGCATACTGCCGTAAGTATGCTTCTTTGTGACGGTCATGTCACTTGCATACGGAAGGCTGCCCCATCGTGAATCCGACTGCACCCAACCGCGATAGTCTTCTCCCGCAGCAAAAGCGCCCGTCATCAGGAAGCTGGTTATTATGCAGAGAACTAAAAAGGCTGAAATAATACGTTTCATATTTTCGACCATACCTTTCCAAAAACACAAATGCTTAAAAATCTGCAAATTGTCTTAAATACAAGCAAACAACAGGCCGCACAGAATGAGTTATACGGCTTTCACTCAAGATTTGTTTCTTCATGTTTTCCCTCCTATAAATTCCTTGCTGCCCGCTGATTTACGGCTGCACTGCCGTCCACGCAGTGTGCTTCATTTCCGGCGGCCGGTATACCCGCAATATCGGCAAGCAACGTCTGCAATCAAAATAACATTTTTTATCCGTTTTTCCAAGGAAACGACATTTTTGGCACACTTTTCTGCAGAATTTGCACGTAATTCGTGTGTTCTGGCAGCAGCATCGCAGAATGTGGACTGCTTTCGCTCCGCTTCGCTGGGAAGGAAAAATGATGATCCATCGTCTCCTTGGGAGAGAAATGCGGCTGTACCCTATATTTCGGGAATGGTCAAGTCAACAATTGGACAATATAATGCAATAAAGAGTACAAATTATTGGACAGTGAGGAGGTATGGGCATGATCACCTACGCCCCGCTATGGGAGACAATGAAGCAGCGGCGCATCACGACCTACACCCTGATCAAAAACTACGCATTCAGCCGCGGTACACTGGACTCTCTCAAGCACAACCGCAATATCACCACCGCGACGCTCAATGACCTTTGCAGCATTCTTTCCTGCCGCGTGGAGGATGTGCTGGCCTATATCCCGGACGAGCCTGCAGAATCGTAACTGCCCATTTCCGATTGAGAAATGGGCAGTTTTCCTTTCAATGGTGGCATCTAAATGACAGCACCCCCGCTCCAATCGGAGCGGGGGCGCGTTTTTCATGATCATTCACTGTGCGTTATGCGCGTCGGCCTTGACTTCGATGACTTTGATCTGCGGTGCGGTATAGTCCGTCTCTTTGACGATCGTGTCCGTGATCGTAGCGACCTGCGCCGTGCTCAACCCGTCGGCTGGTGCGGGTACAGCGACTGTGATGCCCTCATCCGTGATATAGACCACGCACTCGGAAAAATCCTTGGCCAGCAGGAGATTTTCGATCTGCGTTTCCGTCATGGAGTCACTCGCCATGGCGGAGATGGCGCTCATGGCACTGTCGATCGTCGCCTGCGAAGCGCCCTCTGCCGTCGAGGCCGATTTGAGCAGCGACAGCGCTTCGTCGCGCGACTGCTGGCGCGTCAGGCGTGCTTTGGCAAAGTAATCATCGGATGCCGATGCCGACGCCGACGCTGCGGCCGCTTCCTCCTCCGCCTTGACCGCTGCTGTGGCGGCGTCCTCGGCAGCGGCCATTTCCGCGTCCGCTTTTCCCCACTGGGTGTTGTACGACCAGTTAAAGTAGATCGCGGCGCAGACAAACAGCAGCACCACAATGATCGCAATGTTTCGTTTGGTTTTTTTCATAGTCGCCCTCCCGTTATTTTGATTGCGAATCCGGCTGCTTTCTGAGCACGGAAATGTGATCTGTGCTCAGGCCGGTAAATTGTGCCACTGCCTGCGTGACGGCGAGCTGCACCTGCGGTGAATCCGCCCCGTCGCAGACGACAACCGCACCAAGATACTGCGGACTGACCGTTTTCAGCTCTACCGCCTCCTGTGCCCCGCCGCCGGCGGCGATGATCGTCGGCTCCCCGGCATCGTCCGTTGCCAGCTCCCGCTCCGCCGAGCAGCGGTAGGACAGCAGCACCTGCACTTGTCCGGCACCGCTGATCTGCTGCAGCAGTTGTGTGAGGCGCTGCTCCTCGGCTTGGATCGTCTGCGTTTGTGTCTGTTCGGAAGCGGTCTGCGCCTGCGCTGTCTTGGCCTTTGTCTTGCTTCCGGTCGGCAGCAGGAGCAGGATCAGCCCCACGAGTAAAATGATGAGAACGTATTTGTACTTGGCTGCGAAAGCACTGAGTTTTCGTGTGTTCATGATGTGCTGCTCCATTCCTGCCGTGCGCGCGGGATCCCGAGGTCAGCCTCGATGATTTGCGCCAGCCGGCTGTTTTCTGCCGCCTGCCCGGATGTGATCAGTCGGACGGACTGCGGATACCAGTAACCGTCTGTGCTCCACTGCAGTGTGACCTGCGCATCGTCGAGCGCTGCGCCGCACTGCGCGGCTTTGTCCAATATATATGTGCGCATTTCGGATTCTATGACCGTGCGCTGTAAACGATCGCTGCTGTCGGATACCGTGCCGTCCGTTGTCACCGAAACGTGATAGTCCTGCAGCGCGGCTGCATAAGTGTCATAATCGAACGTCACCAGCGGCGAGAACAGCAGACACGTCAGGGCAACGCCGCCAGCCAGCTTCGTGACGCGCCGGAGGCTCTCAGACGTTGGAAACAGGGATGCCAGCGCCGTCAGTAGCGCCACGCCTGCCAGACTGAGCAGCCAAGCCCGTAAAGATTCCATCAACCCGTCACCGCCTTCATACTCGATACGACCGAGAGAAATAAAATGAGCGACGCCACGCCCACCATCCCCAACAGGAAGCCATACACGTCAGCAAAGCCGTCGATCAGCCGTCCGACCCGCTTGTCCGCAAAGGACTCGGCGATACCGGCCGCAAGTTTATACAGAACATAGTGCACAGCAAGCTGCAGATACGGCGTAACGCACACGGCGGCAACGCTGACGACGCCGACAATGCCAATGCCGCTGCGCAGAATCGCAGCGCTGGAAGTGACCGTGGATGCCGCATCGGCCACGATGCTGCCGACGACCGGGAGCGCTGCGGAGACGGCGGTCTTGACTGCTTTGGCTGCAGCTGCATCCGCCGAGCCGGTAAGGATACCCGTCAGCGACAGGTAGAGCGTGAACACACTCGCAAAGCCAATGAGCAGCAGGCGAAATGCCTTGCGCAGCAGTCCGCTGAGGGATGCGAGCACGTCATTCTCGAGTGTTGTACCGCAGATGACTGTTCCCGCATACAGATACAGCAGCGGCAGAAGCACCGCCGTCTCCGCAGACAGGAGCACGTCCAGAAACAGCGATGTCGCCGCGTATTTTGCGGCCGCCGATGTTGCCGCGCCGCTCGCCGCCGCTGCGGCGCACATACTCGGCAGCAGGATCTTCGAAAAATCGCGCAGCGTGGCAAGCGCCTCGCTGCCTGCGGTGATGCACGAGGTCACGTGGGTCACGCTCAGCGCAGCGACCGCAACCGTGCCTGCCATCTGCGTGACTTTTCCACAAGCCCCATTCGCCGAAAGGGACGCGCACAGTGCCGACAAAAACACGATCGCCAGCAGCAGTGCCGCATTGCGTGCCGCGGATGCAACGGCTCCGCCACCCTCGCGCAGTGCATAGGCCCACAGTTTTGCGAGCAGGGACTGCGGTTGTGCGCTATCCGCAACGGACAACGACCCAAACGCATCATAAGCCTCTTCCGGGAGCGCGGATTCCAGTGCCTCCGTGCCAAAATCCGATGCCTGTTCGGCCGCAACATCGTAGGCGAACGCGCATGGCGTGCACACTGCCAACACCAGCAATACGCTCAAAAGCACAAGCAGCCGCCTTTTCATAAGCATTCTCCGATCATGTTCAGAAACGTATGCATCAGCGGCAGTGCGGCATAGAGCGCGGCCGCTACGCCCACGAGCTGCACCGCACAGGCACCAGCGGCCTGTCCGGCATCTTTGCAGAGACTCTCCCCGATCATCGTCAGGATGCTGATCGTCATGCACTTGAGCAGCGGCCCGGTGTAGACGCCGGACAAGTCGCTGAGCGCGATGGCATCGCGGAAAAACGATGCCAACGGCTCCAGCAGACCAATGCACAAAAACAGTGCCAGCAGAGCTGCCGCGATGCTCAGCAGGAGCGACATACCAGGCACGGTCTTGTAGACCGTGGCGGCGGCAGCAGCGGCAATGACCACGATGATGATCGCCTGAAAGACCGTCTCCATCACAAAGAAAACAGGCTCTTGATCAGATCGAACAGTTCACTGATCTTCTGAATCACCAGCACCAGCACCACGACAAGACCGGCAATGGTCGTCATGAGTGCCTGCTCGTCGCGCCCGGCGCGTGAGAGCAGAATATTAAGTACGGCGACCAGAATGCCGATCGCCGCGATCTTAAAAACAAGGTCAACGTCCATAAGCGCCTCCTGTGTCATCAAAACAAAGCCACGGCAGCCAGTAGGCCAAGTGTTGCGCCGAGGCCGCAAAACAGTTTGCCGCGCTGCGTCGTATCCGTCTGCATCTGGGCAGTGGCAGCCTGCAGCGTCTCTATGCAGGTGTCCAGCGCACCGCGCTGGAGCTGCACGTCATACTTCCCGAGCTGTTCGCCCAACGCCAACAGTGCCACACGCACATCAGGCGCAAGTATGTCCAGCGCCTGAAATGCGGCCGCCCAGCTCTCGGAAAACGACCGGTCCCCATCCGCGATGCTGTCTGCGAGCGAAGCGTACTGCGTGCTCAGCGGCTCCGGCGCGCTCGCCGCCAGGTGGCGCAGCGCCTCTGGCAGCGGCAGCAGACGACCGACGATATCGCTCCGCAGCAGACTCAGACTGTCGATCATCGCCGTGAGCAGCCGCAGCCGCAGCCGCAGTTCCTGCCGCAGCGCGAATCCGACAGCCGTGCTGCCCAGAAACAGCAGTGCCGCCCCCAACCAGTGCAGCCATGTCATGTCAGGTCCTCAACAGTATAGACGCGCTCGCCACCGTTGCGCGTGATGCACACGGCGCGGCGGAAAATATGCTCGTCCAGCAGCGCGCGGTACAGCGCCCGGTGCCGCAGCGCTGCGACGCTCTGTGCGTGCGCCGTCGCCAGCAGCGCGACACCGCAGCCGGCGGCAATACGGATGGCCTCAATATCCTCCGGAGCGCTGATCTCATCAAATGCCAGCACATCCGGCCGCATGGCGCGCAGGAGCATCATACAGCAGGCCGCTTTTTGCCCCCCGGTCATCACGTCCGTATTCGCGCCGACATCAAACTGCGGCGCGCGATTCTGCACAGCTGCGATCTCGCCGCGTTCGTCCATGAGCGAGATACGTGTGCCCATATCAGACAGGCGGCGCACGCATTCACGCAGCAGCGTCGTCTTCCCGTTGCCGGGCGGTGAGAGGATGAGCGTGCTGCAAAATCCGTCCTTGAGCAGTTGCGGCAAAAGGCTGTCCGCACAGCCGGGCACCGTGTGCGGTATCCGCACGGATACGGAGCTCAACTGCCGGATGCCGTCAATTTGTCCGGCAGCCTGTCCGTAAGCACAGCCGCAGAGTCCAACACGACAGCCGCCGGCCGTTTGTAAGTACCCTTGTCGGATCTGCTCTCCGGCCGCATAAACGGACGCCCCCGTCGCGCGCTCGAGCAGATAATCCAGATCTCCAGCCAGAACGGCGCGGCATTCCGCCGGGTACGCATGCGCCTGGGTCAGCAGCACGGGCACCTGACCAATGCGGCAGCAGATCTCCTCTACCAGTTCCTGCCGGTCGCGTTGCGTGTGCGCAATGGCCTGTCCCAGCGCCGGCGGGAACAGCGCCAGCGCCTGATTTGTAAAGATCATGGTAGTCCCTCCTCTTTTGTTCTGCCACATCCTATGCGCGCTCCGCGCGCGGCAGAACACAAAAAGAGAGGCAGCCGAATGGCTGCCTCTCAAACAGTGTATTATGCAGTTGTCACAGTTTGCGGCACTCAAGATAATAGCGCTTGTCTGCGCCGAGGCCGATAGAAAAGCTCTTTTTCGGGAATGGGCCGGAGCAAAGCACAGACGTAAAGAGCTCCGTCTTGTCCATGCGTGGCATGAGGATGCCGCAGCAGTCATCGCCGGTTGCAAGATCGATCGCCTCATCGTCACCATGGATATAATCCACCGTCCCGCCGTTTTTCGCAAGATACACCGCGCAGAACGTATCCACCGCTGTGATCGCTTCACCGAGCGATGCGCTTTTGGCGAAAATTTCGCGGCGCTTGCCCCCTGCGAGCAGGGAGATCGCATAGCCGCTGCCATCGGTGGATGCCAGTGCCGCCTCTGCCTCCTGCATCCATTTGGACGCATCAGTCCGGAAGAGCACACGGTGGATGGGCTCAAACGTTACGGCCGGGCTGTGCAGATTCACGAGTTCAACGAGCGCATAGCGTGCGGGATCGATCGCCGCCTGCTCGGGCGTGAGCAACTTTTTCTTTTCCAGCCAGCACTTGCGTGCGGCGGCCAGACTGTGATTGCCGTCGGCGATTGCAAAGCGCATGGGGTGCGCACTGTCTGTACCGACGCCAGTCGCGCACAAGCGCGCGGCAAGAGCATCCGCTTCCGCGCCTGCGACGCGCAGACCGCGAACGTGACCGCCGCCGGACATAAGGTCAAAATCATATAGCGTTTCGCCGGCTGCCGCCTGTGCGTCCCGGAAAATCATATCATCCGGATCGCTGTAAAACACCATAATGTGCGGCATCTCCAGCGCCGCTGCTGCGCGAATGCGCACACGCGCGGGCAGACGTGAGGCGACCGTGCCCTCCGTGGCGCGGATGGGCGTGACGGAATCCGGCGCGTAATCATATGCCTCCAGATCGAGCGCGCCGACAATGCCGCAGCGCACGGCGCCGCCCGGCAGCGTGCGCTGCACGAGCACGAGACTGTGCGGCACGGTGCGAAACACCCCGTTGTCAAGGTAACGGTCCATGGTCTGCTGAATCTCGCGCGTCGCCGCCGCCTCATCGCACTTGCCGAGATAAAATTCTGGCAGCATCAGCCGCAGCGTGGACGGCGCGTCGCCAACGATGTCCTGCACCTTCTGCCAATAGTCGGCGTCCGCCGTAAACTGGTCACAGGCGATGACGCTCCAGCGCTGCATATCCGCACACGCAGGCAATAGAATATCCGCTGGGGTAAAAAACAGATTCTGATTCATTCCTGACTCCATTTTTCCGCTCTGCTGACGGCGCGCAGCCAATTGTCATGCTGCTGCTTTGCCTGTTCGGCGTCCATTTCGGGTTTGAAAATACGGTCAGACTGGCGCAGGAGCGCAATATCATCTACGCTCTCCCAAACGCCGCAGGCAAGACCAGCAAGGAATGCCGCACCGAACGCCGTTGTCTCGACCAGCTTCGGCCGGTCGATCGGCACACGCAGCATATCTGCCTGAAACTGCATCAGAAACGAGCTCACGGATGCGCCGCCGTCCACACGCAGGACAGAGATCGGGCTTTCGGCATCGACCTGCATGGCATCCAGCAGGTCTTTTACCTGATAAGCGATGCCCTCAAGCGTGGCACGCGCAATGTGCGCCTTATTGCTGCCGCGCGTCAGGCCAACGATCGCGCCGCGGGCGTACATATCCCAGCGCGGCGCGCCAAGACCGGTGAATGCGGACACAAGATATACACCGCCGTTATCCGGCACGCTCTCGGCCAGAATGTCACACTCATGCGCCGTGCCAATCAGGCCGAGCTCGTCACGCAGCCATTGGATGGAGCTGCCGGCATTGAATACGCTGCCCTCAAGTGCATATGTCGTTTTGCCGTTTACCGACCATGCAACGCTCGTGACCAGACCGCTGACGCTGCGTACGGATTTGCTGCCGGTATTCATGAGCGTGAAGCAGCCGGTACCGTACGTATTTTTCGCCTGGCCCGGCACGATGCACGCCTGACCCAGCAGGGCGGCTGCCTGGTCGCCGGCGCTGCCGCAGACCGGGATGCCCTCGAGCGATTCAAGCCCCGGCAGCCCCGCCGCCACCTGTCCATATACCATGGATGACGGCACCGGAACCGGCAGCATACTCATCGGGATGCCAAGATGCGCGCACAGCTTTTCATCCCAACAGAGATGATCAATATCAAACAGCATCGTGCGCGAGCAGTTGGAGTAATCCGACACGTGGGAACGGCCGCCGGTCAGATTCCAGATGAGCCACGAATCCACGTTGCCGAACAGCAGTTCACCGCGCTCGGCGCGCGCTCTCGCTCCCAGAACATTATCCAGAATCCACTTGATCTTCGAGCCGGAGAAATAGGCGTCGATGAGCAGGCCGGTCTTTTCCTTCACATACGGGCCGAGACCATCGGCTGTGAGCTGGTCGCAGATGGGGGCCGTGCGGCGGCACTGCCAGACGATTGCATTATAGACGGGCTTGCCTGTGTTCTTGTCCCAGACGATCGTTGTTTCGCGCTGGTTCGTAATGCCGATACCTGCAATGTCCGTCGGCGACAGACCACTCTTTTCAAACGCCTCGCTCATGGCAAGCAGCTGGCTCTCAAGAATGACCATCGGATCATGCTCCACCCAGCCCGGTTTCGGATAAATCTGCGTGAAGGGATACTGTGCCAGAGACACGATGTTGCCCTTACTGTCGAAGATAATGGAGCGGGAACTGGTTGTACCCTGGTCAAGTGCAATGATGTAGCCGTTCATAGTTAACATTAACCTCCATAGACTTGACGGAATCCGTCAATTGGAATACAATTCAGGTAGCTTTTAGTATATCACAACAGGAGGAGTATTGCTATGCCATCTTTTCATGATTTTAGGTTTTTGTCCACTGATGGGAAACACAAGGTATTTGCAAGAGAATGCACCCCCGACGGCGAAGTCCGTGCCGTTTTGCAGATCGCGCACGGCGTTGCCGAGCACATCTATCGTTATGCACCGTTTATGGAGTTTCTGGCCGGCAACGGCTTTGTCGTCGTTGCAAACGACCACCTTGGCCACGGCAAGACCGCCGAAAACGAGCAGGAACTGTGCTTCTTCGCGGAAAAGGACGGCTGGAACGATGTTGTGAGTGACATGGACCAGCTCCACAAGCTGACCGCCGACAAGTATCCCGGCGTCCCCTACTTTCTGTTCGGCCACAGCATGGGCAGCTTCCTGACCCGCACCTACATCATTGATCACCCGGAGGGGCTCAAGGGCGTTATTATCAGCGGCACCGGCCAGAATCCGGCTGCCGTCGTCGCAGCCGGCAAGCTGATGGCCAAGCTCGAGATGATCGACAACGGTCCGATGTATCACAGCCCGAAGCTCGATAAACTCGCCTTCGGCAGCTACAATAAGAAATACGACCATGTGCGTACAAATCTCGACTGGCTCACCCGTGACGAGGCGATCGTGGATCAGTACATTGCCGACCCGCTTTGCGGCGCGATGGCGACTGCCGGTATGTTCCACGATATGATGGGCGGTCTGCAGTATATCTGGAAGACGGAAAATCTTAACAAAATGAACAAGGCCACCCCTGTCTATTTCATGGCCGGTGACGGCGACCCGGTTGGAAACTACGGTGAGGGCGTCAAGAAGGTCTACAACCGTTTCCTGAAAGTCGGCTGCAAGGATGTAAAGCTCAAGCTCTACAAGGACGGACGCCATGAGATGCTCAATGAGCTCAACAAGGATGAAGTCTATGCGGATATCCTCGACTGGCTCAACAGTAAGATCTGATTTTCTCAGTCGATACCATTACCACAGTTCATCACGGCAAGTTATCTAAGCTGCGGGCAGTGCTGATGCACTGCCCGCAGAATTTTTATAAATCGCTTAGTCGATGACAGAAAAAACTCGCTCATCCCCGAATAAATAATCTTCCGGATTATAGTACAGAGATTCCCCCGTCCACACCTGATGGAAGCGAATCGTGAGAGAATCATAACGGCTTACTGCAACGTAGACTGCAAGCTTCTTTTGCGGATACTGCGTTTTGATATTCGTATAGATGAGCCGGCAAAGAATAGGCGCGTCTACAACCAATTTAGAAAACTCTTCATCTGAAATATCGTCCAGTAAATGCACGTGATTGTTCACGGCCTCATAAGCTGTTTTGTCTTTTACAGAAAGCGGAATAGTTTTTCTGTGGTCATCATATAAGCAAAGCAACTCGTTCCCAGCTGCATCTGTTAGCACGTGATAATGCAAAAGCTGTGAGAAAGTCCAGAACAAATCTGTGATACCGCTGGTACCGCTCGAATGTGATGCGTACAGCTTCCTTCTGAAAAGCCATTTTACATTTGAAAAAGTGGTTGCACTATCAGCTATAGCAATCGTTCCAGGGTGCTTTTGCCGGTGGTTGTAATTACACAAATAGAGTCCGTGGTTCTTGACGCGCATAGCAATGGAAACAGTTTTGTTTTTATGTTGATATTTCCAAAGCGTGAGAATGCCAGAGCAAAAATCTCGCGCAGATACTTGCAAAGTAAGAAGCTCCCATTGCGAAATATGCTCCACGAGTGCAACTTCAACATCGCCTCTTGGAATGCCTGGATATACCAAATCCATTTGCTTGAAGAATTCACATATTCCATGGATAAAATATATTTCTCTTCTCATAATCCGTATCCAAAATAACATTACAGTTCTGATCCCTGCACCAGATCGTCGCGCGCGAAAGCGGCGTGGATCGTATTGAGCACGCACTTTTTTTGTCCGCGCTCCAGAGCGGCGCGAGGAGATCACGCTTCGCCCCGTCGCCGGTCAGACGGTGGATGACGACCTCTGGTGGGAGGACGCGCAGGCACTGCTCCAGCAGATCGATATAGTGCTCCAGCGTGAGCACTTCAAACCTCCCGGCAGCGTAGTCTGCTGCCAGATCCGTGCCGCGCAGCACATGCAGCAAGTGCAGCTTGATGCCCTGTGCCCCGCTCCGGCCAATGTAGCGCGCAGTCTGCACCATCTGGGCGTCCGTTTCTCCCGGCAGGCCGAGGATCTGGTGCACAATGACCTCCAGACCAGCCGCACGGAGGCGACGAACCGCGTCGTCAAACACCGGCAGGTCGTAACCGCGGCGGATATAGGCCGCACTTTGCGGATGGATGGTCTGCAGGCCGAGCTCGACCAAGACAGGCTTTTCAGCGTTCAACCGCTGCAGCAGCGCGATCACCTGATCCGGAAGACAGTCCGGCCGCGTAGCTATGGACTGCGCCACCACGTCTTCCGGCGCGAGTGCCTGCGTGAACAGCCGCTCCATGTGTGAAAGGCTGCCATAGGTGTTCGTAAAGTTCTGAAAGTAGGCAATATATTTGCCGCCGCTGTTTTTCCCGGCCACGCGCGCTTTTGCAGCTTCGAGCTGCTGCGGGATTCCCAGCGCGCGGTCAGCGGCAAAGGTGCCGGAACCGTCTCCGGCGCAGAAAATGCAGCCGTGCGCGCCGATGGTCCCATCCCGGTTCGGGCAGGTAAATCCGCCGTCGAGCGCGAGCTTATATACCTTGCAGCCGAAGCGGCGGCGCAGCTCATTATTCAAAGTGTGATAATACATAGCAAAAAGGCCGGCGATGCCCGGCCTTCGTATTTATGCCTTCATCTGGCGCTTGCGCGCGAGATTGACCATGCCGTCCTGCATATCATTAAGATTCATGAGCATTTTGCCGCTGCCGAACGCTGCGCATGAGAGCGCGTCGTCCACGACCGTTGTGCGGATGCCGGTGTCTTTCTCGACAAGCTGGTCGAAGCCATAGATCAGGCTGCCGCCGCCGGCCATGATGATACCGTTTTGCGCCAGATCCGCTACAAGCTCCGGCGGCGTGCGCTCGAGCACCATGTGGATGGTCTCAAGAATGTCGCGCGCAGGCTCGGCAATGGCCTCCACAAGCTCGACGGAGCTGATCTTTACGGACTTCGGTAAGCCGGTCGTCAGGCAGCGCCCCTTGACCTCCTGAATGCCCACTTCCGTGCGCGGCACAAGGCACGCGATGCCGATCTTAAGCTCTTCGGCAGTACGTTTGCCGATAAGGATGTTGTGCTTGCGGCGCACATAGCGAACGATTGCCTCATCAAAAGCGTCACCGGCGGTTTTGATCGACTCGCTCTCGACCACGCCGCCCAGTGAGACGACCGCAACCTCCGTCGTGCCGCCACCGATGTCGATGACCAGGTGGCCGTCCGGCTTGGAGATGTCCGCCCCTGCGCCGGCAGCCGTTGCCACAGCGGATTCAACGAGGTACACCTTGCGCGCACCGGCCTCAATGACGGCATCAATGACGTTGCGCTCCTCCACACCGGTCACGCTGCTCGGTACCGTGACGAGCACACGCGGCTTGAAGAGGCTGAACGATGTCACGCGCGAGAGCAGCTCCTTGAGCATGAGCGCCGTCATGTCATAGTCCGAGATGACGCCCGCGCTGATCGGATGGATAGCCACGATGTTCGCCGGCGTGCGGCCGAGCATCTTCTGCGCATCTTGACCGACCTTGAGCATACGGCCAGTATATTTATCGACCGCCACAATGGACGGTTCGCGCAGCATAATGCCCTTGCCGCGTACAAACACGCGGATATTGGTCGTGCCGAGGTCGATGGCAATGTCACGTTCAAAAATCATCATAAAGCAAAACTCCTGTATCATCCGCGCAGCGGATGTTATAGTCAATCGTAGCCGTCTCGCGGCTGTTTTAGTCGGCCGTGCGTGCGACCGTTGCGCAGACGACCTGCTCCGCACCTGCCTTGCCGAGCACACGCGCGCATTCCGACAGAGTCGAGCCGGTCGTGACGATATCGTCAATGAGCAGAACGCGCTTTTCTTTCACATCCACGCCTTTTCTCATACGGTATGCGCCGGCGATATTTGCGCGGCGTTTGGCTGCGTCACCGGTGCCGGACTGCGGCTGCGTGTTGCGCTGCTTGCAGAGCGTCGGCGTCAGCGGCATACCGAGCGCCTTTGCCGTTGCCTCTGCCAGCAGACGCGCCTGATCGTACCCGCGCTGGCGCAGACGTTTCCGGCTCAGCGGTGCCCAGGTGACGAGGTCAAATTCTCCCGGAAGTTCCGTGCGCACCGTTTCTGCAACGAGCTTTCCATAGATTTTGGCATATCCGGTTGCTCCACCGAATTTATAGCGCAGCAGCGATTCGCGCACATTGCCCTCATAATTCAGTGGCGAGACGCACAAATGGATGAATGGGAAGCGCTGCCGCCCGCCATTTTTTGCAAACGGCAAATCGGTCTGGCAGTGCGCGCAAATCCCTTCGCGGCTGGTCTCAAGAAAATCGTGGCAGAACGCGCATCGCGGTGGATAGAGCAGATCCAGCAGAAACGCAATCACCTTCATGCTTCACCGCACTCCCCACAGAGTCGGGCGCGCAGGCCGCTGTAACGCCGGGTCTGCGCCTGATTATCGATCATATGATAAGCCACGCCCTCGTCGCCAACGACGATGAGCAGGGACTTGGCACGCGTGATGGCCGTATACAGCACACTGCGTGTAAGCAGCATAGGCCCTGCCTTGCCGATGCAGAGCACGACGGCGCGGTACTCGCAGCCCTGTGATTTGTGTACCGTCATGACCCAGGCGTGCTCCAGTTCATTGAGCATCTCAAAGCCGTAGGTTGCCGTCTTTCCGTCATAACAGACCGCAAGTGTCTCCGTCTGCGGGTCAATGGTCGTGATCTGACCGACGTCACCGTTATAGACGCCGGTCCCGGCCGTCGTACCGTCCGGATTTTTGAGGACAATGTCATAATCGTTGCGGATCTGCATCACGCGATCGCCCTCGCGAAAGACGATCTCACCGAAGCGCCGTTCCTTCTTCCCGTCGGTCGGCGGGTTGAGCGCTGCCTGCAGGCGCACATTCAGCGCCGCCATGCCGGTATCATACTTGCGCGTCGGCGTAAGCACCTGAATGTCTGACGGCGGAATCTTCATATTGTTCGGCAGACGCGTTTTGCACAGCTCCACAACCGTATCGGCCGCTTTCTGCGGATCCGTGCGGCGGAGGAAGAAAAAATCTCCGCTGTTTTGTGTCAGCGGCGGATGCTCGCCGCGGTTGATGGCGTGCGCATAGGCGACGATACTGCTGCCGGCTGCCTGGCGGAAGATCTCCGTCAGGCGAACCGTCGGGATCACACAGCTGCGGATGATATCGGAAAACACATTGCCCGGGCCAACAGATGGCAGCTGGTCGGCATCACCCACAAGGATGAGCCGGCATTCCGGACGCATGGCGCGCAGCAGCGCGCACATGAGCGAGATGTCCACCATGGAGCATTCATCGAGGATGACAGCGTCGCAGTCAAGCGGGTCGTCCTCATCGCGCCGAAAGGTGATGTCCTGATGATCATCGCTCATACCGGCCTCAAGCAGGCGGTGGATCGTCTGCGCGCTCTGACCGGTCAGCTCGCTCATTCGCTTGGCGGCGCGTCCGGTCGGGGCTGCGAGCTGGGTGTCGAGCTTGAGCACGTCAAACAGCGCGAGGATCGCGCGAATGGACGTCGTCTTGCCGGTGCCGGGGCCGCCGGTGATTGCAATGACCTGGTGCTGGCAGGCGAGCCGGAGCGTCTGCTTTTGCTGCTCGGCAAAGGTCAGGCCGAGCTGCGATTCGATCTGCGCCGCGATCTTGTCCGTATCCGGCATACGGCGGTACTCCGTCTGTGCCATGGCGAGCAGGCGCTCGGCCGTATAGGCCTCCGCTTCGTGCAGACGCGCGAGATAGCACCCATCACACCCGGCAACGCGCTCGCGCACCAGTTCACCGCTTTCAACGAGCGTATCCACACTCTCGGCAACCAGCTCGTCCGGCACGCCGCTGAGCTGCGACGTCGCCGCTAGCAGGTTGCGGTACGAAATAAAACAGTGGCCGCGCACAGCGTTATAGGCAAGTTCATACAGGGTGGCCGCGGCGACACGCTCCGCGCTCTGGTCATTAAAGCCGTGGCCGAGCGCCAGTGTGTCCGCCTCCTGAAAGGTGGCGCCGATCGCGTCCGAAACGAGTATGTAAGGGTTGTCCTGCACAAGCTGCAGGGCCTCGTCACCGTAATACTGATACATCCGCAGGGCGATGACCGGGCGGATATTGGCTGAGGCCAGAAACTCAATCAGGCGGCGCATACCAGCCTGACGGCGAAAATTGGCCGACATGGCCTTCGCCTTGGAAAGGCTGATGCCCTTGATGGCAGTGAGCTTTTCCGGCTCGTACTCCAGCACATTCAATGTATCCGCGCCAAAGCGCGACACAAGCAGCGATGCCGTCGCCGGGCCGATGCCGCGCACGGCGCGCCCGGCGAGATAGGCATAGATCGCGTCCGCCGTCTCCGGCATGGTGCGTTCGGCAAACTCGGCCTTGAACTGCTGGCCGTGCGCCGGGTGCGTCATCCAGCTGCCGGTGACGATCATGGACTCGCCCGGCACGGCGTACGGAATACAGCCGACGACCATCGTCTGGCTGCCATCGTCCACATCCAGTTTGAGGACGGTGTAGCCATTTTCCTCATTCTGATAGATGACCGCTGCAACGGTGCCGCATAATTCTATCGGATTGGTGTTTGCATCCATTGGCAAAACTCCTCTGCTTTGCACAGCTTCAGATCTCCGCGTCGACACGTAAGGTGCTCAGCCAGTGCAGCCGCTTCCTCCGTCAGGCCGCAGTCCACGAGCAGAATGTCCGCCGCGACAGTGCCGCTGTCGCGCAGCCATAGGGTACCGCGAAGGAGATTTTCCAGCTCCGGCGCGTCCCCGCGCGCCCGTACGACAAGCGTGATGCGCGTATCCCTGCCGGAACGCACCGGCGTGAGCAGTGCGCCGCTGAGCATCCACAGCAGCCAGGCAAAGCCCAGAATCAGCAGGACACATAAGGTGATCTGAAAGACCATATTTACGCCTCCTCTCCTTTCAGCCTATGAGAAAGGAGGCTTGGCCGTTAACTTTCGAGTTCGTTTTTCAAAAATTGGCCGGTGTAGCTCTCGGCACAGCGCGCACAATCCTCCGGTGTGCCGGTAAAGACGATATTTCCTCCTGCATCGCCGCCTTCCAGGCCGAGGTCGATGATATGGTCGGCCACTTTGATGACGTGCAGGTTGTGCTCAATGATCAGGACCGTATTGCCGGCGTCGGTCAGGCGATTGAGAATATCAATCAGGCGCGCGACGTCTGCCACATGCAGGCCGGTCGTCGGTTCGTCGAGGACGTAAATCGTCCGGCCGGTGCTGCGCTTGGAGAGCTCGGTCGCAAGCTTGATGCGCTGCGCCTCGCCGCCGGAGAGCGTCGTGGACGGTTGGCCGAGCTTGACATAGCCGAGGCCGACATCCATGAGCGTTTGCAGCCGGTCGCGGATCTTCGGCTGGTTCTGGAAAAACGCGAGTGCCTCCTCAACCGTCATATCCAGCACTTGCGCAATGTTCTTGCCCTTGTAGTGCACCTCGAGCGTTTCGCGGTTGTAGCGCTTGCCCTTGCAGACCTCGCATGGCACGTAGACATCCGGCAGGAAGTTCATCTCGATCTTCAGCAGACCGTCACCGGAGCAGGCCTCACAGCGGCCGCCGCGGATGTTGAACGAAAAACGTCCTGCGCCGTAACCGCGCAGCTTCGCATCCTGCGTGGAGGCGAAAAGGCTGCGGATGTCGTCAAACAGGCCGGTATACGTCGCCGGATTGGAGCGTGGCGTGCGGCCGATGGGACTCTGATCAATATTGATGATCTTGTCCAGATACTCCACGCCGTCAATCCCGTCGCATTTCCCGGGACGGATCTTCGCGTGGTTGAGCTTTCCGACGAGCGTCTTATACAGCACCTCGTTGACGAGCGAGGACTTACCGCTGCCGGACACGCCGGTCACGCACGTCATGACTCCCAGCGGGATCTCCACATCCACGTGCTTGAGGTTGTGCTCGGCCGCGCCGCGGATCATAAGCGCGTGACCGTTGCCGGTGCGGCGCCGTGCGGGCACGGGGATCTTCTTTTTCCCGGACAGATACTGCCCGGTGATGGAACGCTCGCAGCGCGCGACCTCCTCCGGTGTGCCGGCGCAGACCACTTCTCCACCGTGCACGCCCGCACCTGGGCCGATGTCGATGAGATAGTCCGCCGCGCGCATGGTGTCCTCATCGTGCTCGACGACGATGAGCGTGTTGCCAAGGTCGCGCAGCTCGCGCAGCGTGGCCAGCAGTTTTTCATTGTCGCGCTGGTGCAGACCGATGGACGGCTCATCGAGAATATAGAGCACGCCCATGAGCGACGAACCGATCTGCGTCGCAAGCCGGATGCGCTGGCTCTCACCACCGGAGAGCGTGGACGCCGCGCGTGCAAGTGTCAGGTACTGCAGGCCGACACTCTGCAGGAAATGCAGCCGGGAGCGCACCTCTCGCAGAATGCTGTCGGCGATTTTGGCATCTTTCTCGCTCAGCTCGAGATGATCCAGGAATGCCAGCTCCTCCGTGATCGGCAGCGCGGTGAATTCTGAGATGTTCAGCCCGCCGACCGTGATGGCTAGCACCTCCGGGCGCAACCGCGCACCACGGCAATCCGGGCAGGCTGTCTCCGCCATGCAAGACTCGATCGACGCGCGCATGGCCTCACTCTGCGTCTCCTGATAGCGGCGCTCGAGGTTGCAGACGATGCCCTCAAACGGGCGGCGCAGCACGCCGGCGCCGCGGTTCGTATCATAGTGCAGCGTGAGCTCCTCGTCGCCCGTTCCGTAAAGCAGGATCTCACGCACGGCTTCCGGCAGATCGCCGATCGGTGTAGTAAGGTCGAAGTGATATTTTTCCGCAAGTGCCTCATAGTACATCCGGCTGATGCTCTCGCCCTTGACGCTGTTCCAGCCGCTGGCCATAACGCCGCCCTCAACGAGAGACTTTGACGGATCCGGAATAATGAGCGCCGGATCGATGCGCAGCCGTGCGCCAAGGCCGCCGCAGGTCGGACAGGCGCCGTAGGGGCTGTTGAATGAGAACATCCGCGGCGTGAGCTCCTCGATCGAGATACCACAGTCGTCGCAGGCGTAGTTCTGCGAGAAAAGGATCTCGCGCTTTTCCTCCGGGATATCCGCTAGTACAAGGCCGCCGGAGAGCGCGGACGCGATCTCCACAGCGTCCGTCAGGCGGCGGTTCTGATCCGGCCGGATGACAACGCGGTCAACCACAATCTCGATATTATGCTTGCGGTTTTTATCGAGCGGAATGACCTCCGTCAGGTCATAGATGCTGCCGTCGACCCGCACGCGGACATAACCGCCGCGGCGCGCATCGTCAAACACCTTCTGATGCTCGCCCTTTCTGGCGCGGACGACCGGGGCCAGAATCTGCACACGCGTCGCCTGCGGCAGCGCCGCGATCTGATCGACGATCTGGTCGACCGTCTGACGGCGAATCTCCTTGCCGCACTTCGGGCAGTGCGGCACGCCGACGCGCGCCCAGAGCAGACGCAGATAGTCGTAGATCTCCGTGACCGTGCCAACGGTCGAGCGTGGATTTTTGCTTGTGGTCTTTTGATCGATGGAAATGGCCGGACTCATACCTTCGATAGAATCGACGTCCGGCTTGTCCATCTGACCGAGAAACTGACGCGCATAGGACGACAGGCTCTCCATATAGCGCCGCTGGCCCTCGGCAAAAATGGTGTCAAACGCGAGGCTTGACTTGCCGGAGCCGGAAAGGCCGGTCATGACGACCAGCGCATCGCGCGGAATTTCCACATCAATGTTTTTGAGATTGTTCTCCCGCGCGCCTTTGATAACGATATGATCCCGCATGGGTGCCTCCGTAATTGCTTAGGATTCCATGGTCAGATCCGCCGTGGTCGCACGCACGAGCGCGATGAGCGCCTCCGGCGCGGTCTCGATCTGATAACCGATCTTGCCGGCGCTGACAAGGATGGTCTCCTGTCCGAGTGCCTGTGCGGCAAAGACCGTGCGAAACTGCTTCTTCATGCCGACCGGCGAGCAGCCGCCGCGCACATAGCCCGTCAGGGGCGTAAGCTCGAAGACATGGAGCATGGCAACGGACTTCTCCCCCACGGCTTTTGCCGCTTTCTTGAGGTCGAGCTCGCACGCGACCGGGATAACGAATACATACGGCGTTTTGCTCGCACCGCGGGCGACCAGTGTCTTAAACACCTTCGCCGGGTCCGTGCCCGTCATCTGCGCGACGGTCACGCCATCCACCGCATCATCGCCGTGCGGATACGTGTGCGGCGTGTAGGGCACCTTCTTCTGCTCAAGCAGGCGCATGACATTCGTTTTTTCGATCGATGATTTTGCCATGAGACATCCCTCCGCTGATAATAACACTTTATTATATCCGATTTTTCGCATCGTTTCAAGGGATTTGACCGTAAAAGCATTGCATGCGAGCGTAGGTATGCTATAATGCACTCAGAAAATGACCGGAGGGATGACCAATGCCGGATAACACGATCCGCGGCCGCTTTGCACCCAGCCCGAGCGGACGGCTGCATCTGGGCAATATGCTGACGTTTCTGCTGGCATGGCTGGATGTGCGCGCGCTCGGTGGGACGATGGTATTCCGCCTTGAGGATCTTGACCCGGAGCGGAGCTGGGAGCGCTATGCCGAGCGCATGGCCGACGACCTGCTCTGGATCGGGCTTGACTGGGACGAAGGCTGGCGTCCCGGCTCTCAGGACTGCCGACAGGGCACGCGCGCGGAGCGCTACACCGCCGCGCTGGACGCACTGACAGAGCGCGGCATGGTGTACGACTGCTACTGCAGCCGCGCCGAACGGCTGGCGGCCAGTGCACCGCACCCCGGCGAGCCGCGCGAGGCCGGCTGCCCCTGCCGGACACTGTCGGCACAGGAGATCCAGAAGCGCCTGAGTATGGGCCGTCATGCAGCCAAAAAGCTGGAGGTCACAGATGTGGATATCGCCTTCGTGGACGGGCACTATGGCCCGCAGAGAGCCGAACTTCGCCGCGGGCGAGATGACTTTCTCATCCGGCGCTCGGACGGGGTGTTTGCCTATCAGCTGGCCGTGAGCGTAGATGATCTGGAGATGGGCATCACGCGCGTCGTGCGCGCACGTGATCTGCTCGACTCCACGCCCCGGCAGATCTGGCTAATCGAAACACTCGGTGGCCATGTACCGGCGTATGCGCACGCACCGCTGCTCGTTGCGCCGGACGGCCGCAAGCTCTCCAAGCGCGAGGGGGACCTGAACATGGAGACCCTGCGCCAGAAATACACACCAGAACAGCTGACCGGAAAGCTCGCAAAACTTGCCGGCCTA
Source organism: Oscillospiraceae bacterium (assembly GCA_048217285.1). Lineage (GTDB taxonomy): Bacteria > Bacillota > Clostridia > Oscillospirales > Oscillospiraceae > CAG-103. Next base: position 64,599 of record DBFWVW010000091.1, read on the forward strand.
CGGCCAACAGACGCGCCGGTGACGGCGACGGAGCTGGCAGTGGATTTTTCCTGGGACAAGGTCCCGCGGGCGGACATCCCGATTCCGGAGCATTTTTAATACGAAATGTACAGTGGGCGCATCCAGACGGATGCGCCCATTTTCTATACGATTATTTTTTCAGCAGCCGGTCACGCATGGTGTTGTGCGCGGCGAGCTCGGCTGCATCATCCAGCGGCTCGAGAGCCAGATCCGGATAACGCTGATGCAGCGCCGCTGTGAGCAGATGGTCACAAAACGCGGGGTTCTTCGGCAAAATTGGGCCGTGGCTGTACGTGCCGAACACATTGTGATAGCGCACACCCTCAAAGCCGTCCTCCCCATTGTTGCCACCGCCGACGAGCACCTTGCCGAGCGGCGACACACCGCTGCCGAGGTAGGTCTTTCCGCTGTGGTTTTCAAAGCCGACGACCGTGCTGCCGCCGGACTCCGGCAAACATTCAAAGAGAAAGTTTCCGATCATGCGTTCCCTGGAGCCGACGGTGTAATAATCAATTGCACCGATGAAATCGCACTGTTTGCCGTCCCACGTGCGGTAGTAGCTGCCGAGCATCTGGTAGCCGCCGCAGATGGTCAGAAACGTCTTACCATCGGCAATGGCGGCCTTGATCTCGGCCCCCTTCCCGGCGCGCAGATCGGACAGAAGCACCTCCTGCTCAAAATCCTGACCGCCGCCGATGAAAAACAGGTCAAACTGCGTGAAATCCGCCTGTTCGCCGACTGTGACCTCGGTCACCTCGGCACCGATGCCGCGCCACTCCAGACGGCGGCGTATGCAGAGAATGTTGCCCCGGTCGCCATAGAGGTTCAGCAGGTCCGGGTACAGATGGCAGATGCGCAGCGTTTTCTCGTTCATTCCCAGAACTCCTTTCCGCCGAGCCGCTTTTGCAGCCGGCCGCGCAGGTCGAGCATGGACGTATACGTCGGCATAATGAACACCGGGTATTCGGACGCGCACATGGCGTCGATCAACGGGTCATAGTCGTAAAATACCTGGATCTTTGCCTCATCCACCCCCGCATATTTCAAGCGCAGGCGCAGCTCATCGGCGCGTGTGCCGGACACCAGTATCTGCCGCAGGTGCTCACCCATGGCAGCAAGCCGCTCAAAGTCCGTGTCCCAGATCCATGAAATATCCGTGCCGTCGGCGTCCCGGTCGTTGAGACAGACGACAAACGTCGCGTCCTCGTTGAGCCCGGCAAGGTAGCGCATGGTCTGATTGCAGCCGGCCGGGTTTTTCACGAGCATCATGCGCCCGGGCGTGCCGCGCAGATCAAACTTCTCCATGCGGCCAAAGCCACAGCCAAACGTGCCGAGCGCGTGCACGATCGCCTCCGGCGTGAAGCCGAATGCATACAGCGCCGCCGCCGACCCGACGGCATTGTAAACGTTGTACGCCGCCGGCAGGTTGATGTGCACGGCGTATTCCTGCCCGCCGATGGACATGGTGACGTCGCTCGTATCCACACCGAGCGCCTGCACAGCTGTAACGGCGACCTGGGGCTCCTCACGGTGATAGCCGCACTTCGGGCAACGGAACGCGCCGAGATGGCCGTACGTGCGGTAGTCATAGATATACTCCGTTTTGCAGTGAATGCAGTGCGGCGCGTCGGAGATCTCCGTCAGGTCGTCGCCGCCGAGCGGTACGTTCACGCCGAAGCGCACAACCGGATTCGGCACCTGTTCCGGGATGGAGGCAATAAGCGAACAGTCGGCATTGATGCATAGCGTGCTCTCCGGTGTGTGACGGATGCCCTCGAGAATGTTGTTGAGGGTATGCGTGATCTCGCCGTAGCGGTCAAGCTGGTCGCGGAACACATTCGTGGCCACAATGACTTCCGGCTTGAGATACTTCAGCACCGTTTTGGACGCGGCCTCGTCGCACTCAATGACGGCAAACTGGCACTTTGGCCGGCCGGTCAGGGTGCTGTGCATGGCAAACTCCGCCGTGATGCCGGAGATAAGGTTTGCGCCTGAGCGGTTGGCAAAATAATTGAGCCCCGCATCGGCGAACGCCTGCTCGATCATGCGGGAGCTGGTCGTTTTGCCGTTCGTACCGGTAACAAGGATCACGCGCACCCCCTGTGAGAGCACACCGAGCACCTGCGGGCATACCTTGAGCGCCACGCGCCCGGGAAACGCCGTACCGCCGCGGCGCAGCAGGCGCAGCAGAACGCGCGAGAGCTTACACAGCAATACTGCAAAAAAAGTTTGGATCTTCATTCGTTTGGGTCACTCCGTGAATATCGGCATCTGTCAGCAGATGCTCATTTTGACTGTTTTTCCGGCCAAGGTCAGCATATCGCGCAGCTCCTGAACAAGCTGAAGCTTGCGCTCAAAGCTGAACTCGGTATCCTGCTGGGCGAGGTTGCTCGCGTTGCCGAAGAGGACATTGACCTCCGTCGCCTCCTCAAGCAGCATGAGCGCAAACTTGGACGCGCCGTCCTTCATGTGGGCGAGCTCGAGCGTGTACATACCGTCGGCGAGGTAGTCCTTGATGCGCCCCATCGTCACGTTGATCGTAACGACCCCCTCGGTGGTCAGATCCACGCCGTGGATCTCGCTCATCGGCGGGACCTCCTCCGTGCCGCTGCCGGGTAGTGTGCGCACCTTCACGCCCAGATAAGCCGCGACGGCGTTGGCCGTGCTGCCGCCGCAGACGATGTGTTTGCCGTCTTTGCCGAAGAACAGGCGCATGGTGCTCAGGTCGTCATCCTTGCTCTCAGGCGGGCCGATCATGACATTGACCGGGCAGCGCTCGCGCAGACGCGCAACGACGACGGTCGTGTCATCGTGCATGGCATCCATGTCCAGCGTCTTGACGGTCGAGAGGATGCTGGCCGCCATGCGCTGCGAGGAGACAGTGGGCGAATAGTTGCGCAGGATGAAATCCTCAATGTCCTGCCGCGCCCAGCCGGCATCCGTCGTCATGCCGCGCCCGGCCTCCGACACCCCGTCGCTGAAGAGCACGAGCATATCGCCCACGTCAAAGTGCAGATGGCTCTCGTGCAATTCCTTTTCCTGAATAAAGTTCACGGAATAGTTGTATTTTGCGATCGCACCGTCATGCACGAACACAGCGCTCGGATTGTCATACTGGATCAGGCGCACACGGCTGCCGGCCGTCTGCAGAATCGTGAAGGTCGCATAGGCGAGCTTGCGCTCCTTGCACATGGGCAGCGTCTCGGCTACGGTCGTGACGCACTCATCAATGGGCACATTGCCCTTGAGCATGGTCGTGAGCATGGTCGAGGTCAGCGTGGAGAGGATGTTCGCCTTGACGCCGCTTCCAAGGCCGTCGGAGAGGATGACCGTCGCGTCGGTGTCGTCCCATTCGAGCACGCACTGGTCGCCGCAGAGCGTCTCCCCGTTTTTGCTGCGGCTGATGACGCTGATGTCCCAGACCGTGTTCCTCCTGCAGTGATTCGTTCGTTTACGCATCATCATCGCCGTCCTCATCGAGCATGATGGCTTCCTTCAGATCGTGCACAGCCACCTTGGTCTCCGCCGCCGTCTCGCCGAGCAGGCTCGCGATCTCGTGGACAATGCGCAGCTGGTTGGCAATGA
>DBFWVW010000092.1:0-5198 GCA_048217285.1 Oscillospiraceae bacterium
GTCGCCCGGGTTGCGCTGTCCGCTGAGGATCTCTTTGAGCATTCGGTCAAGAAACCGCTCCCGTTCCGAGCTGTTTTCCGTTTCCTTTTCTTTCGTCATATTCCCTTTTTTCCCCCCCGAGACCTCCTGTAGATGCTACGCATTGTATTGCATTTTTCGCGCGGTGTAAAGGGAAAATGACAGAACTTTTCAGATTTTTCTACCACTGTACAAAAAACGGGACACTCCATACCGGAGCGTCCCGTTGTCCTTGCAATATTCAGGTTTTCAGGCGATTATGGGCAGGCCGCAAAGCCGACAGCCAGCAGTGTCTGCGCGAGGATGTACGTGAGCATGACGATGAAGTTCTGCTTCGTCGGCTCGGCCTTTTTGACAAAGAGCATATCGCACAGCACACCGTCGGACGCAAGGAAAAACGTCGCGCCGAAAAACGCCACGAGCTTGCCCCACCAGAACGCCGTCAGCAGCGGCAGGATAAGGCTCACGCTCAGCACGCAGAGCATGAGCATATACGCCAGCGACAGCGGGCGCAGGACGCGCGGGATGCTCTTGCGGCTGCGGCTGTACACGACCACCACACCGGCGGCATAGATCGCGCTGATCACGACGATCCAGACCCAGCCGACGCGAATGACATAGTGCGTGTAAATAAAGATCAGGTAGCACACATGGCCCAGAAAGAACGAAGACGTGCCGATGGCAAAGAATTTCTTCTTCAGCGGCCAGAGCAGAAACAGATCGCCCAGACACCCAAACAGCAGGCCGGCGACCACCCAAAGCGACGGCACACGGGCAAAGGCGAGGTAGGCCAGCGCAACGACCGGCATCAGCGCGATCTTGGTCGGCTTGCGCAGGTCGTCATCGCCGCGCCAGCAGCTGATGAGGTGCACGATGGCGAGCGCCGCCAGGGACACCGGGAACACCCATTTTAATACGATCATCTTATCCCATCCTATCTCCAATCAGAATGTTTTTGGAATCCGCGCAAGTTTACATCTCGTTCATTGACACGGTATTCCAATGCAATTATAATAGATGTGGAAGTCTATCGTCAATGACGATTGGCAATATTTTAGTATTGAATATGCTTGAAGGTGTCCGTTCATGCTTTATTACCTGCTGTGGATTCCCGCCGTGCTCAGCACAGCGTGGATTTATTTTTTGTCCCCGGCGCTGAGTTACTGGTGGCTGCTGCCGATCCTGATCGGCTGCTTCGTGGCAGCGAACCTTGTGTACATACTGCTGATGTTTCTCTGCACGTGGTTCGCCGGGCCGAACAAAATGTATGACCACATCAGCCCGTTTTATCATGCGCTGACCATGGCGCTCGACGGGTGGATCCTCGCGCTGTGCCGCGTAAAGATCCACGTGGAGGGGCTCGAGAAGGTGCCGACGGACACGGAATATCTGTTCGTGAGCAACCACCGCTCGAACTTTGACCCCATGGTACAGTGGTGGGTGCTGCGGCGCTGGCGGCTCGCGTTCGTGTCCAAGCCGTCGAATATGCGCAAGTTCGTCATCGGCCCGTTCGTGCGCCGGTGCTGCTTTTTGCCGATCGACCGTGAAAACGCGCGCAACGCCCTGACCACGATCAATGCCGCGGCCAACCTCATCCGCGCGCACGAGTGCTCATTTGCCATCTATCCCGAGGGCACGCGCAGCAAAAGCGGCGAGCTGCTGCCCTGGCACGCCGGCTCGCTCAAGATCGCGCAGAAGGCAGGCGTCCCCATCGTCGTGGCGACGATCGAGGGCACGGAGCGCATCGCGCACAACGTCCCCTGGCGGCGCACGCACGTGTATCTGCGCATCCGCGAGGTCATCCCGGCCGAGACCGTCAAGGCCACCAGAACGAACGACCTCACCGAAGGCATCCGCAGCAAAATGCTCGCCAAGCTGGGCAAATACCCCTGAAAAATCAAGCATTTTCCTCGTCCGCACTTTTGCGGGCGAGGATTTTTTTATACACGCAAGATAAAGCGTAAAATTTTTGTAAAAAACGTTGAAAAATGTCAAAAACCGTCCTATAATATGAGCTGTCCTCAATGGCCAACAGACAGGAGGCTTTTTACAATGACGACACATAAAAACACAACGCGGGTCCTCGCGGTGCTGCTGGCTGTGCTGCTGTTCGGCCAGCTCGCCGTGTTCCAGATCCCGGCCTTCGCCGCGGACATTGTGCCGGACGTGCACGACGGCGCGGCCTACATCCCCGACGACGCAGACGTCAACGACCTGCTTAGCCAGACGCTGCTGAGCAATTACAGCGACGTCGGCTGCCAGGAATGGGAGTACAAAGCGACCAGCACACTGTCCGGCAGCGCGACCAAATGGGTGCCCGTGACCGGCACCACCGCCGGCATCATCCCCGCGCTCTCGATGCGCAATACGAACTACCCCGCGCTGGATGTGCTGGGCATGAGCTATCCCGCGCTCGACAGCCAGTCCCCCGCGCAGGACTACGCCGTGCGCCTGAAGGGCACGACGGAGGTCTACACGTTCACGAAGCTGGCGCAGCCCGCGGACGCGGATCCGGACACGGCTGAGACCCCGGCCGTCACGCCGGCAGAAACGCCGGACAAAACGACCGATACGCCGGAAACCGCGGGCGAGGCCATTGCGCTCAACATTCCCTATAAGGCCAACGGCGACATCGACTTTGACGCGCTGCGCACCGCCATCGTCGCCGCCGTCCTGCCCGGCACGGACATCAATGATGTGACCGTGACCTATGAGTCGAAGGCCGTTCTTTGGCCGCACAAAGAAGACTACACGCCACTCGAAGGCGGCTGGGCCAGCGGTTATCGGCACGAAGCCATCACCGTCGGCACGCACCAGATCAAGCTCACCGTGAACGGTGAGGACACCATCGTCACCATGACGCTGACCGACGCGCGCACAGACGCGCAGATTGTGCTCAAGGAGGGCGTGTCCCTCACCTACACGAAGGACACCGCCGCCATGCGCACGCAGATCCTCGACCGGCTCATCGACTGGTCGCAGACCACCGTGAGCAAGGAAGCCGCGGCCGAGAGCATGGTCATCGAGTACAAAACGACTGCGCACAGCGGAGTCATTCCGTATATCTCCAGCGACTGGTACCCGGTCGAGGGTACATCCTTTCAGATTCTTGGACTGACCTATACGGTGCCGAGCATCGGCGCCGGCGAAAACCAGCAGATCCGCGCGAGCTTCCCGACCACGGCGGACTACCACGGCTGTGACGCCGTGGAGGGCACGCTCACGGTCAACAAGGCCAACGTGCGCGTCAAAGTGCAGGCTGCCGCCATCTCCGCCGGTACGGATCTGACCACGCAGGACTATGTCACCACGAACCCCGAGGATAGCTTCCGCATCTTCAAGGTCTACAGCGGCGTGACGAGCAACATCTCCGGTATCATCTATGTGCAGCTGCCGGAGAGTATGCTGTCCGAGGACGCGCTCAAGTTGATTGACCCGCTCTTCAAAGCCGCCACCGGCAAGACGCTCACCGACGCCCTGCGCGACGGCACGACCGTCGGCGAGCTGCGTAAGTTCCTGCAGGACAACGAAAACCTGCTTGACGGTGCTGCCGATGTGCTGAAGCTCTGCGGCGTGGATATCTCCGCGTTCACGGAGCTGGTGAAAACGCTCAACAAGCTGCCCAGCGTGTTTGACGGCACCCGCGTGGCCTTCGGCTCGCCGAACCGCGCGGGTATGTACCTCGTGACGGCCATCGCCTCGAACCCGAACTATAACACCGGCGTCGGCACCGGCGTGCTCGTCGTGAAGATGCACACCTCCGGCGCAAGCCTGAGCTGGAATAACGACGCGACCAGCTACACCGCCGGCACGCTTGCGGCGGACACGCTCGGCGCTACGCTCACGCGTGACGGTCAGGCCGTTTCCAATCAGGACGGCGTGCACTATCGCTATGTCGGCTTCACGGCCGCGCACAAGCTCTACGTCAGCAGCAAGGCGCCCACCGAAGCCGGCACCTACCGCCAGACCGCCTATATCTTCGGCGGCAATGACATGGCAAAGTCCATCTCCCGCACCGTGACGATCACGGCAGACTGAGCCGCACCCAAACCAAAGCGCCCGGAGCGATCGCTCCGGGCGCTTTTTCAATATGAACTCAGTGGCTGTCGGCCATACGGTAGCCAACGCCGACCTCTGTGAAGATGTACTGCGGCTCGACCGGGTTCGGCTCGATCTTGCGGCGGATGTTCGCCATGTGCACACGCAGAAGCTTGTTGTCGCCGCCGACACCGGGGCCCCAGAGCTCCTTCATCATGGACTTGTACGTGAGCACCTGTCCGGCGTGCCGGCCAAGCAGCGCCACGATCTTGTATTCATTCGGCGTCAGGTGCGTATCCTCGCCGGCGAGAAAGACACGGTGCTTGTTATAGTCGATGCACAGGTCGCCGACGCGGTATTCCCCCGTCATGGCCAGACCGTCGCTCGTACCGTCGGTGCGCGTGTGGCGCAGCGCCGTGCGGATGCGCGCGAGCAGCTCCACCGTGCCGAACGGTTTGGTCAGATAATCGTCGGCGCCCATGTCAAGCGCAGTTGCCTTGTCGATTTCCGCGCTGCGGGCCGAGATGACGATGATCGGCATCCGGCTCCAGGCGCGCACGGAGCGGATGATCTCGCTGCCGTCCATATCCGGCAGGCCGAGATCCAGCAGCAGCAGGTCCGGACAGTGCGAGGAGATCATCTCCAGCGCAGCCTTACCGTCGGGCGCCAGCAGGATATCATACCCGTGCGAACGCAGCGCCGCCTGCAGGTATTTGCTGATACCGGGGTCGTCCTCAACAATGATGATTTTATCACGGATCATTTGTTCGATTCCTCCTCCGCCGGCAGCCAGAAGCGGAACTCCGCGCCGCCGTCGATCTTGTTTCTTGCATAAATCTCGCCGCCGTGCGCGCGCACGATCGCGCGGCAGACGCTCAGGCCGATGCCCATGTGCCGGTTGCGGTCGGACGCCTCCACGGCGCCGAGCGGCAGGTAACCGTCAAAGAGCACACCGAGCAGCTGCGGCGGGATACCGTCGCCGTTGTCGGCCACGGTCAGCCAGACGCGGTGACCCTCGGCACGGATCTCGATGAAGATCTTCGTCGCCGACGGGCTGTGCTTGGCGACGTTCTCCAGCAGATTGAGCAGCACCTGCTCAATGAGTGTGGCGTCCATCGGTGCGAGCACGATCTCCTCCGGCT
>DBFWVW010000093.1:0-46495 GCA_048217285.1 Oscillospiraceae bacterium
GAACAAACGGGCGCGCAGGTTGACCTACCCGTGAAAAAAGCGTATGATGGAGTGTAACTATCCTGAGAGAAAAAGAGGAAAAACTATGCAACCGATATCGTCGCAGGAAGCGGCCTGTCCGCGCAGGCTGCCCGGTGCGCTCATCGGCCTGTGCACCGCGCAGCCGCTGCTGGATGTGCTGTCGTTCTGGACGCAGACACTTGGCCATGGCACGAGCATCTCACTTGCGCTGCGGATGCTTTTGCTGGCTGCCGCCGCCGTGCTGGCGTTTGTGCTCTCGGACCGCAAACGTGCTTATCTGATCCTGGGCGGCGTTCTTGTGCTGTTCTGGGGCGCGCACATACTTGCCTGCCGCCGCGTGGGCTATGCGGATCCCACCTCCGACCTGACAAACTTTATCCGTGTTGCGCAGCTGCCGGTCTATACGTTCAGCCTGATCACGCTCTTTCGGCGCACACCGGACTTTCTGGATGTGCTCGAGGATGCGTGCACGATCAACCTGTACCTGATCGCGCTGGTCACGCTCATATCCGTCCTGAGTGGAACGTGTGCACCCACGTACGCGAAGTTTCGCATCGGCTGGTGCGGCTGGTTCTGGCTGCCGAATTCGCAGAGCGCCATCCTCGGCGTACTCACCGTGATCGCGTTGCTGGCGGCCGTGCGCCGCAGAAAACTGTCCGCCGCCGTGCTGCACTGCATCGTCGGCTTTGCACTTCTGTTTTTGTTGGGCACGCGGCTGGCCTACGCCGAAATCTTCGGCATTGCCGCCGGCGTATGCCTGAGCATGGCGCTGACCCGGCAGTGGAACGTTCGCGTGCTGGCTGTCGTGCTGCTGTGCGCCGCCCTGTGCGGCGGGCTCTATCACCAGAGCCCCATGTACCGCAACCGTCAGGCCTATGCCGAGAGCGTGAGCGAGCAGCAGCAGGCAGCGGAAGATCTGGGCGCTTCCGAGCAGGAGACGCGCGACGAGCTGTATCGGAAGTATCAGCGCGTGTCCGTTGAGCGCTTCGGCCTGGAGAACGTGGAGCGCGCATTTCACGATTCCACGGACATTTCCGTCATCGGCGATATTCGCCTGACCAAGATCGTCTACTGCCGGCTGCTCATGGCAGAGCTGCCGGTCACCAGCCGCCTGTTCGGCTTTGAGCTGGATGCGACGCGCTGCCAGGGCGCCATCTTCGACGCGGAGAACGATTTCCACGGTGTGTATTACCTCTACGGGCTGACCGGGCTGGTGCTGCTGGCCGGTTTCCTGTTGTTTTTCGCCGGGCGTGCGCTGTGGCGCATGGTGCGTCAGCCGCGCCGGTACCTCACGCTGCCGGTGTGCGCTTTCGGTATGGCAGCGGTGATCCTGATCGTCAACGCCTACTTCTCGGCCAGCGTTCTCCGGCGGCCCAACGCCTCGTTCTATCTCTCTGCCGCACTGGCTGCGCTCTACTGCCTGACGGCGCACGACGGCCCCGAGCCGTCCGAAAAAGGAGTATCCGCGCCATGAGTCAGAATCAGAACAAACGAACACTGCGCACCATCGGCCTGGTCATGGCGGTCACACTGCTGACCAAAGTTCTCGGCATCGTGCGCGAGGCGCTGCAGGCCGGCGTGTTCGGCACGCAGACGGCCTTCGATCTCTACACGATCTCCTATAATTATACGATCTATATCTTCACGACCGTTGCCTATGCCCTGTGCATTGCGACCGTGCCCGTGATCTCCCGGCATCTCGCCGAGGACCGGAACAAAGCCTTTACCGTGGCCGGGAACCTGATCTGCGTGAGCGTGCTCGTGAGCGCGCTGGTCGTCGGACTCGCCTCGGTGCTGATTCACTTTGCGCCCGTGGGCCACTGGCTCGGCGTGAGCGACGCCGACCTGCCGACGCTGCGGATGTATCTGCAGATCTGTGTGCTGACACTGCCGCTGATTGTGGTCATCTACCTGCTGGTCGCCGTGTTTCAGTCCATGGAGCACTATACGCTGCAGGGCAGCCTGAGCCTGCCGTATAACCTGCTGCTGATCGTGTTTCTCGTGCTGTTTTCCAGCAGCGAACGTGTGCTCGAATATGTGCTGGTCATCTGCTTTGCCTGGCTGCTGCAGTTTGCCATGACGATCCCGTGCATTGTCCGGGAAAAGTTCCGACTGGTTCCGGGGCTGCACTTTCGTGATCCCGACCTGAAGCTGTTTGCCCGCACAACGGTCGTAACGGTGTTCACCACCTCAATCTTCCTGTTGTGCTACCTGGCAGACTCCAACACCGTCTCGTCGTTCGGCAGCGGCGCCGTGAGCGCCGTGTACTACGCGGACAAGCTCTTTACCCCGGTCGCCACGACGCTCATCTACAGCATCAGCGTCGTGCTGTTTCCGAAATACAACCTGACCTATTCGCAGGTGAATGCGCAGGAATACAAGCGTTACGTCGGCAGCACGGTGGAAAACACCCTGTTCGTTATCCTGCCGTTTTCGGCGCTGTTTTCCGCCTTCGCCGCGCCGATCATCCACGTTTTGTTTGAGAGCGGAAACTTCAACGCCGTGTCCACACAAATGACCAGCAGCGTGTTTGCCATGTACGCGCTGGGCATGGCTGGCTTCTGCGTGCTGGATCTGATCAACAAAGCATACTACACCATGCATAAGACGCTGACGCCGCTGCTCATCAATGCCGTGGTGCTGGCGCTGAACATTGCGCTCAACCTCGTGTTCCGGCACAGGCAGAGCTGCGGCCTGATTGCCCAGACGACCGCCGTATCACTGTCTGCCGGCGGTCTCATCGCGCTCATCTGCTTCTTCCGCAGCACACGCGGCAGTCTGCGCACCGGCAAGCTGCTCAAAAACCTCGCCGCCGCCGCGCTGACCGGCGTGGCGATGTGGGCGTGCGAGACGCTGCTGTACCGGCCGGGGCTGAGCAAGCTGCTGACGCTGCTGGAATTCTGCGCGCTCGGCCTGGTCGGCATCGGGCTGTACGCCGGCATATGCTGGCTGCTGCGTGAGCGGGAAGCGCTGCAGATGATCGTGCAAAAATTCAGAAAGCGTGCGTGATTATGAAACAACATCTTCACTCTTACCGTCTGCTGCTGATCGTGGCAGCCATCTGTACCCTGGCAGCCTTCTGGCTGCTCGGCACCCGCATCCGGGGCGAGCAGACGCAGCGGCAGGTTGACGTGGTCATCAGCTATGAGGACACCGTCAAGCTGGCGGACGCCTCCGGCGTACCGGTGCAGGAGTGGCTGACGCAGCTATCCGGCGCAGGCGTGCGCGAGCTGCTGGTCACCCCCGCGCAGCAGGCTGAGCCCGACATCGTGCGCGCCGCGCAGGACGCGGGGCTGGCACTGGCGCAGGTCGGCGGTACCGCACAGGGCGGGACCTACTTCTTCGCCGCACAATATGACACGCTCGCCGCCGCGGGGCAGACCGGTATCGACACCGACACGGAGCCGCTCCCGCAGGCGCAGGTGCTCGACGCGCTGCGCGAAAGCGGCAGCACGCTCGTGCTCATCGAGGACAAGACCCAGACCGGCTGCGTCCTGCCGGACGGTTACACGCTCGACGGCTATACCGGCAGCATGGTCAAGGGCTTCTGGCTCAACCAGACGTTCCGCGCGCGCTACCAGACGCTCGGCTACAGCGGCGCGGAAGAGATCGTCAATATGTTTTACCGGGCTGTTGTGGACCGCGGCATGACCGTGCTGTGGCTCACGCCGCTGACGGACGCTGCAGGTGAGACCGTCGCGCAGCCGGCCGTGTACACACAGCTGCTGCAGCAGCTGGCACAGCGGCTCGCCCCGGCCGGGTATCACTACGGCGGCATCACCGGCATCCCGGCCGGCACGGTCAGCCCCGTGCTGCTGGCGCTGTGCGGTATCGGCGTGTTTGCCGCGGCGATCATGCTGCTGGGCGTTATCGTGCCGCTGCGCGCTCGCTGGCTGCGCGCGCTGCTGTTCGCGCTCGGCTGCGCAGAGAGCGCGGGCGGCGCCTTCCTGGCGCCGGAGCTGCAGTGCACCGCGCTCGCGCTGCTGGCCGCCATTGTGTTCCCGTGTCTGGCCGCCGCAGCGCTGGCAGCAAAACTGCAGGAAAGCACCGGGACGCGCCCGACCGTGGCCCGCTATGCCGGCATGACCGCGCTGGGTACCGCCATCACGCTCTGGGGCTGCTGCTACATCGGCGCGATCCTCAGCGGCTCGGAATATCTGCTCGTGCTGCGGCTGTTCCGCGGCGTGAAGCTCAGTCAGCTGGCCGTGTATGCCGTGGCCATGGTGCTGCTGGCAGCGGCGCTGCTGCACACGCGCGGCTGCACGCTGCGCGCCGATCTCGAAACGCTGCGGCGTGAAAACAGCCGGCACTGGCGGCGGAAACTGCTGTGTCTGGTGCTGATCCTTGCCGCCGTCGGCACGGTCTATATCCTGCGCAGCGGCGACGGGATGTTGTCCGTCTCCGTCGGCGAGCAGCGCGTGCGCAACTGGCTGGAGCGTGTGCTCCTGTTCCGCCCGCGCACAAAAGAATTTCTCATCGCCTACCCCACCATCGCCGCGGCGTACTGCTGCGCCGCGCACCGCAGCCGCCTGACGGCGTGGCTGTTCGGCGTCTTCGGCGCGATCGGCTTTGCCTCCGTCGCCAACACATTCTGTCATATCCGCGCGCACTTTCTCGTTTCGCTGCTGCGCACCGGCATCGGTCTCGTACTCGGGCTGGTGCTCGGCGCGATCGTACTGCTGATCCTGCGCGCCTGCTGGCCCACCCCCTCCGGCAGCACACAAACAAAGGAGTAATTTCATGAGTCAAGAAACACACGCTTCCGGCGCGCTCGCGCGCCATCTGCCCACGTTCCTCATCGTCCTCATGGCGATCCAGCCGCTGATGGACATTTTGTCCTTCTGGACGGACCGGCTCGGCATGAGCAATACGATCACGCTGCTGCTGCGCTTTGCCGTGTTTGCCGTTGTGTGCGTGCTCGGTTTTGTGACCTCGTCGCACAAAAAGATTTACGGCATCGCCATCGCCGCCTGCGCCTTTTTGCTTATTGGACACTGCATCTCCTGCTTTATCGTCGGTTATCAGCGCATCGTCTACGACCTGACCAACTTTGTGCGCGTCGTGCAGATGCCGCTGTTCGTGCTGTGCTTCATCTCCTTCCTGCGGGCAAACAGCAAATGCTACCGCGCGCTCGAGACCGGTCTCCTGCTCGACTTCTGGATCATCACGGTCTCGGTCGTCGTGAGTGTGCTCACGCACACCTCCTCGGCAACCTATCAGTCCACCAATGTGGGCATTCTCGGCTGGTACTCATTCGGCAACGCGCAGAGCGCGATCATGAGCATTCTCGCCCCCATCGTCATCCTGCTGTGCTACCGCAGAAAGAACTTTCTGCTGTTTACGGTCACGAGCGTCGCCGCACTGGCGCAGCTCTACCTTATGGGCACGCGTCTGGCGTTCTTCTCGATCGCCGTCGCCGCGTTGGGCGTGCCGATCGTGCTGGTGCTGACCGGCAAGGCCCGCACCTCCAAGCGTTACATTGCCGTGCTGGTGCTCATTCTCGCCGTGTGCTGCGCGACTTACAAACAGTCACCCATGTATATCAACCAGAACCGCTACAATGAGGCCATGAGCTACAAGCAGAACGACGCCGAGCGCATGATTCAGCGCGCAGAGGGCAACAAAAACGGCACTTCCACCGTCACACCTGAGGAGCGCTACCACGCCCTGTGCACAATCTACAACTTCTATTCTCCGAATATGTGCCAGCGCTTCGGCACCGCGCGCGTCATGTCCGCCTATGGCTATTCCGCTCAGGTCACGGACATCACGGCGACCCGCCGCCGCAAGATCGTCTTTTGTGAGATGCTGCTCGACGAGCAGCCGTTCACCTCCCGCCTGTTCGGCATGGAGCTCGGCCGCATGGCCTTTGACGGAGAAATTTATGATGTGGAGAACGATTTCCACGGCATCTGCTTCCTCTACGGCTGGGTGGGTCTGGCCATGATGCTCGCCTTCATCGGCTATTTCCTGTACCTGATCGTCAAGTGTCTGATCAAGGATTTCCGCAAACACTTCACGGTGGAGGCCGGCGCCTTCGGCATCGCGCTGTGCCTGTGTCTGGTCTACGCCTACTGTACCGCCGGTGTGCTGCGGCGACCGAACGCCTCGATCTATATGTCGGTGCTGCTGGCCGTGGTCTACTATCTGACGCAGATGCGCAGCGAACAGCCGGACGCTCTGCCGGACGGAGAGGAGAAAAGCGCATGATCTTCAGTGTTGTCATCCCTGTCTACAACGTCAAGGACTACCTGCCCAAGTGCATCGACTCCGTGCTGGCGCAGGATTTTGAGGACTACGAGGTCCTGCTCGTGGACGACGGCTCGACCGACGGCGAGAGCGGCGCCATCTGCGACCGGTATGCCGCAGCACACCCGGAGCGCATCCGCGCCATTCACAAGCCGAACGGCGGCGTGGGCGAGGCGCGCAACGTCGGCATCGAGGCCGCACAGGGCGAGTATCTGATCTTTATCGACAGCGACGATTACATTGCCCCCAATATGTTCCGTGTGCTGCACGACGCCGTTGCCCGCTATGGGAGTGACATCATTGGCTTCGGCGCAGCGCTTGAGGCAAACGGTGTCGTGGTCAAGGAACTCATGGATCACCTGCCGACCGACCACACCTTCACGCTCGCCGACACGCCGGAGCTGATGCAGACCATGCCCTCCCCCTGGAGCCGCATCTGGCGGCGCAGCCTGTTCCTGGATTCCGGCGTGCGCTATCCGGCGCGCATCTGGTATGAGGATCTGTGCACGTCCGTGAAGCTGCTGGCACTGGCCAAAAGCGCCGCCTTCGTGCCGGACATCCTGTATTACTACGTCGACCGCACCAACTCCATCACGCGCAATACCAACACGGCGCGCAATGCCGAACTGTTTACTGCGTTTGATAATTTGCTGGATTGGTACCGTGAAAACGGCCTGTTCGAGCGCTACTACAACGAGCTGTCGCGTCTGGCCGTGGATCATGTGCTGCTCGCGGCCTCGGTGCGTGTGCTGCGCGTGGACCCGGAGAGTGAGCTGCTTGACCGGTTTCAGGATTATGTGCAGACGCAGTTCCCGGACTATCTGGAAAATCCGTACCTGCAGACGCTCTCACGCAGCCACAAGCTGATCCTGCGCCTGCTGCGGCAGCGCAAATACCGCACCGTGCGGATGCTCTTCGCCGTGAAGGACAAGCTCGGCTGATCGCCCGGACTGGAGGAAGCTATGAAATTCAGTGTCATCATTCCGGTCTACAACGGCTGGGAATATCTGCGCGAGGGCGTGGACTCCGTGCTGGGGCAGACCGGCGCGGACTTTGAGATCCTGCTCGTGGACGACGGCTCGACCGACGGTGAGAGCGGCGCGCTGTGCGACACGCTCGCGCAAGAGCACCCGGAGTGCATCCGCGTGCTGCACAAGCCGAACAGCGGCGCGGGCGATGCGCGCAACGCAGCGCTCCCGCTCGCACAGGGGGACTATGTGCTCTTTCTCGACAACGACGACACCTACACGCCGGATGCATTCGCCGTTCTGGCTGCCGCGCTGGAGCAGACGCCGGCCGACGTGTGCTATTTTGGCCTGCGCATGACCGGCGACAACGACGGCGCGGTGTTCACCGACGACCTGCCGCTGAACACACCGCTGACACTCAGCACGACCCCCGCCCTGCTGCTCAACCGTCCATCCGCCTGCATCGCCGCATGGCGGCGCACCCTGTTCACGGACACGGACATTCGCTTTCGTGCCCGCGGCTGGGGCGAGGACCTGTGCATGACGCGCAAAATGCTCACGGCGGC
Source organism: Oscillospiraceae bacterium (assembly GCA_048217285.1). Taxonomy (GTDB): domain Bacteria; phylum Bacillota; class Clostridia; order Oscillospirales; family Oscillospiraceae; genus CAG-103. The sequence continues at coordinate 7,805 of DBFWVW010000093.1, forward strand.
AAAGTCCGTCGTGATCCTGCCGGACGTGCTCTATCTCTACCGGCAGCACGAAGGCTCCGTGACCAAGCGCGCGCTCGACGCAAACGCCGAGATCATGGACGCGATCGACGATGTCCTGACGTGGTACCGGGCACGCGGCCTGTTCGGGCAATATGAAAATGAGCTCGGCAAGCTCTGCGTGGACAACGTGCTCTATGATGCGTCCGTGCGCATTCTCAAAGTGCAGAGCGCGCACCCGCTGCTGCCGCAGCTGCTGGACTTTACCGCCGCACGCTTCCCGGATTACCGGCACAACCCCTATCTGAAAGGCTACCCGGCGCGCAAGAAGCTGGTGCTGTCCCTGCTCGGGAAAAAGCAATACAGGGCCGTGCACCTGCTGTTCGCCGCCGCCGGACACTGACACTATGAAGCATCACAATCAACTGCGTTCCGGCTCTCTGCTCACATACGTGCAGATGACGCTCAACATCATCGTCTCCATCGCCTACACGCCGTTCATGCTGCGCATTCTCGGCAAGAGCGAGTACGGCCTGTACTCCACCGTCGCCTCGACGATTGCCATCTTGTCGGTGCTCAGTCTCGGCTTCGGCGGCAGCTATGTGCGCTACTACATTCTCTATCGCAAGGAAAAAGCCGACGACAAGATTGCACAGCTCAACGGTTTGTTTCTGATCGTGTTTTCCGTCATCGGGCTGATTGCGCTCGCGTGTGGGCTGTATCTGACATTCCATCTGGAGATGGTGTTCAAAACCGGCCTGACGGACGCCGAATACCACACGGCGCGCATTCTCATGCTGCTGCTGACGGCAAACCTCGCCGTGAGCTTCCCAATGAGCGTGTTCAGCAACATCATCAGCGCTCAGGAGCAGTTTGTGTTCCTGAAGGCGACGGAGATCCTGCGCACGGTCGTGTCCCCGCTCGTGACGCTGCCGGTGCTGCTGGCAGGCTACGGCTCGATCGGCATGGTCGTCGTCACGGTGACGATCTCCGTATTTGTGGACGTGCTGCGGCTGATCTATTGCTTCGGCAAACTGCACATACGCGTCCTGTTCCGGGGCTTTGACAGCGCCGTGCTCAAGGACATCGCCGTGTTCTCGGGCTTCATTGCCATCAACATGGTCGTCGATCAGATCAACAACAACCTCGACAAGCTCATCATCACGCGCTACTGCGGCACGGCTGCTACAGCGGTCTACGCCGTTGGCCAGCAGCTGCACACGTACTTCATCTCGTTTTCGACGGCAGTGTCGTCCGTGTTCACGCCACGCATTCACCAGCTCGTGCAGGACAACAAGGAGGATCAGGTGCGTCTGCGCGCCGTGCTCACGGAGCTGTTTGTGCGCGTGGGACGCATCCAGTTTCTGATCCTGTCGCTCGTGTGCACAGGCATCATCTTTTTCGGCAAGCCGTTTGTCTATTTCTGGGCCGGGCCTGGCTATGAAGATGCGTATATCATCGTACTGCTGCTCATCATCCCCGGCATGGTCCCATTGACGCAAAATCTCGGTATCGAGATGCAGCGCGCACAAAATCTGCACAAATACCGCTCCATCATCTACGGTGCGATGGCCATTGGCAACCTCGCCATCAGTATCTGGCTGTGCCAGTACCTCGGCGCGATCGGCTGCGCGATCGGCACAGCCATTGCCGTCGCGCTGGCCAACGGTCTTGTCATGAACATCTTCTATCAGCGGCGGCTGAACATCGACGTGACCGTGTTCTGGAAAAACATCGGACGCATGGCGCTCGGTCTGCTGCCGCCCGCCGCGTGCGGCGTGCTGATGATGCTGTTTGTGAACCTCTACAGCATTCCGATGCTGCTCGGCGGCATCGTCGTATACACAGCGATCTACTGTGCCTCCGTGTGGCTGCTGTCCATGAACGGATATGAAAAGGCCCTCGTCGGCGGCATGGTGCGAAAGGTACTGAGAAAATGAAACAACGTTTGAAACGTCTGCTCGTGCGGCTGCTGAACCTGCTGCCCGGCAAGCCGGTCATCCTGCTTGAGAGCGCGCCGCCGCTGGGCGACAACACCGGCGCTCTGTACCGGACGCTGCTGGCTCAGGGCTGGAACAACCGGTACCGGCTCGTGTGGGTCGTGCCGGATCCGGCGGCTTTCCGGGACGTGCATGAGAAGAACGTGGTCTTTGCCGGCACGCAGGGAAAGTGGGCGCGGCGGCGGCTGTTTTGGCTGCGCGCCCGCGCCGCCGCCATCGTGGACTGCAACGGCCAGATCCAGAAGCTCCGGCCGGAGACCGTGCACCTGTACCTGACGCACGGAAGCCCGCTCAAGAGCGTGCACGACTATTATTTCTGCGACCCGACGACCGACTGGGCGCTGAGCCAGGCCCCGTTTTTCGACGCCGTGAACAGCTACGAATTTCACATCCCGCCGGAAAAGCTCGTCACGCTCGGCTTCCCGCGCAATGATGACCTGTTCACGCACAAATGCGACCTGAAGGACATCTTCGGCGCAGAGTTCGAGCGCTTTGTCGTCTGGTATCCCACATACCGGCAGCACAAAAACAACCTTGTCGCGACAACGGCCATCTCCATCCCTGTCATCCACGACCCGGCAGCAGCCGCGGCCGTGAACGAAGCCGCGCGAGCGACGAATACGCTCGTGATCGTCAAACCGCACCCGGCGCAGGATCTCGCGCACATCCGCGCGCTGAAGCTGAGCAACCTCCGTTTTATTGACGACGGACTCTTTGCCGCACACGGCATCACATCCTATGAATTTCTCGCCTGCACGGACGCGCTCATCACGGACTATTCCTCCGTGCTGTTTGACTACCTGCTCACGGGCAAGCCCGTGGGGCTGACATTCGAGGACATCGACGCCTACGCCAGGCAGCCCGGCTTTGCCATCGACCCGCAGCCGCTGCGCGAGAGTGCAGCCATGCTCGACACACCGGACGATTTTCGAACATTCTTTGAGCAGCTCGCAGCAGGCGACGATCCGCTGCAGCCCCAGCGCCTGCAGCTCACGAAACTGACCAACCAATACACAGACGGACACTCCGCCGAACGCGTCGCCGCGTTTCTGGCCGAGCGCCTCCGGGAAAGGGAGCACACATGAGACGTGTCATCACTTACGGCACCTTTGATCTGCTGCACTATGGGCACATCAACCTCCTGCGCCGCGCCAAGGAGCAGGGAGATTACCTGATCGTGGCCCTGAGCACGGACGAATTCAACTGGAATGAGAAGCAGAAAAAGAGCTACTTCTCCTACGAGGACCGCAAGCGGATGCTGGAAGCCATCCGCTACGTCGACCTCGTCATCCCCGAGGAGAGCTGGGATCAGAAGATCACCGACGTGGACAAATACCACGTGGACGTGTTCGTCATGGGCGACGACTGGAAGGGAAAGTTCGACTTTCTGAAGGACAAATGTGAGGTCGTCTACCTCCCCCGCACGCCCGAAATCTCCACGACGAAGATCAAAACCGATCTGCACACCTGAAAAGGCAGAAATGCCGCCCGGTATTTACCGGGCGGCATTTTTTCCGCATTCGCGCCATAGAGTGGTACAAACTGCGTCGGGAGGTCGCGCGCGTGCACAGAAATCGCAGACTCATCGTCAACACCGCGCTCATGACCGGCTCGTCGATCGTGATGCGCTGCATCGGGCTCATCTTTCAGGCGTGGATCGTCGGGCGCATCGGCGCGGCCGGTATCGGGCTGTACCAGTTGGTCATGTCGGTGAGCGTACTGTTTGCCACCTTTGCCATCTCCGGCATCCGCTTTGCCACCACGCGCCTGATCTCCGAGGAGATGGGGCTTGAGCGCGGCGCGGGCGTCACGGGGGCGATGCTCCGGTGCGCGTGCTACGCACTGTTTTTCGGCCTGTGCGCAGGCTCGATGGTATACTTTCTGGCTGAGCCCGTGGGCTTTCTCTGGATCGGTGACGCACGTACGGTGCGCTCGCTGCGCATCACCAGTATCAGCCTGCCGTGCATCGCGCTCTCGTCGGTCATGGATGGGTATTTTACCGCCTCCGGCCGCGTGTGGAAGCCGACGCTCGTGCATCTGGCCGAACAGCTGGTGAGCATCACGTGCGTGATGTGGTTTTTGTCCTACGCGGCCGCCGGAGACCTCGAGAAGAGCTGCGCCGCCGTCACGGCAGGCGGCGCGTGTGCGGACGTGGCCTCGCTGCTGATGATGACGGCGATGTATGCGCTCGACCGGCGCAAATACCGCCGCGGTGGCGACACCGTGCCGCACCTGACGCGCCGGATGCTCGCCGTGGCGCTGCCGCTGGCCGTGTCGGCCTACGCGCGCACGTCGCTGACGACACTGGAGCACCTGCTCATCCCGCGCGGACTGAAAAGCTCCGGCCTGACAGCCGACCGCGCGCTCGCGGGCTATGGCATTGTGCACGGCATGGCACTGCCAGTGGTGCTCTTCCCCTCCTGCCTGCTGTATGCGCTGGCGGATCTGCTCGTACCCGAACTGACGACGGCGCAGGTCTCCGGCCGGTGCGGGGACATCCAGCGGCTGGTGCGCACGCTGCTGTACCGGTGCCTGCTGTTCGCGTGCGGCACGGCCGTGCTGCTGCTGGCGTTTTCCGGGCCGCTCGGGCGGCTGATCTATCACTCGGATGACGCCGGGCGGTACATCCGGCTGCTGGCGCCGCTCGTGCCGGTGATGTATCTCGACACTGTGACCGACGGCTGTCTGCGCGGACTCGGCCAGCAGACGCGCTGCATGGCCATCAATGTGCTCGACGCCACACTTGGCGTGGTGCTCGTGTGGGTGCTGCTGCCGCGGTTCGGGCTGGCAGGGTACATCTTCATTCTGTATTTCAACGAATGCGTGAACTTCACGCTCAGCTTCACGCTGCTGCTGCGCACGGTGCGCCGCAGTTGCACAGATGAAAAACCGCCCGCAGGCTGATGCCTACGGGCGGTTGACTATGTGCAACTTCAGTGCTGCGGGGTAGGCTTTTTCGGTGAAACCGGCTGGGCCTGGGTCTTTTTGCGCAGCTCCGGGAAGAGCAAAAACTCCACGCGCTTATACAGCAGATACGTCAGCGCCGAGTCGACGATGCCCTTGATGAGGTTGAACGGGACAACGGCGAACAGCACGAGCGTCGGCACACTGGTGATGCCCTTGTTCACGGCCGTGCCCATGGCAACGATCTGGTCGATCGGCAGGTGGAACAGCTCGGCAAACTTCGGGATCAGGTACAGGGCGTTGAAGAGGCTGCCGACCACCGTCATGCACAGCGTGCCGACGGCCATGCCGATGATGGCGGTGCGGCGGGTCTTGTGGTGGTGGTAAATGACCGCGGCGGGAAGGATGAACGTGCAGCCGACGACGAAGTTGGCAAAGTCACCGACGAAAGCCGTGCTCGTGCCCTTGAGCAGGAGCTTCAGGAGCACCTTGAGCAGCTCGGTGATGACACCGGCTACAGGCCCGAGATAAAACGCACTCATGAGCACCGGCAGCTCGCTCAGGTCCATCTTATAGAAGCCGGGCGCAAAAAACAGCGGGATCTCGAGCAGCATCAGCACGCCACCAAGGGCGGAGAACATAGCCACATAGCTGATGTTGCGGCTGCGGCTACGGCGCTGCAGATCGCGGCAGACCGTGCGCTCAAACAGATACGCAAGGCCGAGCAATGCCGCGAACACAAGCACGCAGATGCCGACAAAGGACAGGTTTTCTTTCAACATGACAAAGCACCTCCATGGAATGAAAAACACCTGAAAGAACATGTCCTTCAGGCGCTGCGAACTATGGAGGTCCGTAACATCTTCTATCATCCAGACTATACTGTCGGTATCGGAATTGCACCGATTCAACCATACTCGGCTCGCGGACTATCACCGCCGGTCGGGAATTACACCCTGCCCCGAAGACATCTCGATTCAGTTGTTTTACTGTCTGCATTATAGCACAGTGCCAACAGAATGCAAGCACTTTTTTCAGGAAAGGTTTGACAGCCTCGTTCCGGGCGCGTACAATGAAGGTCACCACCAAAAAGGAGGCGCCGCCATGCCCGAGCGCGAACACACCTGCTGCTTTACCGGCCACCGGGAATATAAGCTGCCCTGGGGCAGCAACGAGAACGACCCCCGCTGCCGTAAGCTGCAGCAGCAGATCTTTGACGCCGTGGACGCCGTCTACGCCGCCGGCATCCGGCATTTCATCTGCGGCATGGCAAACGGCTGCGACCTGTTTTTTTTCGACGCCGCGCGCTATCTGCGTCTGCGGCACCCGGAGGTCACGATCGAGGCGGCCATCCCCTACTCCGGTCAGGCTGACCGCTGGCGGCCGGAGCTGCGCGAACGCTATGACTATGACCTGCACCAGTGCGACTATCAAACGCTCGTGCAGGAGGCCTACACCCCCGGGTGCATGATGCGCCGCAACCGCTACATGGTCGATGCCTCGCGCATCCTCATCGCGGCGTTTGACGGACGGCCCGGCGGCACAGCCCGCACACTCGAATACGCCGCCCGGCGCAGACTGGAGATCATCCAGATCCCGATCGACAGCACGCCGGCCGAAACATAAAAACACGGGGAACGCGCTTGCGCGTTCCCCGTGTACGGTTTTTGCGGCTGCTAGCAGGCCTCGATCTCCTTGATGGTATACTCGTTGCCGCTGAGCAGATAGGTATGCTCGCTCTTGCAGTAGGGGCATATCTTGGCATATTTGACCGTGGGGTATGTCTTTTTGCAGTCCTCACAGTAGGTCACGGCGGGAAGCGTCTCGATCTTCAGCTCAGCCTGCTTGAGATACTGCGATTTTTCCACTGCCCACTTCCAGCAGTCGGTCAGGTAATACGGGATAATGCCACTGACCTCGCCGACCTCCAGCGTGACGCTGGCAACCTGAGTCAGATGGTTTTCCTCGACGACCTTTTCAACCTCCTGGATGACATAGAACACGGTTCCCAGTTCGTGCATTGCGTTTTCCTCCGGTCGGCTTACTTCGCGCGCTTGCCCTTGATGTCCTTGATGGTGAGCTTTGCGGCACGCTTGACCATGTGCGGCAAAATGGCCTTCATCTTGTCCTCGGTGCGGCTCATGCGGCTGGCCTCTGGCACATCGCGATACAGGTGGATCGCGTCAAACTCGCAGCGGGTGGTGCACAGGCCGCAGCCGATGCACTTGTTCTGATCCACGACAGACACGCCGCAGCCGAGGCAGCGGGAAGCTTCCGCCTTGACCTGCGCCTCGGTGAACGTGATGCGGTCGTTCGAGAACGTCTTGGCCTTGCTCGCGTCATGAGCGACGGTCTGCCGTGCCGGGGCATCGAAGCAGTCGATCGGCACAACAGCGGCCTTCTTGTCGAGCTCATAGAACTCGCGCGGGTCACGCGCCAGCGTCAGGCTCTGGCCCTCGTGCACGTAGCGGTGCAGGGAAATGGCGCCCTCGCGGCCGGCCGCGATCGCGTCGATGGCAAACTTCGGGCCGGTGACGGCGTCGCCGCCGGCAAAGATGTCCGGCTGCGCGGTCTGATACGTCACGCCGTCGGCCTGAACGGTACCGTTGCGATTGAAGACCATGGCCTCCGGCGCAATGCGGCCCAGGTCGACGCGCTGGCCGATGGCGCCGATAACGGATGTGACCTCGATGGTCTCGAACTTGCCGGTGCCGACGGGCTTGCGGCGGCCCTTCGCGTCGGGCTCGCCCAGCTCCATGATCTCGACCTTGAGGGCCTTGACCTTGCCGTTCTCGCCGAGGATCTCAGCCGGAGCGCTCAGGAAACGGAACTGCACGCCCTCTTCCATGGCCTCGGCGACTTCCTCTGCGTCCGCCGGCATCTCGGCCTGGCTGCGGCGGTAAATAACATAAGTATCCTTCGCTCCGAGGCGGATGGCCGTGCGGCAGACGTCCATGGCGACATTGCCGCCGCCGATGACGGCGCACTTTTTGCCGATGCGCGGCTTCTTGCCAAGGTTGACCTTGCGCAGGAAATCCACACCGCCGTACACACAGGAGAGCTCTTCACCCGGTACGCCGATGGGGGCGCTCTTCTGTGCGCCGATGGCGAGGTAGAAGCCCTTGTAGCCCTGCTCGCGCAGCTGGTCGATGGTGAGATCCTTGCCGATCTCGACGCCGCACTGGAAGTGGACGCCCATCTCCCGGAGCACCTCGATCTCGGCGTTGACAACGTCCTTCTCGAGGCGGAAACTCGGGATGCCGAGGGTCAGCATACCGCCGGGCACCTCGTTTTTATCAAACACGGTAACGTTTTCATAGCCCATGTTCGCCAGATAGTAGGCGCACGACAGGCCGGCCGGACCGGCACCGATGATGGCGATCTTCTCCGGGTACGGATCGGCGATGCCGCGGTGGTTGATGACTTTCGGGATGTAGCGCTTGTCGGCCTGGAGCTCCTGCTCGGCGACGAACTTCTTGATCTCGTCGATCGCGACGGCACGGTCGACATCGCCGCGGGTGCAGGCGTCCTCGCAGCGGCGGTTGCAGATGCTGCCGCAGACGGCCGGGAACGGGTTATCCTGCTTGATGAGCTTGAGCGCGTCCAGATAGCGGCCCTGCGCGGCCAGATTGATATAGCCCTGGACGGCGATGTGCGCCGGGCAGGCAGTCTTGCAGGGGGCGGTGCCGGACTCGTGGCACTGCTTCTGGTTGTCGTCCTTATAGTTGGGGCTCCACATATGCTCGCCCCAGTGGTGATCGTCCGGCAGCGGCTGCTTCGGATACGCAACCGGGCCGGTCTTGGTGCACAGCTTCTGACCAAGCTTGGCTGCACCGGCCGGGCAAACCTCGGCGCACTTGCCGCAGGCGACGCACTTGTCGGCATCGACGTGCGCGCGGTAGGCGGAAGCGGACATATTCGGCGTGTTGAACAGCTGGCTCGTTCTCAGCGCGAAGCAGGAGCCGAGCGCACAGTTGCAGATGGCAAAAATCTTATCCTCACCGTCGATATTCGTGATCTGGTGGACATAGCCGTTGTCCTCGGCGCGCTGGAGGATCTCCATGGCCTCATCATAGGTGATCTTGCGGCCCTTGCCGGTCTCCACGCAGTACTGCGCGAACTGGCCGACGGCGATGCACAGCTCATCCTGCAGCTCACCGCAGCCCTGTCCCTGAATGCGCATCGCATTGCGGCAGGAGCAGTAGCCGACACCGAGCTGATCCTCATACTTTTTCAGCCAGTGGGAGATGTGCTCTACATCGACCGACGCGTTCGTGGCCGGGATGGCCTTCTCGACCGGGATGACGTGCATACCGATGCCGGCGCCTCCGGGAGGCACCATGCAGGTGATCTTCGTCAGCGGCAGGAAGGCCATGCGCTCGAAAAACTGCGCGATCTCTGGGTGCTCCTCCACCTGCTGAAGATTCATGTTCATCAGCTCCGCAGAGCCGGGCACGAAGATCGGCAGCGTCCACTGCTTGTGGTGATCCTCGTTCTCCCAGTTGTACTCAAGCAGACCGATCATGGACATCTGGTCAAACAGCTGCTCCACGTAGACCGGGTCCTTGCCAAGCTTCTTGCCGATCTCGGCCGGTGTGGTCGGCACGCGCACCTTCATCGCGAGCGCAAGCTCCGCCATCTCGTCGGTAACGACGCTGGCCAGGCCATAATACTCGGGCGAAGTCTCGTCGAGCTGGGTCATGCCGAGCTTGACATCCACACGGTCGGTGATCTTTTTTCCTAGTTTCAGGATCAATTCTCTTGCCATTTTCAGGCTCCTTTCTTCCCCTTAAAATATTCCGCTGCATTCCCTGATTTGTGAATTCATACACAAGGATTGTAACACATCTCACACACACAATTCAATAGACAAATGTGCATTTTACCGTAAAATGCAGCAAAGACACCGCCGTTCTGCCCATTGGGATTGACATTTTACACAATCAGTGTTATGTTTTTGTTGACCGCATGGTTAGTTTTTGCGTATATTTGCAGAGGTGAGCACAAATGGCTCAGATCCGGATCCATGTTCTGCACTGCGGAAAGATCGGTGTGGCGCCGAACCTGCCATCCAGCGCTCAGTGGCGCTGGCCGGCAAAAGCGGACGCGCGGCGTCTGAAAGAGGATGCGCGCATATGGCTGCCGGTATCGGCATATCTGGTGGAGCACCCAAAGGGGCTGTTTCTGGTCGATGCCGGCCTGCCGCGCACCGTGAGTCCGACCGGCGTGGAGGACCGCGCGGCGCAGCTGCGCATGTTCGGCCGCGGGTGGTACACGCTCGTGCACAGCATCGTAGAACCGGGACAGTCGATCGGCGAGCAGCTGGCCGTGCGCGGCATCCGCCCGCAGGATCTGGACTATGTGCTCTTCTCCCACCTCGACCCGGACCACATTGCAGGCATCAGCGAGGTGCGGGGCGCAAAGCGGCTGCTGGTACCGGAGGAGGAATACTTCTGGTCCTGCCGCGTAAACCTGCGCTATACCTCCCGTAAGCTGTGGATGGACGAACCGCCGGAGCGGTTCTGGTACCGCGTGAACCACATTGGGCCGGAGAGCCGCTCGTTCGACCTGTTCGGCGACGATTCCGTGCACCTTGTGCACATCGCCGGGCACACAGAGGGCATGTTCGCTGCGCTCATCCGCAGCGGCGGCCGGTACGCACTGCTCAATGCCGACGGCGCGGCAGGCCCGCGCTCGTGGGCGGAGGGCACCGTGCCCGGCATCTGCGAAAACAGCGTGCGCGCCAAAAAGTCGCTCGACTGGATCGGCGAAATGAGCCGCGATCCCGCCTGCGTGGCATCTTTGTGCAGCCACGATCCGGACATTGCGCCGCAAACGATCGATTTTTAGAATAAGTGTGTTCATTTTTTCTAATGCATATTTCATACTGCTTTTGTGGATTTTGGGGTTGACAAGCGCGGAAAACTGCGTTATACTGCGCTCGTTTCCACAGGAAACCGTGATTTTTAACGAAAGGAGACGCGTCGTATTATGAAGTTTGCCCAGACGAACAACATGATGATGGCTATGATGATGTACATGCCCGGCTGCATGTGCATGTCTCGTCGTGCTCAGAAATATGACTCGTCTTGTGTTCGCTTCCAATAACGGCTGATTCCAAAAGCCGTATCCGCAGAGGCCGGAAGACAACGAGTCTTCCGGCCTCTGCTTTTTGTTTCCGCAAAAATCATTCTGCGAGGGAGAATCCACCATGATCGAAATCGAACATCTCAACAAGACCTACCCCTCTCCGGGCGGCGACATCCACGCGCTGCGGGACGTCAACCTCCGTATTGAGGACGGGGAAATCTTCGGCATCATCGGTCTGAGCGGCGCCGGCAAGAGCACGCTTGTGCGCTGTATCAACCTCCTTGAGCGGCCGACCTCCGGCACGGTGCGCATCGACGGGCGCGACATGACGCAGCTCAGCCGCCGCGACCTGCTCAAGGCCCGGCAGGACATCGGCATGATCTTTCAGAGCTTCAACCTGCTTGAGCAGCGCACGGTGCTGCGCAACATCTGCTTCCCGCTCGAGATCGCCGGCGTCAAGCGCGACGAGGCACAGGCCCGCGCCGCCGAGCTGCTCGAACTTGTCGGCCTGTCCGACCGCGCGAAAGCCTATCCCTCGCAGCTTTCCGGCGGCCAGAAGCAGCGCGTGGCCATCGCCCGCGCCCTCGCCACAAGGCCGAAATACCTCCTGTGCGACGAGGCCACCAGCGCCCTAGATCCAAACACCACGCAGTCGATCCTCCACCTGCTCAAGGAGATCAACCAGACGCTTGGCGTGACGATCGTCGTCATCACGCACGAGATGCGCGTCATCGAGCAGATCTGCCAGCGCGTAGCCGTCATCGACCAGAGCTGCATCGCCGAGATCGGCAATGTCAGCGACGTGTTCACGCATCCGAAGTCCGATATCGCCAAGGCGCTCATTCTCCCGAAAAGCCCGGCCGAAAACCTCCCGCCGTGCACCGGCAAGCGCCTGCGTCTCGTCTTTGACGGCAGCTGCTCCAATGAGCCGGTCATCTCACGCATCACGCTCGAGTGTCACGTGCCTGTGAACATTCTCTTCGCCGACACCCGCATCGTCGAGGGCAGCATCTACGGACACATGGTCATCGACCTGCCGGACGATCCACAGCAGTTCCACGATGTGCTGCGCTGGCTCGATCAAAACAACATCTCTTACCTTCAGGAGGATTGACAATATGTCTGAATGGCTCATCAAGCTCTGGGAAAACGGCATCTTGCAGCTCGGCATCTGGGAGACGATCTATATGACGCTCATCTCCACGTTTTTCGCCTATCTCATCGGGCTGCCGCTCGGATTGATTCTGCGCATGACCGACCGCGACGGCATCCGCCCCATCGGCTGGCTCAACCGCACGCTCGGCATCATCGTCAACGCGCTGCGCAGCATCCCGTTTATTATCCTCATGGTCGCCATGCTGCCGGTGGCGAAAGCCATCGTCGGCACCAGCCTCGGTAACCGCGCCGTGATCGTGACGCTCGTCATCGCCGCCGCACCGTATGTGGCGCGCATGGTCGAGTCCGCTGCCAAGGAAGTGGACGCCGGCGTCATTGAGGCCGCGCAGTCCATGGGCGCGTCCACGTTCCGCATCATTTGGAAGGTCATCATCCCGGAGGCCAAGCCCGCGCTCATCACCGGCGCCGTCATCTCCACCGTGACCATCCTCGGCTACTCCGCCATGGCCGGTACGATCGGCGGCGGCGGCCTCGGCCAGATCGCCATTACCTACGGCTACCAGAAATACGACGACATGGTCGTCTGGCTGTGCGTGGCGCTGACGATTATCATCGTGCAGATCCTGCAGGAGTTCGGTATGTACATCGCCCGCCGCACCGACCGGCGCGCCCGCACCTGACAGGAGGCACCGCTCATGCGTCTACACTATCCCGCGCTGCTGCGCATGAATATCCGGTGCGGACGAATGTGCCGCAGCTGACTGCATACCCTAGCATCCGTAACCACACAAATTCTAAAAAATCAAAAATAAAGGAGAACCTGAAATGAAAAAGATCACGTCCCTCATTCTCGCCCTCGTGCTGACGTTCTCGCTCGTCGCTCTGAGCGCCTGCGGCAGCAAGACCAACAACGACAACAACACCGCCTCTGCCGATGACAAAGTCATTACCGTCGGCGCCAGCGCCACCCCGCACGCCGAGATTCTCGAGCAGGTCAAGCAGGCCCTCGCCGACGAAGGCTACGAGCTCAAGATCGTCACCTATGACGACTATGTCCTGCCCAACCAGGCTCTGGCCGACGGCACCCTCGATGCGAACTACTTCCAGCACAAGCCCTACCTCGACAGCTTCAACGCCAAGAACGGCACGGATCTTGTCTCCGTTGGCACCATCCACTATGAGCCGTTCGGCATCTACGGCAATGGCATCACCGACCTGAAGGATCTCGCCAAGGGCGCGACCATCATCATCCCGGCCGACGACAGCAACGAGACCCGCGCTCTGTTCCTGCTCCAGCAGGAGGGCCTGATCAAACTCCCTGATGACGCGGACGCCGCCAAGGGCGTGACCACACTGGACATCGTTGACGACGGCGGCTACAACATCGTCGCTGTTCAGGCCGACACCGTCCCCGCTCAGCTCGGCAACAGTGACGCCGGCACCATCGCCGTCATCAACGGCAACTACGCTCTGGCCGCCGGCCTGAAGATCAGCGACGCGCTCGCCACGGAAGACGCCAGCGGCACCGCTGCCCAGACCTACGCCAACATCATCGCCGTGCGCGCCGGCGACGAGAACAGCCCGAAGACCCAGGCTCTGCTCAAGGTCCTCAAGACCGACGCCGTGAAGCAGTACATCGCCAACACCTACAATGGCGCTGTGGTCGCAAGCTTCTAAGCATGCTTCCCTCTTTTGAAAAACGCACGAATCCCCCGGCTGCCGCCGGGGGATTTTTGCACCTGTCAGGAGGCGTTATGTGCATAGCTATTGTCAACAAGGCGGTCGAAGTCCACCCAGTCGGCATGGTCGAGCACACCGGCCGTCTCCATGACGGTCTCGAGCCGCTCGAGGGACGCCTGTGTCATGACGGGCGTGGCGTTCCAGGCGTCGATGTCCTTGTAGCGCTGCACGACCTGCGTGAGCACGGGTACGCTCGTGTCCGGGAACTGCGGGGCGATGATCTCGGCGGTCTCCGCCGCGTCATGCTCCGCGATCCATTTCTGCGCGCGGGCAATGGCATTGGTGAAGCGCTGCACAACGTCCGCGTGGTCTTTCATGTAGGCCTGCGAGGCGAAGTAGGCCGTATACGGGATCTCGCCGCTCTCCTGACCGATGGACGCGAGGATGTACCCTTTGCCCGCCTGTGCGACCTCGGTGGCCGTCGGCTCAAAGAGCGTGACAAAGTCGCCGTTGCCACCGGTGAAAGCACCGGCCATCATGTTGAACTGCACGGTCGTGTCCACAGTCGCATCCGTACCGGGGACGATGCCGTTTTGCCGCATGACATATTCAAGTGTCATCTCCGGAACGCCGCCCGCACGGCCGCCGATGACGGTTTTACCGCGCAACAGATCCCACGAAAATGGCACATCCTCGCGCCCGACGAGGAACGACCCGTCGCGCTTTGTTAGCTGGCCGAACACGACCGGATAGTCGTCCTTGCCCTGATTGTACACGTAGATGCACGCCTCCGGCCCCGCGAGGCCGATGTCCGCCTGCCCGGTGAGCACCGCCGTCATGACCTTGTCGGCGCCGCCGCCGTTGGTCAGTTCGATATTCAGCCCCTCATCCGCGAAAAAGCCCTGCTCCAGCGCCACATACTGCGGCGCGTAGAACACCGAATGCGTCACTTCGCTCAGGCGGACGGTGGCCGTCTCCTGCTTGCCGCAGGCGCACAAAACCACCAACATCAGCGCCGCCAGAACCCCACAAAAGAACCGTTTCATTGCGTCACTCCCAACCGATTTTTGAAAAATTTCTCCAGCCACAGCACAAGCTGATACATCACAACGGCCGCCACCGCAAGCACGAGGACGGTCGCCATCACGAGGTCCATATTGAACACCTGCGACCCGTAGACGATCAGATAGCCGAGACCGGCTTTGGAGACCAGAAATTCACCCATGATCACACCGACCCACGACAGGCCGACATTCACACGCAGCGTATTGAACAGTGTGGCGTAGTTGGCCGGAATGACCAGCCGCCACAGGATCTGATGCCGGGTCGCGCCGAGCGTCTGCATCAGACGGATCTTCTCCCGGTCCGTGGACAGGAAGCCGACATGCATATTCAGAATCGTGACAAAGATCGAGATCGCGATCGTCATAGCGATGATCGACTCGGTGCCCGCGCCGATCCAGACGATGAACACCGGGCCGAGCGCCGTTTTCGGCAGCGCGTTGAGCACGACCAGATACGGATCGAGCACGCGCGAGAGCAGCTCGCTCCACCACAGGCCGATGGCGATGAGCGTACCGAGCAGCGTGCCGAGCACGAAACCGACCACGACCTCGAGGCACGACGTACCGATGTGCAGCCACAGCTCCCCGGAATTTTGCAGGCCCACGAGCGTGTGCACCACGCGCGACGGACTGCTGACGATGAAGGCGTCCACCCAGCCGAGCCGGGCCGAGAGCTCCCACCAGCCGAGAAACACGACCAACAGCAGAATCTGCAGCGCCAGCACGAGCCGACGACGGCGCTTTTGCGCGCGCAGATAGGCCACGCGCTGCGGGGAGGGCGATCGTTCAGACATTGACATCCAGCTCCTCCCATATTTGATTGAACAGCATCTGAAATTCCGGCCGGCTGCGCCGTTCGAGCGGTGGCACCGTGCGCAGCGCGCCCAGGTCGTGAATGGCCTTGACGGTCGCGGGCCGGTGCGACAGGACGACGATGCGGTCCGAGAGGCTGATGGCCTCGGAAATATCGTGCGTGACGAGCAGGGCCGTCTTATGCTCGCGGCGGATGATCTGCGAAATATCGTCCGAGACGGCCAGCCGCGTCTGATAATCCAGCGCGGAAAACGGCTCGTCGAGCAGCAGCACATCCGGCGATGTGGCCAGCGTGCGGATGAGCGCACAGCGCTGACGCATCCCGCCGGAGAGCTGATTGGGCAGCTTGCGCGCAAAGCCCGCGAGCTGATACTGCTCCAGCAGATCCTGCACGCCGTCGCGGCGCGCGGGCGTGTTCTCGTGCCGTACCTCCAGCCCGAGCGTCACATTGCCCCAGATCGTGCGCCAGTCAAAAAGCTGGTCGCGCTGGGGCATGAGCCCCGCCTTACCCGTCGGGGCGCGCACAGGCTCGCCGTCGACGAGCACCTCCCCGCCCGACGGATGCTCGATGCCGGCAATGAGCGCCAGCAGCGTGGACTTTCCGCAGCCGGACGGTCCGACGATGCTCACAAACTCCCCGTCGGCTACGCCGAAGGTCACATCCCGCAGCGCCGCCACTTCCCCGTCCGGCGCCTGATACGTCATGGCGGCCCGGCGCAGCTCGATTTTCATGGCGTCTCCCCCTTTGCTTGCGCCAAATCGCTTTCTCCTCAGTGTATGCCTCCGGTGCCGGTGGGGTGCAAAGCACGAAAGCGCACGCACCCTGTCGGGTGCGTGCGCTCCTGTGATTTCATATTTTCCTATGCCGTTGCCTTCATCGCACGTTGGAGTACCGACTGCAGCGACTGATTGTGCGACCGGCAAATACGCCCGAGCCGGTAAAGGCAGTCCGGGTCACGCGTGATGTGGTTCACACCCCAGTCGCACGTGAGTGTCGCCTGAAAACCCATGTCGCGCAAAACTTTGTCCGTCAGATCGCCGTACTTGCCGTAGGGATAGGCAAACGTGTCCGGCGTGCGGCCGGTGTGCTCCGTGAGTTCATCCTGCAGGCGCTGCAAGTCCGCGCGGAGCAGCTCGGCATAGGCCGCGTCCGACTCGCCCTGATTCTGTGTACAGCCGTGCCGCTCCGCCGTGTAGGCATGCAGGTCATACGAGTGGTTCTGCACTTCGACGAGGCCGGTGTCGAGCATTTCGTTGAGCTGATCCCAGGTGACGTGCGCATAGTCGATGCTCTTGCTCGGCCACTCGGTGAAATCGTCCGTGTTGCGCCCGAGGAGCGAGAGAACGATTCGTGCCGAATACTTCTGCAGCAGCGGCAGAACATAGACATAATTATTATAGTATCCGTCGTCGAAGCTGAGGATGATGGGTTTTTCCGGCAGCGGCGTACCGTCGCGCACGTAGGCGATGAGGTCCGCCATGACGATCGTCGTGTAGCCGTTGTCGGCCAGCCATTTGAGGTCTGCCTCGAACTCCCACGGCTGGATGGCGTCCTTGCCGGACCGGTTTGGCTTCACCTCGTGATACATGATGATCGGCAGCAGCACGGGGTCGGCCGCGGCATCCTCCCCGGCAGCATAGGCCGCGAACGGGCAGAACACGAACAGCACGGACAGCACGACGGCCATCACGCGCTGGGGAACCGGCAGCGCTTGGCGCACAGCACCCATCTCCTCTCGTTGGAATCAGGGTTAGTGTGCGCCATGCGCGCGGAAATCATGCGTGCACCCCGCGCTTTTCCACCGCGCGCTGCACGCACTTGACCAGTTCGACGACCGGGATGACCAAAACCGCGAGCCCCATGGCTACGGCATACTCGGCGGCGGAAATGGCCGTGAAATCAAACGCGTCGGCCAGAAACGGCACATAGATGCAGATCGTCGTGAGTGCAAAGCTCGCCGCGGCCGCGCCAATCAGCGTCCAGTTGGGCGTCCGGAGCGTGAAGATGCTCGCCCGGTGCGCGCGCATATTAAAGCTGTGGAAAATTTCGGCCATACTCAGTGTCAAAAACGCCATGGTCGTGCCGTCGGGCGAATTGGTGAGCGTCCAGACGCCGTACTCCATATAGTGGCCAACGAAAAATGCCGCCAGTGTCAGAAGTGTGCACACGACGCCCTGATACACGACATCAAAACCGACGCCGTGAGCAAAAACACTCTCCCGCGCGCTGCGCGGCGGGCGGGACATGACGTCCGGCTCCGCGCGCTCCATACCGAGCGCGAGCGCCGGGAAGCAGTCGGTCAGGAGGTTGATCCAGAGCAGGTGCACCGGTTCCAGGATCGTGAAGCCGAGCATCGTCGCGGCGAAAATGCTCAGCACCTCGCTCATGTTGGAGCCGAGCAGGAATTTGATCGCACGCTGGATGTTATCGTAAATGCGGCGGCCCTCTTCGACCGCGCCGACGATGGTGGCGAAGTTGTCATCGGCAAGCACCATATCGGCCACATTTTTCGTCACGTCCGTGCCGGTGATGCCCATGCCGATGCCGATGTCCGCGGCGCGGATGCTCGGCGCGTCGTTGACACCGTCGCCGGTCATAGCGGTGACGAAACCGGCATCGCGCCAGGCCTTGACGATACGGGTCTTATGCTCGGGCTGCACGCGGGCATAAACGCTGATGTGCTGCAGGCGGCGGGCGAATGCGGCGTCGTCCATGGCGCTGAGCTCCGTGCCGGTGACGGCCTCGTCACCGGGCCCGAGCAGGCCGAGCTCTTTTGCGATCGCCGTGGCGGTGTCCACATGGTCGCCGGTGATCATGATGGGCCGGATGCCGGCGCTGCGGCAGGCGCGGATGGCGTCCACGACCTCGGGGCGCACCGGATCGATCATGCCTGTGAGGCCGAGAAAACACAGGTGCTGCTCAAGCGCCGCGGGAGATGTGTCATCCGGCAGCGCGTCATATGTGCGCTTAGCCGCCGCCAGCACGCGCAGCGCTTTCCCGGTCATGGTATGATTGCGCGCCGCAATCTCGGCGCGGTGCGCGTCCGTCATGGGCTCGGCGTGGCCGTTGATCCAAATTTGGTCGCACAGCGGCAGCAGCACGTCGGGCGCGCCCTTGGTGTACTGCTCGACGGAATCCCCATCGGTGTGCAGCGTGCTCATCATCTTGCGCTCACTGTCAAACGGCGCCTCGGCCACGCGCGGATACTGCGTGCGCAGTGCGCTCGGCGCCAACCCCTCCACGACCGCCCAGCGTACGAGCGCGGCCTCTGTCGGCTCACCGGTCACGGTGTCCGTCTCCGGGTCATACACCGCGTCGACGCACAGCGCCATAGCCGTGGCAAGCAGGCGCTCGTCACTGCCCACAGCTTCCGTCACGGTCATGCGGTTTTGCGTGAGCGTGCCGGTCTTATCCGAGCAGATGACCTGCGCGCAGCCGAGCGTCTCCACGGCCGTGAGCCTACGGATGACCGCGCTGCGGCGGCTCATGTTCGTCACGCCGATGGACAGCACGATCGTCACGACCGCGGCCAGCCCCTCCGGAATGGCCGCGACCGCAAGGCTGACGGCGATCAGAAACGTATCGAGCACGACGCGGCCGTTGACTGTTCCGGCACGCAGCACACCGACCACGAACACGACCGCACAGATGCCGAGCACGAGCCACGTCAGGATGCGGCTCAACTGCGTCAGGCGCAGCTGCAGGGGCGTTTTGTGCTCCTGCGTCTGCGTGAGCGCGTCGGCGATGCGGCCCATCTCCGTGCGCATACCGGTTGCCGTGACGACGGCGCGGCCGCGGCCGTAAACAATGCTGCTGCCAAGATAGAGCATATTGCTGCGGTCGCCGAGACCGATCTCGCCGGATGCCGTGAGCGCATCCACCGACTTTGCCACCGGCACGCTCTCACCGGTCAGGGCGGCTTCCTCGGCACGAAGGCTCGCGCTCTCGAGCACGCGCGCATCGGCCGGCACGGCGTCGCCCGCCTCCAGCACGAGCACATCACCCACAACCAGCTCCTCACTGGGGACCGTGACGAGCTTCCCGCCACGCAGGACGCGGCTGTGCGCGGCACTCAGTTCCTTTAGGGCGGCAATGGCCTGCTCGGCCTTGCTCTCCTGATACACACCGAGCACCGCATTGATGATGACGACAACGAGAATGATGATTACATCGGCAAAGCTCTCGTGCGCATACGCGCTCGTGATGGCCGAGATCAGTGCTGCTGCGAGCAGCACAAGGATCATGGGGTCGACCAGCTGCCGGAAAAAGCGTTTTACGAGCGACGGCTTCGGCGGCTCGGTGAGCACATTGCGCCCGTCGTGCTTCAGGCGCTCCACGGCTTCCGATGGCGTGAGACCGTCGGGCGTGCTGTCGAGCGAGCGCAGGGTGTCCGATGGCGGCTGCCGGTAATATTCCACGGTTTTGTCCTCCTTCATGTGTCAGATACAGTTTTCCCGGAAATGAAAAAAGACTTATCTGCCTCACGGCAGATAAGTCTCATCATTTCAGACCGGGCCAGATCCCAGGGATCGGTTGTTGGCTGGGCCGCGCGAAGGTTCGCGCCAATTACTCCCTTATCGTTCTCCATTCTATGCGATGGCGCGCGCAAAAACAAGCGAAACCTGCACGGCGCGGCATATCTTAGCGCCCGCTTAGCGTCTGGCGCTCCGGCGCCAGATCTTCTGCGCCTCCGCCGCCTGAATGAGCTGCTCACGAAAGTCCGGGTGCGCGATGGACACGAGCGCCTCAGCGCGCTCCCACGTGCTGCGCCCGGCGAGGTTGACCGCACCGTACTCCGTCGCAAGGTAATACGCCTGTGAGCGCGGGGAAGTGACAATGTCGCCGCCGAAGTGCGGCAGGATGCGCGAGCGGCGTTCCCCCTGCTTATCCGTAAACGTGGACGTCATGCAGATGAACGCCTTGCCACCGCGAGCCATGGCCGCACCCGTGAGAAAGTCGAGCTGGCCGCCCGTGCCGCTGATCTGGCGCAGGCCGGAGCTCTCCGAGGCGATCTGCCCGTAAAGATCGGCCGCGATGCAGCTATTGATCGACACCATGTGATCAAGCTGCGCGATCACCTCCGGCGCGTTGACATACGACAGCGGCGCCGCAATGACGCCGGGGTTGTCATCGATCCAGTCATACAGCCGCTTCGATCCGAGCGCAATGCCCAGCATACCCTGTCCATGGTGGAGCGTGCAGCGGCGGTTCGTAAGCACGCCGGCCTCATACAGATCGAGGTAAGCGTCCGAGCACAGCTCGGTGTGCATACCGAGGTCGTGCAGGCCGGACTGGGCCAGCAGCTTTCCGAGCACGGTGGGCATACCGCCGATGCCAAGCTGGACGGTCGCCCCGTCGCAGATATGCGGCAGCAGAAGGTTTGCGATGGCAGCGTCCTCCGCCGTCGCCGAGTGCGCAGGCAGGTCAGCAAACGGCGCGTGTTCCCCCTCGACGACCATGTCCACATCGGAAATATGGATGACTTCATCGAACCCGCCGCGCAGACGCGGCAGATGCTCGTTGACCTCCAGAATGACGATGTCCGCCCGGTCGAGGATCGCGCGGGACACGCCGGTCGCGGCCGAGAGGTTGAAGTACCCGTGGCGATCCATCGGCGCGACGGACGCCATGGCGACGTTGACCGTCAGAAATTCACGGTAGTACCACGCGAGGTTGCGAAAGACCATCGGTGTGTAATAGCACAGACCGCGGTCGCACAGCCGCCGCTCGTACGCCGAACAGTGCCAGGTGTGGTAGAGAAAATGCGCCTGCTCCGGGTCGCACTCAACAATCTGCACCGGGCCGGCGCAGAGGTTGCCGCGCACCTTGACATCGTGCAGCTCATCGCGCCGGGCGGCAAGCGCCGCATCGAGCAGCGGCGGAAAGCCAAGACCGGATGTATAGTCCACCCAGTCACCGTCGCGCACGGCACGCACCGCCTCGGCGGGTGTGCGCAGCTTGCCGCGGTATTCTGTCTGAAAATCCATGGCGCCGCCTCCTCAGTAGATCTGATCCTTCTGCACCGGCGTCTGGAACATGCGGCAGATCTCCGCATAGTCCTCCGTCTGACCGAGGATCCACATAAGCTTCGTGACCACGGCCTCGCTCGTCATGCTGTAGGCCTCGATGAGCCCCAGCTCACGCTTGGCGCGGTGGCCGACCTGATACACATCCATGTCGCTGCCCTCGTGCGGTACCTGCGTCGTCATGACGATGGCGCGGCCGGACTGCACCCAGTCGCGCACAGCATGATAAAAGCTCTCGTCACCGTAGCACGGCAGGCCGCCGACGCCGAAGCTCTCGATCACGAGCGCGCGGTAATGCGCCTTGAGATAGCTGAAGATACCGGCGTCGATGCCGGGAATGAGCTTGAGCACGAACACACCGGGGTCGAGCCGGTCATAAAACACCGGCGCGCCGGTGACGCGCTCCGGGATGTAATACACGACCTGACGGCCGCGCAGGATCGCCGTCTCCGGGTAGTCGATGCTCGAAAAGGCGTTATAGCTCTTCGTGCGCACCTTGCGCGCGCGGGTGCCGAGAATGACCTTGTGGTCAAAGACGATGTGCACACCGCAGGCTCCGTCGTCGCAGGCATACAGGAAGGCATCGCGCAGGTTCTCGCGCGCGTCGGTGTCCTGATGGAAGATCGACTTCTGCGAGCCGGTGATGACGACGGGCTTGGCGTTGTTCTGAATCAGGTACGACAGGGCCGCCGCCGTGTAGGCCATCGTGTCCGTGCCGTGCGTGAGGACAAAGCCGTCGTAGCCGTCATAGTGCTCGCGCACGCAGGCCGCCATCCGCAGCCAGTCGCGGCTGTTGATGTTCGTACTGTCGCGGTTCATGAGCTGCACGGTGTCGATCCGGCACAGCTGCTCAAGCTCCGGCACCTCGGCAAGGAGCTCCTCAGATGTGAGCTGCGGCGTGAGCCCGTCGGCCGTCTCTTTGGATGCAATTGTGCCGCCAGTGGCAATCATAAGGATGTGCTTCATGTCAGTCCTTCACTTTCTTCCAGTAATCGAGCGACGCAAAGCCCCGCTCGAGCTGCGTCGCCGTATAATCCTCGCACACGTGCGCAAGCTGTTTGCGGCCCGCGGCGCCGAGCGTGAAGGAAAAGATCTTTTTGGGATCCGCATTCACGACGTGCCGCATGGCGGCAAGCGTCTCCGGCAGCAGCGGCGTGACGGCCGAGGAGCTCGTGCCCCGGCACCGCGCACAGTACACCGCGCCGCCGCGCGGGGAAAACCACGGCTCGGCCGGGACCGCTGCGCCGCACTGCGCGCAGCAGGACAGATCCGGCTCATATCCTGAAAGACACATGAGCCGCAGCTCGAACACTGCCTTGATCTGCTCCGGCGGGCAGAGCGCGCGGCTGAGCGCATAGAGGCTGTTGAGCCCGAGCTGCAGCACCGGCGGATCGGGATATTCCTCGGCAGAGACAGTCTCGAGCAGCTCTGCGAAATAGCTTCCGAGCGCGAACGCGCCGAGGTCGGCGCGCAGGCCGAGAAACTCCTCGACCGTGGACGCTTCATTGAGCGTGCGGCGGCCGCGGTTTTCAAAGATCGTCATGTCCGAATACGTCAGCAGCTGCGTCGCCGCCGTGATGCGGCTGCCCTTGCGCAGCGCGCCGCGCGCGCGGACGGTCACCTTCCCCTCGTGCTGTGTGAGCACGGTGAGGATCTTGTCCGACTCTTTGTAGCGCACCTCGCGCAGGACGAGCCCGCGGGTCGTGATAAACATCGTATGTACCTCATCAGGCCGGACGGCGGACAGGATCGTCCGCCGCAGATGCCTCGGTCGGCGCCAGCGCGTTGCGCGCGGCGCGGTAGCAAAGGTAGCCGAGCGGATCACCGGTGTCCGCGAACAGCTGCCAGAAAAAATCGTCCTGCACAATGAACCACCTCGCTGGGCATAGTGTCTGCACAGCGGGGTGGATTTATGGCTGGTAATAAAGGGTCACTGGTCGGTAAAGCCAAAATTGCGCAGCTGCGCGGCCGAGTCGCGCCAGTTTTCCTTGACCTTGACCCACGTCTGCAGGTACACCTTCGTGCCCATGAAGCGCTCGATGTCCTGCCGCGCGAGCTCGCCGATCTTTTTGAGCATGGCGCCGCGCTTGCCGATGATGATGCCCTTGTGGCTCTCCTTTTCGCAGTAAATGGTCACGTCCATGTCGATGATGCCGCTGTCGCGTTCGGAAAATTTTGTGACCTCGACGGCCGTGCCGTGCGGGATCTCCTTGTCGAGGCACAGCAGCAGCTTTTCGCGCACGAGCTCGGCGCAGATCTGCTTTTCCGGCATATCGGAGATCATATCGTCCGGAAACAGCTGCGGCCCCGGCACGGCAAGCTGCGCCAGTTCGCTGAAGAGCTCCTCGAGCCCGTCACCGTTTTTGGCCGATACCGGCACGATCGCGCGCCACGGCAGTGCCTCGGAATAGGCGGCAATCACGGCCAGCAGCTCCGGCTTTTCCACGGTGTCGATCTTGTTGATGACAAGCACAGCCGGGGCATTGGTGCTCTGGATGCGCTCGATGAGCGCGCGCTCCTGCTCGCCGATGGAGGCGATAGGCTCGATGACCAGCATCACACCGTCGACGTCCGCCACGCTTTCGCGCACGACTTGGAGCATATAGTCGCCCAGACGGTTGCGCGGCTTGTGAAAGCCCGGCGTGTCCATCAGGATCAGCTGCGTATCGCCGCGGTTGACGACGGCGCTGATGCGGTTGCGCGTCGTCTGGGGCTTGTTCGAAACAATGGCGATCTTCTCGCCGACAAGGGCATTGGTGAGTGTGGACTTGCCGACGTTCGGCCGTCCACAGATGGTGATCATAGCAGTTTTGGTAATCATTCGTTTCTCCTTATACGTCCAGCAGACGCATGATCTCTTTTTCGCGCGCGCGCATACGGCGCTTGTCCACTCCCTCGTCCACATGGTCATAACCGAGCAGGTGCAGCACAGAGTGTACGGTCAGATAGCTGACCTCGTGCGCAAAGCTGTGGCCATAGGTCTCGGCCTGTTCGGCGCAGCGCTCCATGGAGATAACCATGTCTCCGAGCATGGCGCGGTCGGTCTCATAGTCCCACTCGCAGGCATCGGGGTCAAACGCACCGGGGGTCAGCTCGTTCATCGGGAACGACAGCACATCCGTCGCCCGGTCCACACCGCGCTGCTCGCGGTTGATGGTGTGGATGGCGGCATCGTCCGTGAGCGTCACGTCGAGCTCACACGGGACGGACACGCCCTCAGCTTTCAGCGCTGCGGCCGCTGCGCGCTTGACATAGCGCTGCGTATCCGGGAAGCCCAGACCGCGGCGGGTACGGGTAATGGTGATCTTCGCCTGTGTCATGCTTTTTTCCTCACAGTCGTCTTGCGCGCGGCGGGCTTTTTGGCCGCGGCCACGGCGCGTTTTTCCTTCTGTTTCTCGTCCTGCTCGTATGCGGCAATGATCTTCTGTACGAGCGCGTGACGCACAACGTCCGCGCCCGTCAGGCGGCAGATGGCAATGTCATCAATGCCGTCAAGGATGCGGATGGCCTCCTTGAGGCCGGACGGCTTGTCCGACGGCAGGTCGATCTGCGTCACGTCGCCGGTAATGACGACGTGCGAGCCGAAGCCGATGCGCGTCAGGAACATTTTCATCTGCTCGCGCGAGGTGTTCTGCGCCTCGTCGAGGATGATGAAGCTGTCGTCGAGCGTGCGGCCGCGCATATACGCCAGCGGCGCGACCTCAATGTTGCCGCGCTCGAGGTATTTCGCGTAGGCGTCGGCGCCGAGCATCTCAAAGAGTGCGTCGTACAGCGGGCGCAGATAGGGATCGACCTTGTTTTGCAGGTCGCCGGGCAGAAAGCCCAACCGTTCGCCCGCCTCGACCGCCGGGCGCGTGAGAATGATGCGGTTGACGCGCTCGGCACGAAACGCCGCGACTGCCTCGGCCACGGCAAGGTACGTCTTGCCGGTGCCGGCAGGGCCGACGCCGAGCGTGATCGTATTTTGCTCAATGGCATCCAGATACGCGCGCTGGCCGAGCGTTTTGGCCTTGATCGGCTTGCCCTTGGCCGTGATGCACACCACGTCGCCCGCAAGCTCCTGGATCTTCTGCTCCCGCCCCTCGCGCACGAGGCGGAAGATGTAGCGCACGTTCTGCTCGCCGATCTCCTCGCCCTTGGCCGCCAGCGACAGCAGACCGGTGATGGCCTTTTCGGCATAGAGCACATTCTCCGCCTCGCCGGTGATGTGGATCTGCTCGTCGCGGTCGGTCACGCGCACATTGTATTCGGTCTCGATCATCCGCAGGTTCTGGTCAAACGACCCGAACACGCTGATGACGTCCTCCATTCTGTCAACTTCCATGGTTTTTTCAATCATCTGCTGTCGTTCCTTCCCCGGCCGGCGGCCGAAGCTGTAAAAATTCCGCGTCCGGAGTCGCCTGCACACGGCCGATCTCCTGCTCGCACTCGGCCGTAAGTGTCACGGTCAGCACATTGCCGGTGACCTCCGCCACCGTTGCATAGGAAATGATCGCGCCGTCGTCGCCGATCATCTCGCGCAGCTGCTGCAGCAGCGTCTGCTCCAGCTCCGCACGCGCCGCGTCCTCCGGCACCGGCACATCCGCCGTCCGATACGGCTGCACGCGCTCGCGCACCAGCGAAAACGGCAGCGTAAACACGCCCCGGATCGCAAAAGGATATTCATGAATGATTTTATCACATTCCGTGTTTGAAATTCCACTGTTTTGATAAAAATTGATTCGCTTTTTGCCCACGCGCAGCGCCCAGCGCGTCCTCGCGCCGTGGGCGGGCTGTTTTTCGGCTTCCGTCAGGGCGATCTGCCCCGTCAGCTCCTGCCGCGTGCGCGCGCGGATGTCGGCGCGTGCGCACACCGGGCGCACCCCGCCGCCGAGATCCGTAACCGCGCCGGACACGAGTACATCGCCCGGTTCCACAGCTGCGCCGGGAGCGACACACGCCTGGCCGGCATAAACGTCCATGCTCAGGATGACCCCGGTCGCGGAGGCGTAAATGCTCATGGGCGTATCATCCGGCGTGATGTCCGGCAGAGGGTCCTTTTCGCGCACGATCACCTCGGCGTGGCTGCCGTGAACATTTACGGTGAGCCAGCGCAGCTCCGGCAGGCGCAGGATCATATCATTGCGCACAAGGTCGTTCGATAATGCGGGCCAGTACGTGCCCGGGCGCACGCCGCACGCCTCCAGACAGCGCAAGATCTGTCCGGTCGTAAGCGTTTCGTTGCCGGTCACATCAATGCGCCAGATGAACAGCGACGACGTCAGCACCGCCAGCACCATCACCAGCAGTCCCGCGCACGCACCCCGGTAGCGCGCCGCTCGCCGCAGCAGCCGCGGCAGGCCGCGGCAATAGAGCGTCTGCACCTCACACTGACACCGGCGTGCCAGCCCCGTGACCGTATCTGCACAGCGCTCACGCACCGTGATGCGCAGTGTGTAGGCGTCCACCGGCTCGGACGCCGTGCAGGCGATGCCCGCCGCCGCGCACGCATTGAGCACGCGCTCTGGGTGCACACCGCACACCTCCAGCCGCACATAGCCGCAAAGGGCCAGGATCCACCGCGTCAAAGCCATCACCTCACGCAAACTCGGCACACGCGATCGTGCCGGAGATCAGCAGGGCCGTGCTGTCCATGGCCACGAGCTGCAGGTTCGTGCCGCGGATACACACGCGCACCCGCCCGCCGTCAATCACGATGCACTCGTGACTGTATTCGAGCAGGCCGCAGTGGTTTTCCACCAGCGCGCGGCGCCGGCCGGTCACGGTCAGCTTCGGCACACCGGCAACGGATTCCGCCGGCAGGTCCAGCCGCTCGGCAATCTCCAACGGAATATCTGACAGCCGCTTCACCGGCTCACCCCCTTCGCTGCAAGCCATTTTATGCGCCCGCAGGCAAGTTTAGGCCGGGACAGGCATAGAAATGCACGAGAACAGATTTCCGGGAGGGATGCCGGTGGAAGAAAAACGCGGCAATTTCATTGCGCTTGCGGTGACACTGACGGCACTCGGTGCGCTGCTGCTGTGCTCACAGGCGGCACTCGAGAGTGCGCGCGCGGGGCTGAACCTCTGCGCGCAGATGATCGTACCGTCGCTGCTGCCGTTTTTTATTCTCTCTTCCCTGCTGCAGCAGCTGGGGCTGCCGGGCATCCTCGGCCGGTGGCTCTCCCCCGTGACGCAAAAGCTCTTCGGCATCGGCGGCGCAGGCGCATCGGCGCTGCTGCTGGGCGTGACGGGCGGGTATCCGCTCGGCGCGGACGCCATCGCTCAACTGCGCCGCAGCGGCGCGCTTCCACGCGAGCAGGCCGAGCGCGCACTCGCATTCTGCAACAATTCCGGCCCGGCATTTCTCGTCGGAGCAGCGGGCGTGGGCGTCTTTCACAGCGCGGGCTATGGGCTGCTGCTCTACGGTGTGCACGTGCTGTCTGCCGTCATCGTCGGGATGCTCTTCGCCCCGCGCAGCGGTGGCTTTCAGCCGGAGGCGCGCGCACAGATCGCGGTCGTGCCGCTCTCGCAGGCGCTGCCGGCCGCCGTGCGCAGCGCCGTGCGCGCGGTGCTGACGGTCAGCGGCTTCGTGGTCACGTTCAGCGTCGTGACCGGGATCCTCGATGCCTCCGGCCTGCTGCCGGCACTGGTGGGCACGCTCGCCGCACGTCTGGGGCTGGAACTGCACTTTGCCCGCGCACTGTGCACGGGCATACTCGAGCTCGGCACCGGCATCGGCGCGATGCAGGGCCTGGCGCCGACGCCGGGAAACCTCGCCCTCGCTGCCTTTCTCATCGGCTGGGGCGGCGTGTCCGTCCATTGCCAGACGGCGGCGGTCATTGCCGGGACGGATATCAAAAGCGCCCGACACACGGTCGGGCGCCTGCTGCACGGAGCGATCTCCGCGCTGTGTATGTGGGTTCTGGCAAACCTGTTTTGACTTCACACGCCGGCAAAGGAGAACACGATGCCGACGACGGCGGACGCCGCAATGTACACGATTGGGTGCAGCTTTTTCGTCGGCTTGACGACATTCGTCAGCACCCAGATAACAGCTGCGAGCAGCAGCCCCTTCCAGAAAAACAGATCCGCAAACCGGCCGCTGACCTGATAGGCACTCTCCTGAATGAGAGAAATGCGCACGACGGAAAAACCCGCCGCCGCGATCAGCGCCGCGGACGCCGGGCGCAGCCCGTAAAACGCATCGTCAACGAACCGGTTTTCCCGGAATTTCTTCAGGCACGAGGCAATGATGAGGATGCAGATGATCGCCGGGGTGACGAGGCCGAGCGTCGCGACGAGCGCGCCGGGAACGCCGCCCGTGATGTAGCCCACATACGTCGCCGTGTTGACGCCGATGGGGCCGGGCGTGGACTCCGACACCGCGACCATGTCCGCAATCTGCTGATAGGTGAACCAGCCCGTGCGGTCGGACATGTCATAAATAAACGGGAGCGTTGCCAGACCTCCGCCGACGGAAAACAGGCCGGTCTTGAAAAACTCCCAGAACAGGCGCAGATAGATCATGCCTTACGCGCCTCCAGTTCCCTGATGACGATGCCGGCGAGCGCAGCCGCGAGCACATACAGCACCGGCGAGACGTTCAGAAACACGCTGCCCGCGAACACGAGCAGAAAGATCAAAAATGTCTTCCAGTCCACGACGGATTTTTCCCACAGCTTCACGACGGCATTGAGGATCAGCACACACACGCACACGCGGATACCCGCAAACGCGTTTTGCACGGCGGGCAGGTGCGCGAAGTTCTGAATAAAGGCCGCAATGATCATAATAATGACGAGCGACGGGAACACAACGCCCAGCGTGGCAAAGATGCCGCCCCAGATGCCAGCCCACTTCTGCCCGACGAACGTGGCAGTGTTGACCGCGATAACGCCCGGTGTGCACTGGCCGATGGCGTACCAGTCCATGACCTCTTCCTCCGTGGCCCAGCGGCGCTTTTCCACGACCTCGCGCTGCAGCGCGGGCAGCATGGCATAGCCGCCGCCGAACGTCGTCACGCCGACAACGGTGAAGGTGCCAAAGAGGCCAAAAAGCTGCTTGATTTTCTCTTTCATAGCGATTCCTCAAAAGTCCGGCCCCCCGGCGCAGTTGCCGGAGGGCCGGGGCATATGGTTTCGATTAACTGCGCAGCGTCTCGGCAAACTGCGCATAGCGCTGCACGCGCTCGTCGCACTCCGGCCGCGTCGCGCCGACACCAAGGATGTACACCTTGATCTTCGGCTCCGTGCCGGACGGGCGGACGATGAATGAGCAGCCGTCGTCCAGCTCAAAGTACAGCACGTTCGAGCCGGAGATGGGCGTTTTGTCCATCTTGCCGAGTCCCATGACGTACACCGAGCCGTCCTGATAGTCGCGCATACGCACGACCTTCGTGCCCGCGATCTCCTGCAGCGGCTGCTTGCGGAGATTCGCCATGAGCGTGCGCATCTTCTCCAGCCCGTCAAGACCCGGCATGACGAGATTGAGCGTGCGCTCGCCGTAGAAGCCATACTTTTCATACAGCGCATCGAGCGCCTGCGCGAGCGTCATGCCCTGCTCGAAATAGTACGCCGCCATTTCCGTGATCATGACGCAGGCAGTCACGGCGTCCTTGTCGCGGACATAGTCGCCCATCATGTAGCCGTAACTCTCCTCAAAGGCGAGCACGTACTGGTACGAACCGTCGCGCTGGTACTCGGCCAGCTTCTCGGCCATGAATTTGAAGCCCGTGAACGTCTCATCAAAGTGGATATCGTTCACATCACAGATCCGGCGCACCATCTTGGACGTGACGATCGTCGAGATCGCGGCCGCGTTTTCCGGCAGCGTGCCCTTGCGGCGGCGCGCCGTGATGATATAGTCGAGCAGCAGCACGCCCATCTGGTTGCCGGTGATGGTGCGGTACTCCCCGTCTGCGCCGCGGACCATGACGCCGACGCGATCCGAGTCCGGGTCCGTGCCGAGGATAAGGTCGCTGCCGACCTCCTTGGCGAGGTCAACGGCCAGATAGAAGCCCTCCGGATTCTCCGGGTTCGGGCTCTTGACGGTCGGGAATGTGCCGTCGAGCACCATCTGCTCTTTGACGGGGATGACCTGCGTCATGCCCAGACGGTGCAGCGCCTCGGGCACGAGGTGCCAGCCCGCGCCGTGGAACGGCGTGTAGACGATCTTGAACCGGTCGGCCACGCGGCGGACAACGTCCGGGTCGATCGGCTGGCGCAGAACATTGGACAAAAAGGCCTCGTCCGTCTCCGCGCCCATGAACTCCACGAGTCCCTGACGCACCGCGTCGTCAAAGTCCATGCGCTGAATGTCGTTGAAGATGTCCAGCCGCTCCATGTTTTTGGCGATGGCGGCGGCGTGCTGCGGCGGGAGCTGCGCCCCGTCGGACCAGTAGACCTTGTAGCCGTTATACTCTTTCGGGTTGTGGCTGGCCGTGATGTTCAGGCCGGCCGTGGTGCCGTAGTGCTTGACGGCGAACGACAACTCCGGCGTCGGGCGCAGGGCATCAAAAATGCGCACGTGGATGCCGTTGGCCGCCATGACAGCCGCCGCCTCGTGGGCAAAGCGCTCACTGTTGACGCGGCAGTCGAAGCAGATGGCGATGCCGCGCGCGCACGCGCTCTCGCCCTCGGCCTTGATGACCTCCGCGAACGCCTGCGTGGCGTGGCGGATGACGTGAATGTTCATGCGGCGGCAGCCGAGCGCCATCTCGCCGCGCAGACCGGCTGTGCCGAACTCGAGCGGGGCGAAAAAGCGGCTTTCGATCTCTTTTTTGTCGTCGCGGATGGCGTTGAGCTCTTCCCACTCCGCATTGGAGAGTGCAGGACTATCGAGCCAGCGCTGGTATTCTTCCATGTAATTACGCATTGTCGTCTCCTTCCGTCAGCGCCTCAGCGCAGCCTTCCTGAAGCGCCTGCGCATCGGCAAGCATCGTCTCAGGAACCAGAATTTCCACTCCGTAACCGGACATACCTAACATGATCTTGCCAAACTGACCGTCCCCCGGGTAGTTCTTCAGGCAGGGGATGCCATAGGCCTCCAGCATATTGACCAACAGCACGTCGTCCATATCCACGCCCGTACACTTGGTCAGCATTGCCGGGGGCACCGGTTCACCGTCCGCATCACGCGGCCAGCGCTTGAGCAAATCGCCGGGAAGCGACCTGCCCCACTCTGCTTTCAGCTCTTGCGCCATGTTGTTTCTCCTACTCCTATTTTGCTTATTTATGATATTGCGTGCCCGCGTTGATCGTGCACGCACGATAGATCTGCTCGGCGAGCATGACGCGCGCCAGATGGTGCGGAAAAGTCATCGGCGACATACTCAGCCGCAGCGATGCCGCGCGCTTGATGCCCTCGTCAAGGCCAAACGACCCGCCGACGAGAAAGCACACTTTCGACGTGCCGCCCGCAGCGTAACCGCCGAGCTGCTGCGCGAGCGCCTCGCTCGAGAGGAGCTTTCCCTCGACGCACATGGCGATCACTGCCGCGCCCTTCGGGATGCGCGCGCGGATAGCCTGCGCCTCTTTTTCCAGCGCAGCGTGGATCTCCTTCGGCGACGGGCGCTCCGGCAGGCGCTGCTCCGGCAGCTCCACCAGTTCAAACCGGCAATAGGCACCCAGCCGCTTGGCATATTCCGCAAATGCGGAGATATAATAGGTCTCGCGCATCTTTCCGACGCAGACAAGTGTTATGGACAGCATACGCACGCCTTTCCCGCCGTGAGCGTGAGGGTCGTCTCCGCCGGAGCCGCGTACAGCTCCGGCTGCGTTCCGGGTGAAAAGCCCGCCGCCGCGAGTGCAGCCGCGACCGTCTCGAGCGCGGCGCGCGGCGTGTTGTTCTCCCGGCTGAGATGGCCGAGCACGAGCTGCTTCGCCCCGTTTTCCGCGAGGTACACCGCCAGCGCCCCGGCGCTTGCATTCGACAAATGGCCATGGTCAGACGCGATCCGACGTTTCAGGTAGATCGGGTAAGGCCCGGTGCGCAGCAGCTCCGGGTCGTGGTTGGCCTCAATGACGGCGCAGTCCACACCGCGCAGCGCCGCCCGCACGGCATCCGTCACGGTGCCAAGGTCGGTGCAGAAGCCAAAGCGCGCCGACCCGTCGAGCCGGTAGCCGCAGCTCCCGGCCGCATCATGCGGCGTGGGAAACGGCGTCACACGCACATCACCGAGACAAAAAGCCTCACCCGGTGTGATCTCATGCAGACAGTCCGCCCGTTCCGGCAGCAGCCTGCGCAGCGCGGCGCACACCGCCGGCAGCGCATACACCACCACAGGGTCCCGACGCAGCAGGACGGTCAGGCCCTTGACATGGTCGGAGTGTTCGTGCGTCACGAGCACTCCCGCAAGATCGGCCACCGAAACACCCTGCGAGGCGAGTCCCGCGCGGATGCGCCGCGCGGAGATGCCGGCGTCCATCAAAATATGTGTCTCACCGTCGGACACGAGCGCGCAGTTGCCGCTCGACCCGCTGGAAAACAATGCAATGTTCATTCGGCAGCGGCTGCCGCACACTGCTCGGCGCCGTCGCGCTCGAGCACGATGTCGGCCCCGACGCCGCGCAGCTTGCCGACGAAGTTTTCATAGCCGCGCTCGATAAAGCGGATGTCCGTGACCACGGTCTCCCCCGCGGCGCACAAGCCCGCAATGACCACGGCGGCGCCGGCGCGCAGGTCGCACGCCTTGACTTCCGCACCGTGCAGGCCCTCCACGCCGTTGATGATGGCGGTGCAGCCATCCACCTGCGCATCGGCCCCCATGCGGCCAAGCTCCTGAATGTACTTGTAGCGATTGTCATACACGCCCTCGGTCACGACGCTCGTGCCGTCGGCCAGACTCAGCGCCACGCTGATCTGCGGCTGCATATCCGTCGGGAAGCCCGGGTACGGCTGGGTCTTGACATTTGTATGGCGCAGGCGGCCATTGCTGCGCACGAGCACGCTGTCTCCGCCCTCGACGACGGTGACGCCCATCTCGCGCAGCTTGGCGCTGATACACTCCAGATGGCGCGGGATCACGTTCGACAGGCGCACTTCCCCGCCGGCCGCGGCGCAGGCCGTCATATACGTGCCCGCCTCGATCTGATCAGGGATAACGCTGTATGTGCCGCCGTGCAGACGCTCGACGCCCTGAATGCGGATGGAATCCGTGCCGGCACCGCGGATGTCGGCGCCCATGGAGTTGAGGAAGTTGGCAAGGTCGACGATGTGCGGCTCGCGCGCCGCATTCTCGATCACGGTGCGGCCGCGCGCCAGCGTCGCCGCGATGATGATGTTCATCGTCGCGCCGACCGAGACCTTGTCCAGATATACCTTTGCCCCGTGCAGACGGCCGTCCGGCGTGTCGGCATAGACAAAGCCGTTTTTCACCTCGACGTTCGCGCCCATCGCGGTCATACCCTTGATGTGCTGGTCGATCGGCCGGACGCCGAAATTGCAGCCGCCGGGCATGGTCGTCTTGGCCGAGCCGAAGCGGCCGAGCATCGAGCCGATGAAGTAGTACGACGCGCGGATCTTGCGCATCAGGTCATACGGCGGCTCGGTGAAGCGCACCTGCGTGCAGTCGATCTCAACGGCGGAAGGGCTGAGGTATTCCACCCGTGCGCCAAGCCCCTGCAAAATCTTCAGGAGCATATCCACGTCGCTGATCTGGGGCATATTCTCGATCCGGCAGACACCATCGACCATCAGGGCTGCCGGGATGATCGCCACTGCCGCGTTTTTCGCGCCGCTGATCTCGATCTCTCCGTGCAGAGGTCTGCCGCCATGTATTACATATCTATCCAAACTATTTGACACCTCTCATGCTGCGAAAGCAGAGTGCAGTTCCGCATCTGCCGCCGGGCGATCACGCTCCGTGTGTAGCTTGCCCGATTTTAACGGAACCTAACGATGGATTATAACACGCTTTTCCCGGAAAAGCAATCACAACACGCCGCCAGCCGCTTCACCGCGCTCGCGCGCGAGCAAAAGCTGCGTCTTTAGCAGGGCGACTGTCGTTTTTCCGTCGCAAAGTTCGCCATCGAGCGCCATTTGCACCAATTCCTCCAGCGGATGCCGCTCCACGTTCAGAAACTCGCCGGGGTCAAGGTGCGCCGCACCGCGATGCAGGTCGCGCGCCAGATAGATGTGCAGCACCTCCTCCGAGTAACCGGGCGAGGTATAATTCGCACCCAGATACTGCAGGCAGCCCGCGGTCAGTCCCGTCTCCTCCGAGAGCTCGCGCGCCGCGGCCAGCTCCGGCGCCTCGCCCGGCTCGAGCTTGCCGGCCGGCACCTCAAGCAGCGTGCGCGAAAACGGATATCGGTACTGCCGCACGCACCAGACCGTGCCGTCTGGCTCCAGCGGCAGGACCGTCACGCCGCCCGGATGCTCCACGACCTCACGCTTGGCTGTACTGCCGTCAGGCAGACGCGCCTCGTCAAGCCGGACATTGACGATCACGCCGCAGTAAGTCGTGAGGGTCTTGAGCTTTTCTTCGATCAGTTCCATGAAACATCCACTCCTTTTTCAAATGGAATCATACCATATTCCTGCGCCGATTGCCATATATTTTGAGTAGCGAAACGCGGTCGCGGACGCTATACTGAATCTAACCGGGCATCTGTCCGGAAACCAACCCAAAGGGAGGCAATTTCCATGCTTGTGGAAGCCGCTGACACCAGCGCCGTGGCCATGCGCATCGCACACGCCGAGTGGGCCGTGCTGAGCGAGGACGATATCCGCACCGCCGTCGGCAGCGCGCTCGAGACGCACGGGCTCGCGCCCTGGACAAGTATGAAGATCGAACTGTTTGTCGCCAAAAAGGAGGTGCTGCTCATCGCAAGACCCATTTCCGTCCCGCCGCGCCGGTTCCGGTTCCGCTCGTTTGGCGACCTGACCGCGGCGCTGGGCTGTTTTCCGGCCGGGCTTGACTCGGACGTGGTGTACATAGACGGCGGCTGGGAGCTGTTCGTGCGTGCCGAGGACGAGGTGCTGCCGAACGCGCTCTTCGAGTTCGGCGAGCCGCTGCCCTGCACCGAGGAACTGTACGCACACATCGGCGAACACGGCGACGTAGTTGCCCGCCGCGATGCCGTTGCGACACTTCAGCGCTATTTCTGCTGATTTCGCTCTTTTCATTTGCCGCCGGATGTGCTAAACTATATCCACGATTTCGCACGAAGGAGGTCCCCGCCATGCCGAGAGCCAAGGGCGTCAAGCAGGTTGCGGCCAACCGCAAGGCCCTGCATGACTATTTCGTGCTCGAGCGGTTCGAGGCCGGTGTGGAACTCTTCGGCACCGAGGTCAAGTCCATCCGCGCGGGTACGGTCAATCTGAAAGATTCGTTTTGCACCGTGAAAAACGGGGAGCTGTTTGCCTATGGCATCCACATCAGCCCCTATGAGCACGGCAGCATCTACAACCGCGACCCCGACCGGCCGAAGCGCCTGCTCATGCACCGGCGGGAGATCACGAAGCTCTATGCCCGCACGAAGCAGGACGGACTGACGCTCGTGCCGCTGTCGCTGTATTTCAAGGACAGCCGCGTAAAGGTGGAGCTCGGCCTGTGCAAGGGCAAAAAGCTCTATGATAAGCGCGGTGCCGACGCGCAGCGCAGCGCCAAACGCGAGATCGACAGAACGATAAAGGAGAAAAATTACTGATGAGCAATCCGATTGTCACCATTGAAATGGAAGACGGCGGCATTATCCGCGCCGAGCTCTATCCGGAGATCGCGCCGAACACCGTCCGCAACTTTATCAGTCTTGTCAAAAGGGGGTTTTATGACGGTGTGATCTTCCACCGCGTCATTCCCGGCTTCATGATCCAGGGCGGCGACCCGACCGGCACCGG
The DNA here is from genome assembly GCA_048217285.1 of Oscillospiraceae bacterium. GTDB lineage: Bacteria > Bacillota > Clostridia > Oscillospirales > Oscillospiraceae > CAG-103. The sequence goes on from DBFWVW010000093.1 coordinate 44,319, forward strand.
CATGGGCGGCCCGGGTTACAGCATCGAGGGTGAGTTTACGAGCAACGGCTTCAAAAACGACCTCAAGCATACCCGCGGCGTACTCTCCATGGCCCGCGCCATGGACCCGAACTCCGCCGGCAGTCAGTTTTTCATCATGCACATGGATGCTCCGCACCTCGACAAGCAGTACGCTGCGTTCGGCAAGGTGACCGAGGGCATGGATGTCGTCGATGCCATTGCGCGCACACCGCGCAGTATGTTCAACGATAAGCCCACCAACGAGCAGAAAATGAAGACCGTCACGGTCGAGACCTTCGGCGTCGAGTACCCGGAGCCGGAAACCTGCTGAGGAAACAAAACATCGGCAGTTTCGTCTAATGATCAAAATGCGTTCCTGCCTGCGCCGCGAGAGCGGCGCGGGCGGCCGACGCGCCCGACATCATGGGGATGTACCGGTTTCGACGGGGGTGTGGAGGCAGGAATAGCGGGCGGCGGCGCCTGACCGCCATAAAACGGGCATCTTATAAATTAAAGAACAACAACGAAACTGTTCTTCTCGCTGCTTAATTAGCGAGCGTTCCCGCCGGGAGGACCACGGCCCGGCAGCGGAGCGTCGATGAGTGGTGAACGTGCGCACGCTAAGCTTTGCGCGTGCCATGCATGATGAAGCTACCGGACTGACAGGCTTGCCGGTTTGCCTGTCCTGAAGGGAACGGGGACGTTCGGCGTCCCGCAAAAACCTGCTGCGCCCGGAGAAGTTCCTGTCAAAGCGCTTTCGGACGGGGGTTCAACTCCCCCCATCTCCACCAGAAGTCCACCGTAATTTTGATAGAATTACGGTGGACTTTTTCTATGCCCGAAAACCGCCTGGAATAAGGCTTTTCGGCTGTTTCAGCACATAAGCAAACCCCGCTGCAGGCAATTCTGCGGCGAGGTTTCGTGCGTTTTATGGGGATTGTGGCTTTCTGCTCTGCCGTAATCGTTAAACAGCCGAGTAATCGTTGAACTACCATGGGTAATCGTTGAATTACAGGATACTATTTATGTCGTGGAACTACGCAGCACGAAAAACTATATGCAAAGGCTTTTAAAGTCATATCAATTCATATTTATTCATATCTATTCCCTTGAATCTCTTTGAAAAACATGCTATAATGAATGTGCCAAAAGCCATGTAAGGAGAAAGCTGTATGTTTGAACAAGAGGACAAGTGGGTGGGTATTGAAGAAGCCGCTGATTATCTTGGCGTAAATAAAGATTCTATTCGCAATTGGATAAAGAAGGCGGATAGTGGTATTCCTGCTCACAAAATAGGAAAGCAGTGGAAGTTTAAAAAAACTGAACTTGACGAATGGGTAAAAAGCGGGAAAAGCGCAATAGACTGAAAGAGGATGTTATAAATAATGAAGATATCAAGCAAAGCTCCACATGAATTAAGCGAAGAATACTATCAGTTTGTTGATGCTTTTACGCAGACGGATTTTGAGGACGAAAAAATTCTCGGAAAGTTTTATACTGACTCTGACATAGCGGCAAGCATGATGCGGGTGTTAAGTCAGTATTATGTGTACGATACCTTTTCCTCGGAATTGCGCATTATCGATCCGTTTTGTGGAGATGGAAGACTGATTATTTCTTTGCTTTCAGAATTGCGAAAGTCTAAGAGAATATTATCTAAGCGTTTGCTAATTTCAATCTGGGACATTGATATAAACGCTGTGAATACAGCCAAATGTGAGATAGCACAGTTTTGTAAATCTGCTGGATTGAAATACGAGCTTGATGCTCGTCAAGCAGATGCGTTTGTAGAATACTATGCTGTTCGAGGAAAATATGATATTTGCGTAACGAATCCTCCGTGGAGTCTTTTGAAACCTCAGAAACTCTTTAGCAAGAGTAACGGTGAAGAGGCTATGGCAGGGTATCGCAATGCAATAGAGCAGTATGATTCCTACATGAAGGAAGCATTTTCGATTTCGCAGCCTTCTTCAAAATTCGGCAAATGGGGAACAAATCTTGCACGATGTGGAACCGAGGTTGCCCTTAGATTAATAAAATCAAACGGTTTCTGCGGAATTGTTTCTCCTGCTTCTTTGCTCAATGACCAAGTTTCAAACAAACTTAGAAGTTGGATATTTGAAAACTACAAGGTCATAAATGTTTCTTATTACCCTGCTGAATTAAAGCTCTATGGC
>DBFWVW010000094.1:0-9741 GCA_048217285.1 Oscillospiraceae bacterium
CAGCAGCTTCGACTGCGCGGCGCGCGCCGCGTCCGACCACGACTTTTTCACGTTGACGGTCAGCTGCCCGGCGTTGGCCTTGCTCAGAAACTCCGACAGCTGTGCCGGCAGCACGGTGAGCTTCTCGCCCGAGCGGGCAAGCTGCTGCGCGAGCGTTTTGACCCTTTTTTCGATGTGCTCGCGGCTCAGGGCGGTGTTTTTGACGTACTCCGCCACGATCTCAATGACGTTCGCATCCGGGGACACGCTCGTAAGCATACCCTGGATGACGAGCAGGCTGCGCCCGAGCATCGTCAGCGAGCTTGGCACGGACACGCCATGTTCGTTCAGGATCTGCACGAACTCATCGACGAGCACGCCCATGTCCATGTCGGCCATCGGCATGGCCTCATATTTGTGCAGGAAGATGCCGATGCGCTCCGTGAGCGCCTGCTGATCGGGTGCGCGGTCGTACTTGCCGAGTGCGAGCAGCGTCTGCGTCAGGCCGGACACGTCCTGCTCATAGATCGTGCGGATGATGCCCATGTACAGCTCCGCCTCGCGCGGGGTGATGCGGCCCATCATGCCAAGGTCGAGCCAGATGATCTTCCCGCCCTGCACGCGGATGTTGCCGGGGTGGGGGTCAGCGTGGAAGAAGCGGTAGACCGTGATCTGGCGGATGTAGTTGTGCACGAGCTTGACGGCGATCTCGTTGAGATCATAGCCGTCGGCGCGCAGGCCGTCGGCATCGTCGATCTGGTGGCCGCCGATGTATTCCATGACGAGCACGTTCTTCGTGCACCACTTCGGGTACGTGGCAGGACAGTCGGCGTAGGCCACGCCGTCGTTGAGCCGCTTGAACTCGGCGATGTTGTTCGCCTCGATCGTGAAGTCGAGCTCCTCCTGCACGGTGCGCCACATCTCGTCGAGCACGGCGTGAAAATCCAGCGCGCTTGCGATCGGCGTGTATTTGAGCAGTACGGCGGCGCGCTTGAGCAGACGCACGTCGCGGCTCATGATGTCGTACAGGTTCGGGCGCTGCACCTTTACGACCACGCGCTGGCCGTCCGTAAGCGTCGCGGCGTGCACCTGCGCGATCGAGGCCGAGCCGAGCGGGCGGATGCCGATCTCCGAAAAGACCTCCTGCCACGGGCGGGCGTAGGCCTGCGTGAGGATATCCTCCACCTCGGTCAGCGGCATGGGCGTCACGTCCGTGCGCAGCGACTCGAGCGCGTGACAGTATTCTTTGGGCAGAATGTCCGAACGCATGGACAGAATTTGTCCAAATTTTACAAACGTCGGCCCGAGATCCACGAAAATATCGCGGACCTTCTCCGGCGTCAGCCCCTGGACAAGGTGGTGCTTTTGCAGAATGGCGACGATCTCGGCAAACCGCTTCGCCTCGTCGATCTGCGTGGCAGCGGGGCCGGCCATCAGCCCTCTTCCTTCATGGCCAGCAGCTTTTGCAGCAGCGCCTCGCGCTCGTCGGCGCTCATGGCCTCGACGTCCACGGCGGGCTTTTCGGCCTCGTCCTTGGCCACGGCCTGCTTGCAGGTGCGCTTGAGCTCCTCGTTGAGCACGCGGCCCTTCTCCACGGTCACTTCGCCGCGGGCGACGCACTCGTCGATGAGCTTGCCGAGCTTCTCACAGCCGAGGTCGGCCGCGCCGACGGAGGCGACGATCATTTTACGCAGATAGCTTTCGATAGAATCCATAATACATACACTCCTTATCCTGTGGTGGTTGTTTCACTGATTTATGATAGTATGCCCGGTTTCGGGCAGACCTCGCAAGAACGGGCCGAATCGGCCGCGGCGGCCGCGTCGAGCAGCGCCATGACCCGGCGGTAAAACATCCGTGTGCGCACGACGCCGGTGTTCAGCACACCGCCGATCGCGGCCAGATGGTCGAGCGGTTCAACCGGCAGCACCTGCCACACGCCGCGCTCCGGCGTCTGGCCGGGGGCAAAGTCCGCGTGCGGTGCACCGGCGGGATACCGGGCGGAGATCGTGTTGACGAGCCCGTCGTTCGGCAGCCAATCGCGCGGCACACCCGCACCGTCGCGCCCCATCGCGGCCGAAAACGGCCAGAGCAGCGGCGTCATGGCCGTGTCGGGCTTCTGGTCATGCGTGAGCAGGCGCGGCAACGTCCGGCAACAGGGGATGGAAAAATACCACGTGTCCGGCAGGGTCGCGATGCGCGCGTTGAGCGCGCGTGCGCCCGCGGGGCGCAGATCGTCAAAGGCGTTGTCGCCCGCCGGGAGCGGATTTTGCGCCAGCATACGCAGCGCCGCCGTCGTGAGCGGCTCGTCCGGGTCGCGCCGGATGCCGAACTGGTCGAGCTTGAAGTCGTACACGCCCTTGAACGCCGAGATGCCGAGTGCGCGGGCCGCGCCCAGAAACAGCGTCGAGAGCGCGCTTGCCGCGTCCGGCTGCACATCGAGAAACGTGGACCCGTCGTGCGGTGCGGCGATGGCCACCAGCGCGTGCACCCAGCCCGCCTTGCCGCCGGTGAACAGCGGCGAGGGCGTCTCGCCCGCGGCCTCGGCCGCCTGCACCTCCTCCGGGCAGCCGTCTGCGAGCAGCTGCAGGAGCAGCCGCACCGTTGCGCCGCCGAAGCTGTGGCCCACGAGGTCAATGGGTTTGTCCGCGCCCCAGCCGGGTACGAGCGGGGCCGGATACGCCGCGCCGAAGCGCGCGTGGCCAAAGCGCTGCGCGTGCGCGATGCCGTAGTCGGCGGTGCCGCCGGTGAGCTCGGCGTAGAGCTCGCACACGCGGTCCCACGCGCTCGAGATGATGCCCACCGAGGCGGCGCGGCAGTCATACCCGCAGGTATTGAGATAGTCCAGTACGTCGCCCGCCGCGAGCCCCCAGTAGGGCACGGCGCGGTAAAGCGCATCGTGCGCGCCCCAGCCCAACAGGCCGTGTACGAACACGGTCGGGTACGGCTTTCGGCCGCCGGGCGGTGCGTCCGGCAGCAGACATTCGCCCACTTCCAGTGTTTGCTGCAGCAGCTGCTGCGGTGTTTTCATGGCGCGCCTCCTCCCGAAGCAAATACTTTACATATCAATATAGCACACCCGCGCGGGAGCGTCAATGGCGCGGCCCGACGGCGAAAAATGACGGAAATGCACGGGCACACTCCGGGATAATTGTGCGAAATGCTAAAAGTGAGGAATTTTTGAAAACGGGGTTGACTTTACTGACTAAAAGCGCTAAAGTAGGCTCATCTTCAGTACAGGAGGCCGCAAACATGCGCCTGGTCCGATTTGCAAGCGCATATTCCTACTATTACTTTATCGAAGGTAATAGTCGTTTGTGCTGCAAAGATACCAGAACCATCTGAGACTTCCCGATCCGGTTTTGACAAGGCTGCACAGACGACTGTGTGGCTTTTTTCTTTGCCGGGACTATATTTAGGAGGAGAAACGCATGAACATCAAGAAAATCACAGCTCTGCTCTGCGCTGTGGTCATGGTCCTGTCCCTGGCTGCCTGCGGCAGCAAGGACGACAAGGCCAGCGACGGCAAGCACTACACCATCGGTATCTGCCAGCTCGTCCAGCACGAGGCGCTCGACGCGGCCACCAAGGGCTTCCGCGACGCCATCACCGACGCCCTCGGCGCCGACAACGTCACCTTCGACGAGCAGAACGCTGCCGGTGACAGCCCCACCTGCGCCACCATCTGCAACGGCTTTGTCTCCAGCGGTGTGGATCTGATCCTCGCCAACGCGACCGGCGCCCTGCAGGCCGCGGCCGCCGCGACGAAGGACATTCCGATCCTCGGCACGGCCGTCACGGAGTACGGCGTTGCGCTCGGCATCGATAACTTCAGCGGCACCGTCGGCGGCAACATCTCCGGCACGTCCGACCTGGCTCCGCTCGACCAGCAGGCGGCCATGCTCACCGAGCTGTTCCCGGACGCCAAGAACGTCGGCATCCTCTACTGCTCCGGCGAGCCGAACTCCGTCTACCAGGCCGACGTTGTCAAGGCTGCGCTGGAAAAGTCCGGCTGCACCGTCACGGTTTACACCTTCGCTGACACGAATGACGTCGTCTCCGTCACCGGCACCGCGTGCGATGCCAGCGACGTCCTCTACATCCCGACCGACAACACCGCCGCTTCCTGCACCGAGGCGATCAAGGGCGCCGCCACGAAGCCCATCATCGCCGGCGAGGAAGGCATCTGCAAGGGCTGCGGCGTCGCGACCCTGTCCATCGGCTACTACGAGCTCGGCCGCACCACCGGTGAGATGGCCGTGAAGATCCTCAAGGGCGAGGCCGACATCTCCACCATGCCGATCGAGTACTACCCGAACCCGGTCAAGAAGTACAACGCGGAGATGGCCGCCCTCTACAACGTCACCATCCCGAGCGATTACGAGGCCATCGGCTGATTTTTCGAACCATTCCCGGCTCCCTGCCGCAGTTTCTGCGGCAGGGATACTCCACAATATGAGGTAATTTTATGAATTCACTGGTTCTTGCGTCCCTGAGCCTGCCGAATCTGGTTTCGCGCCTGCCCGGCGGCGTTGCCCAGGGCATCATCTGGGGCATCATGGCCCTGGGCGTGTACATCACGTTCCGCCTGCTCGACGTTGCCGACCTGACGGTCGACGGGTCGTTCACGACCGGCGGCGCCGTGACGGTCGTGCTCATCATCGCCGGCTGGCCGGCGTGGGCGGCGCTGCTGGCTGCCGTGGTCGCAGGTCTGCTCGCAGGCCTCGTGACCGGCCTGCTGCACACGAAGCTTGGCATCCCGGCCATCCTCGCCGGTATCCTGACGCAGTTCGCGCTCTACTCGATCAACCTGCGCATCATGAGCATGAAGGCCAACACCCCGGTCAACCCGGATAAGTACAGCCTGTTTTTGACGCTGCGCAGCGTGCCCGGCGCGATCTGGAAGGGGCTGCTGCTGGCGGCTGTGCTCATTGCGCTCCTCTACTGGTACTTCGGCACCGAGCAGGGCAGCGCCATCCGCGCCACGGGCTCCAACCCCGCCATGAGCCGCGCGCAGGGCATCAACATCAACGCCATGAAGGTGCTCGGCCTGTCGCTTTCCAACGGCATGGTCGCGCTCTCCGGCGGCCTGATGGCGCAGTATCAGGGCTTTGCCGACATCAACATGGGCCGCGGCGCGATCGTCATCGGCCTCGCCGCCGTCATCATCGGCGAGGTGCTGTGCGACGCCATCTTCCGCAAGGGCTGCAACTTCTCCGTGCGACTGAGCTTTGTTATCCTCGGCGGCATCGTGTACTATCTCGTCATGGTACTCATCCTGTGGCTCAAGCTCGATCCGAATGATCTCAAGCTCTTCACCGCGGTCATCGTGGCTGCGTTCCTGGCCGTGCCGCATCTCAAGAGGCAGGCCAAGAGCTCGTTCCACCGCCTGAAGAAGGGAGGCAAGTGATATGCTGACATTAGACCATATCTCCAAGACCTTCAACCCCGGTACCATCAATGAAAAGCGGGCGCTCGACGGCCTGACGCTGCACCTGAATCCGGGCGATTTTGTGACGGTCATCGGTGGCAACGGCGCCGGAAAATCCACCATGCTCAACGCCGTAGCGGGCGTCTGGCCGGTGGATGACGGACGCATCATCCTCGACGGTGTGGACGTGACGGCGATGCCGGAGTACCGCCGCGCGCAGTACATCGGCCGCGTGTTCCAGGATCCCATGATGGGCACGGCCGCGAATATGCAGATCGAGGAGAACCTCGCCCTCGCCGCGCGCCGCGGAAAAAAGCGCACCCTGCGCTGGGGCGTCACGAAGGCGGAGCGCGAGGAATACCACGAGAAGCTCAAGAGCTTCGGCCTCGGCCTGGAGGACCGCATGACGGCGAAGGTCGGCCTGCTCTCCGGCGGCCAGCGCCAGGCGCTGACGCTGCTCATGGCCTCCCTGCAAAAGCCGAAGCTGCTCCTGCTTGACGAGCACACCGCGGCGCTTGATCCTGCGACGGCGGCCAAGGTGCTCGAGCTGTCCGACCGCATCGTGCGCGAGAACCAGCTCACCGCCATGATGATCACCCACAACATGAAAGACGCCATCGTTCATGGCAACCGCCTGATCATGATGAACGAGGGCCACATCATCCTCGACATTGGCGGCGAGGAGAAAAAGAAGCTCACGAAGCAGGACCTGCTCGAAAAGTTCGCCGAGGTGGCGGGCACGCAGGTCGAGTCCGATGAAGTGCTCCTGAGCTGACACGCAGACATCCCGACCGATCGGATGTTGAGAAAAGAGAAGCATCTCCGGAGCCTTCACGCACAGGCACCGGAGATGTTTCTTTTTCTGCCGCGTATTTCCGCCCGCGCGGCAACACCCACGAAAACCACCAAATTGCGGGTTGAAAGTTTGTGCAGTTTTTTGTCGAAAAACGCACACAAATGCCGAAATTTATGCTACCCTTTTTATGCGAAAATTTTGCTTTTGCGGGTTTGTCGAGGGTTCAGGAGGATAAGGTCCGTGGTTTTCAGCAGCCTGTCGTTTTTGTTTTGCTTCTTCCCGGCGTTTCTGCTGGTGTATTATCTGACACCGTCGCGCCCGGCCGGCGCGCGCAATGTCGTGCTGCTGGTGGGGAGCTGTGTGTTTTATATCATCGGGCTGGACGGTCAGTGGGCGTACTTTGCGCTGCTGGCCGCGTCTGTACTGGTCAACTATGGGCTGGGCCTTGCCATCACGCGCGATCAGCCGCGCGCAAAGCTGTGGCTCATCATCGGCCTGTGCTACAATTTCCTGTGGCTGTTCCTATTTAAATATCTCAATTTCCTGCTCACCGGCGTCAACGGTGTGCTCGGCTGGGTGTCCGGCGGCAAGGCGGCGGTGCCGCTGCTGGGCTGGGCGCTGCCGATCGGCATCAGTTTTTACACGTTTTCGGCGGGCGGCTATCTCATCGACGTCTACCGCGGCACGGTCGCGCCGGAGCGCTCGCTGCTCACCTTCGGCACGTATCTGACCATGTTCCCGAAGCTCGTCTCCGGCCCGATCGCGAGCTATGCGCAGCTACAGCCGGAGTTCGGCGCGCGCAAGGTGTCGCTGCGGCAGGCGGTTGACGGATTGAAGCTGTTTGTATTCGGCATGGCGCTCAAGATCCTGCTTGCCAATCAGCTCGGCGGCCTCTGGAGCGATGTGACCACGATCGGCTTTGAGAGCCTCTCAACACCGCTGGCGTGGATGGCCGCGTTCGCGTATTCGTTTCAGCTCTATTTTGACTTCTGGGGCTACTCGCTCATGGCCATCGGCATCGGCCGGATGCTTGGCTTCCACCTGCCGGAGAACTTCCGCTGCCCATATCTCGCGCTGAGCATGACGGAGTTCTGGCGCCGCTGGCACATCACGCTGGGATCGTGGTTTCGCGATTATCTGTATTTCCCGCTCGGCGGCAGCCGCTGCAGCCGCGGGCGCATGATCTTTAACCTGCTGGTCGTCTGGCTCGCGACCGGGCTCTGGCACGGCGCGCATCTGAACTTCCTGCTCTGGGGTCTCGGCCTGTTTGTGATCCTCATGGTGGAAAAGCTCTGGCTCAAGAAATACCTCGACCGCTGGCCGGTGCTCGGGCATCTGTATATGCTCGTGCTCATCCCGCTGTCGTGGGCGGTGTTTTCCGTGTCGGATCTGGGGCAGCTCGGCGCGTATTTCGGCCGCCTGCTGCCGCTGTTTTCGCACGCGGCGGCTTACCCGCTCGATTTTCTCAAGTACGGCAAGACTTACGGGGTGTTCCTCGTGCTCGGCCTGCTGTGCTCGACATCGCTGCCGGTGTATGTGTACCGCCGGCTCAAAGGCACCTGGGCCGGGGCGGTCATTCTGGCCGTGCTGTTCTGGCTGTGCCTGTTTTGCCTGAGCAAGGGCATGAACGACCCCTTTATGTATTTCCGATTCTAAGGAGCATAGACGCATGAAACGCATCAAACCGCAATATTTTCTCATTCTGCTGCTGGTGGCCGCCATCGCGGCGGCGCCGTTTCTCATCCGCGGCCTGATCGACCGCAGCAGCGTCGGCAAGCAGCCGGCCGCGGCCGTCACGGCAACGCCGGAGACCACCGCCGAACCGACCCCCACGCCGGAGCCAACTCCGCTGCAGTTCACAACGGTGGACGCATCGTATTTTGACGACGCGCTCTTTATCGGAGACTCGCGCACCGTCGGCATCGCCGAATATGGCAGCCTGAAAAACGCGACGTATTTTGCCGACGTCGGTCTGAATGTTTACGTCGCGCAGACGAAGGCCATCGCCGTGAAAAATGTCGGCACGGTCACGCTGCCGCAGCTGCTGAGCCAGAAAACGTTCGGCAAGGTCTACATCATGCTCGGCATCAATGAGCTCGGCAACGATCTGGATGACATCACGGCCAAATTCTCCTCGCTGATCGATGCCGTGCGCGCCGCGCAGCCGGACGCCATCATCTTCGTCGAGGCGAACCTGCACGTCGGCCCCTCGCGCTCGAGCACGGACGCGACGTTCAACAATCCCCGCATCAACCAGCTCAATGAAAAGCTCGCCGCGCTCGCCGACGGGAAGGACATTTTCTACATCGACATCAACGAGCTCTTTGACGACGAAAACGGAAATCTGCGCGCCGACGCCAGCGGCGACAGCACCCATGTCTATGCCAAGTATGACCTGGACTGGTGCGACTGGCTGTGCACGAAGGCGATCGTCCGCTGAGCGAAAAATACACGACAAAGGCCAGCCGGAAACCGCTCCCGGCTGGCCTTTGTCGTGATCGATCCTGGATACATCACTTATGTTTTCCGTTTTTTCTCCCTCGACGCGGTGGCGCGCATCAGCGCTTGAGAATGTACCACACAAACGCGCCGCAGGCAATGATCATACCGCCGCCAACTGCTGCAAAGATCATGTGACTGCCTCCTTTCCCCAATGTCCTGTCCGTATTCCGGATGGGATCTGCGAAGATACTTCATTATAAAGAATCTATGCGCTAAGTTCTCGGAAAGACGCGGCGAAAACGCCGCCGCGCCGTTAAGAAGGCGGAAAAGAATGCGCTCCGGCGGCAAAGACCGTCGCGTTTGGGCGGACAATGTGCTATGCTGACAGTGGGGCCGAGACGACCGTCCGGAAAGAGGGATGCTTATGCAAAAAGCAAGCAAGCGCCTGCCGCAATGGCTGCGTGACACGCTCGTGTTCATCTTCATCATGGGCTGTGCTGTCGCCGTGTGCGAGCTGCTGTCGAACTGCTATGATGATAACAACCCGTTTGCCACGTCTGTGTTTATCCTGGCGGTGGTGCTCGTCTCGCGTTTTACCAGCGGGTATGTGCCCGGCATTCTGGCGTCGGCCGTCGGTGTGGTGAGCGTGAACTATCTGTTTACCTACCCGTTTCACGAATTCAATCTGTCGATCGACGGCTACCCGCTGACGTTTGCGGTCATGCTGGTCGTTTCCGTGCTCGTGAGCGCACTCACGACGCAGATCAAGCGGCAGGAGCAGCTGCGCTATGAGGCGGAAAAAGACCGTATGCGCGCAAACCTTCTGCGCAGTGTATCACATGATATTCGCACGCCGCTGGCGGCGATCATGGGCCTGAGCGCGACCGTGGAGGAAAACGAGACGCTCACGGACGAGGGCCGCGGCATGATCGAGGAAATCCATCAGAACGCGCACTGGCTGCTGCACCTGTCAGAGAATATGCTGTCTGTCACGCGCTTTTGCGAGGAGGGCGTCGTGATCGAGAAATCGGACGAGGTCGTCGAGGAGATCGTCGGCAGCGCCATCCGGCGCTTTCGCAAAAACTGCGGCACG
>DBFWVW010000095.1:0-5342 GCA_048217285.1 Oscillospiraceae bacterium
AGATGCAGCCGCTCGAGAAAATCCGCCAGTGCCATGGCCTGCGCCTCCGCCGTGCCGGCGGCGCTGCTCTCCGCACCCAACAGGCGCAGGGGCCCGGCCGCGCGCTGTCGCAGATCGTTGATCTCGGCAAGGCGGGCGGCGGAGGCGTCCGTATCCGGGGCACCGTAGCCGTCCGGGTGCTGCTGCCAGGGGGTGGGGCGTGTCCACGCGCTGCCGCGGATGGACCAGAGCAGGACGTAGTTTTCGAGCGTGTCCGTCTCCTCCGGCGTGAGTCCGGCGAGCCCCGTGCGCAGGTAGGCCGAGACATCTTCGGCGTCCCAGCCGCCGGTCACGATGTCGTAGGCCGCGCGGACGAGCGCCACGAGCGGCTTTTGCAGCAGGTCGGTGCGGCGGGCGAAATAGAGCGGCACGCCGTAGTAGGCGCACATACGCTCGAGCGCGGGCGCATAGTCGGCAAAGCCGCGCACGGCGATGGCAATGTCGCGCCAGCGGCAGCCGGACTGCACAAGCCGCAGCGCGTGGGCGGCCGCCCGTGCGCACTCGGCCGCGAGATCGTCCGCCGTGTGGACGGTGATCGTGTGCGCGGGATCGTCAAAATGCGCGGAGGTGTAGGAAAACAGCTGCTGCTCGAGCACGCGCAGCGATGTGTCGGCCGCGCGGGCGGGGCAAGCCTCGACCGTGGCTTTCACGCCGCAGCCGTCCGCCATGTCGAGCAGGATGCGCGCCGTGCGCCGGGCGGTGCCGAAAATCTCGCTGCCGCCCGAGAGCGCGTCGAGCGTGAGGCAAACCGTCACGTCCGCGCCCGCTTCCAGCAGCGCGCGCACGACGGCCAGCTCCTGCCGCGTGTAGTCTGTGAAGCCGTCGAGATAGAAGCGCCCCGTGCGCCCGAGCGTGCTCGCGGGGATGCGCTCGGCCAGACGGGTCAGCCGGTCGGTGGGGTCGGCATGGCCCTGCGCGGTCACGGCGTCATACGCCGCGAGCACGAGCGCGAGGTCGCGCAGTTTGTCGCCCAGATAGCCGGGGCAGCGCGCGGCCGTGGCTTCAAGCGCGTCGGGCGTGATGCACGCGGTCTTGAGCTCATCCACCGCGCCGAGAAGTGTCTGCTGCATCTGCGGCCGGCGGGCAGCCGCGCCAAACAGCCGCAGCCGCGGCGCCACCTGTCCCAGCGCCAGCGCCATGCACAGCAGCCGCCCGCCCTTGTCGAGCAGCGGCGCATCGCCCGCACCGGTCTCGGCCGCGACGCGGCGCGCCAGCCCCGTGAAGCTCAGCACCTCGGCGTACAGGCTCAGACTGTCGCCGCAGGCGGCGCACAGCGCGCGCTCCGCCTCATGGCTGTACTGCTCCGGCACAAGCAGCACCTGCCCCGGTGTGCGCGCTGAAACAGCCGCGCGGATGCGCCCCATGAGCAGATCGGTCTTGCCGCTGGCGGCAGGTCCATAGAGCAGATGCAGCATCCAATCCCTCCTTGCAGTTTCCTGAATGATAGCATACTTACTGTCCTGCTAAAAGGACACTCGTGAACGGAAAGCCTTACCACACCTGCCAGCGCAGGGCGAAGGCGATGAGATACCCGAGCGAGCCGAGCGCGCTCAGGCCGGTGAGCGTGATGTTGGCGGCGCTCCGGCGTGTGCACTGCGCCAGCGCCAGCGGCACCGGCAGCAGCACGAGCAGGTAGCGCGGCGCGCTCAACAGCCACGTCGCGCCGACGGCGACGATGTAATACGCGAGAAACCACGCCGTCTGACTGGCGCGCAGCTTCGGCGCGGCCGCGGCCAGCAGGCCGAGCGCGGCAAAGCACGCGAGCAGATTCGGCAGCCAGAGACCGAGTGCATCGCGCCAGCCGCCAGTGGCGAAGCTGCGCAGAAAATAATCCGTCTGATAGGCGGCGGTGCTGAAAAACAGCCCCGTGCGCTGGTTCCAGTGCTCGCGCTGGTAGATGAGAAATTGCAGTGGATTGCCGGACACGCACCAGTTGATATAGCAATACGCCGCGAAGCCGAGCGGCACGAGCAGCGCCCCGACGGCCTGCCGGACGTCCACCCGGCGGCGCTGCACGGCGTCGTTCACCAGTTCCCACAGCAGCGGCACAATGAGCAGCAGCCCGAGCGAGCGCGTGAACGCGGCATACGCTCCGCACAGCCCGCCGAGGATGGGCCTGCGCGTGCGGGCAAGGTAGAGCGCCGCGGCTGTCAGCAGCAGAAACAGGCTCTCGCTCATGGGTGCGGCGAAGAAAAAGCACCCCGGCGCGAGCACGAGAAAGCGCAGCGCGCGCGCGGCGTCCCGGTGCGGCAGGTCGAGCCGCAGCAGCCGGTACACCACGCACCCCGCGCCCGCAAAGCACAGCGCCGAGACCAGAAGCCCCGCGCAGATGTCCGACGGGATGAGCCGCATCACTGCGCGCACTACGAGCGGGTAGCCCGGCAGGAACACGAGCTGCACGACGCGGTCGTGGTCGCCGGCGGCAAGGTAGCCGTCGCGCGCGATGTCGAGGTAGTGCCGGCTGTCGGTGCAGCGCCAGAATTCGAGCGCCTGGGCGAGCGTTTCCCGCTGCCCGGCGAGGGCGCGGATGCCCCACGTGAGCAGGAGCATGGCGAGATCGAGCGCGAGCAGCACCGCGAAAATGCGCGCGCCCATGTGCGCCGGCTCTTCCGCCGGGACGGCCGCGGGCGCACCGTTCTCCCGCTGCCAGAAGCGCACCCACGTGGGCACGAAGCGCAATCCCACGGCGGCAAACAGCGCCGCACTGCACCCGGCGGCAACGCCGCCCGGGACCGACAGGTCCGGCGTGCGCACGCACCAGAGCACGAACAGCGCGGCGAGCACGGCAAGGCCCAGTGCATCGAGCGCGGCGACGGCGCGGCGGGATCGCGGCTGCATGGCGGCACCTCCTGACAAAACGAGAATAATAAATTGTAGCACGTGCGGCGGGAAAAGACAATGCGCGGCTCTGCAGAGAAACGGGGCTGACCGGCCGGTCAGCCCCGTTGGCTTGCTTTGTGGGATTTATGCGACCTCGACGACACCACCGTCGAGCACGCGCACGGTCTGGCCCGTCTGCACGGCGGCGAGAAATTCGTCGCCCAAGCAGTCAATGACCGGCATATCGGCGTCCGTCCACACGGACGCAAGGATCGCGCCCGAGGCCGCCAGCGAGTCGATATGCTTGGAAAAGAGCATACACGCCGGCTGCTGTCCGGAGGCGCAGGCCGTGTAGAGCACCATGCCGCCGGTGGTCGAGCCGATCGTCTCCGGCAGGCAAAGCGCCTTGCCGATCATCGGCTTTTTGTACAGGTCGGGGTTGTTCTGGTCGCCGCATTTGACCTGCTTGTCGTGGAACATCAAGGCCATCTGATAGCTGGCGAGCGTGTTGAAGCCGCCGTGCGACACAAGGGCTTCCGCCTCGCACGTGCCGGGGCAGATGACGCGACCCTGAAACTGTTTCATATTAGTTGGCCCCCTTCGTAATCATGGTGATGATCTCTTCCTCGGTGTAGTAGCGCGCGGTCGTGTAGGTGCGCAGCTTGTTCGACGAGGTGATGACGGGCATGGCTTTGCTGAGCGGATTGTTCATGTACATGAGCGGGCAGATGTAGCTGAGCACGACGCCGGTGTTGCGCAGGCGGGGCGCGTACTCGGTCTTTTCAAATTCCTCGATGACGCCGGGTGCGGCGGTGAACACCGTCGGGATGCAGACTTTGCGCTGGCCGTGCGCCTTGAGGCTTGCCTCGACGCGCTCGGTCGTGTCGATGAGCTGGTGGAGCGTCATGTGCGGGCAGCCCATGAAGCAGAGCTTCGGCTTGGCGTTGAGATTCTTCCACACGCACGGATAGCTCTCGCGCACACGCCGGAGCTCCGCGTCGTCGATCACATACACCGGCGCGCCGTCGCGGATGAGTGCCTCGCCCTGCTGCACGGCCTCGGGCGTGAGGTGCTCGATGTGGTACAGGCCCACGGCGCCGTTGGACGCGGTGGCTGCGCCGAAGTCCTTGAGATACGCGATGGCGTCCTCGTTGATCTCCGTGCCGATCCACTGGTCAAGCCCCTTGACATACGGCACCTTTTCCATGACCTTCATGCCGATGGCGGAGCCAAGCAGCTGCGGCTCGGGTTTTTTCGTCGTGCGCACTTCAACGATCCAGTCGGCCTTGCGGCCGTCGTCGGTCAGGAAGCCGAAATACGGCACGCAGCCCGCGATGGAGCCCATGAGCTCGATCATGCCGGAGTTGCGGTTGCAGCGCGCGCCGAGCACGCTGTTGGCGTACACCACGGCGGACGATTCCGCCCACGAGAGCACCTCACCCTGCTTGGGCTTGTTGCCCACCTCATCGAGGTAGCAGGTGCAGGTGTAGTCCTTGTCACTGAGGATGCCGAGCTGGCGCAGCTGCTGCTCATAGCGCGCCTGCTGCTTATACATGAACTGGTGGAACACCAGATCCTGCAGCGGGTTCGAGGGGACGTTCCTGTCGAGCGGGAGCGGGTCGGCGGTGAATTTTTGCTCGGAAAGCGCACCGGCCGCGATCAGCTGGTCGTACAGGTCGTAGACCGGCTTCATGGCGTTGATGCCGAAGCTGATGACCGTATGGCCGTAGGTGCTCGTGACGGGCACCATCTTTTCCGCGCCGAAGGCGTCGCCGTACATGACGAGCGTTTTCATGACCTTGGCCATGACTTCTCCCTTGCTGCCGTCGAGCACGGCCTGCTGTTCGGGTGTCAGTTTCATGGGGAATCGACCTCCTTATGAACTCACTTTCTGTGAATTTCTTGACGAAATTATAGCTCCATTTGGGCAAAAATGCAAGGGGCATTTGCGCACAAGTGGGCAGAATGCGAAAAGCCCCCGCCGCCCGGCGGGGATGCTGCTCATTTTTCCGCGCGGGCGGTTTTGGCCGGCAGCGGGATCTGCGCGAGGATGACGGCGAGGAACATCAGCGCGCAGCCGAGGTATTCGCGCGCGCTCATGTGCTGGTGCAGAAGGATGGCGCCCGCGATGACGGCGAACACGCTCTCGAGACTCAGCAGGATCGTGACGACGGTGGGATTGGAGTCCTTCTGCGCGAGGATCTGCAGCGTGTAGCCCACGCCGCACGAGAACACGCCCACATACAGCAGCGGCAATGCGCACGAGAGCAGGGCGGAAACGTCCACGTGCTCGAAAAACGGGATGCAGACAGCCGACCACAGCCCCGCGAACAGAAACTGCACGCAGCTGAGCTTCACCCCGTCGCACTTGGCGCCGAAGTGGTCGATGACCAGAATGTGCACGGCAAAGCACACCGCGCACACGAGCACGAGCAGGTCGCCGGCGGCGAGGCGGAAGCTGCCCTTGATGCACAGCAGATACA
>DBFWVW010000096.1:0-3456 GCA_048217285.1 Oscillospiraceae bacterium
GCCTATAAATTGGCCATCCCCTCAAGCGCAGGACGGTCGAGCACATAAATCTTTCCCCGGCCGGTTTGCAGCAGACCCATCTGGCGCATCCCCTCCAGTTCCCTGCTGATGACCTCGCGCGTGGTGCCGAGGTGGTGGGAGATCTCTTCGTGGGTGATGCGCGCAAAGCCGTCCTCGGGGTGCGCATCGGCCTTTTCCAGCACGACGCGGGCAATGCAGCTGCGCAGCGGATGGAAAAAATAATACTCAATGTTATTGAGCACAGTCTGAACATTGCGGGCCTGCGTGCGCTGCAGAAACTGCTGCACAACCGGTGACTCGGCGCACAGTGGGCGCAGGGCCACAATGTTGATATAGGCAAACACGGCGTCGCTGCTCGCCTGCAGGATCGGGACCGTGTCGCCCGGTGCCGCGCTGTCGAGCGTGTTGAGCACACAGCATCCGCCGCTGACAACCGACATGAGCGTGATCTCACGGCCCTTATCCGTTGCAATGAACACGCGCAGCCCGCCTGAGAGCACGAGAAACAAGCCATTTTTCTCCGGCATGGAAAAAATCACATCGTCCCCTGCACGATACGAACGGACGATCGTATTCAGGCGCAGCATCTGCTGCTGGGATCCCGTCAGTGTATCCCAAAACGGCAGGCACACTGTAAAGTCATGGGAACGTTTGCTCTTATTCTTATCCGTGCCGCTCACCTCCAGGGTTTTTCGTATATGTTACCAGCACTAACATATACGCGCAAAAAAAGAAATCCTTCTTCTCACATCTTACCAAACTGGCACGCCCGTACCGTAACATTTGTTACGTATCCAGCTTCTTTTCAGTTTTTATTGCACAATGTGGAAGTATTTGGTTCATTTTTGATGTAGTTCACGAGCAGCTCACCGGTAAACTGAACAACATCAACCGGTGAGACACCGAACGATACATTTTCGTAGATCGTCGTGCCGGTATAAGCGTTGAGCAGGCACTGATATACCGCATAAATATTCACATCCGGACGAATCGATCCGTCGGCCACGCCCTCGCGCAGCGCCTTAAGCGCCGGGACAGGGATCTCCTTGTCGTAGTACTTCCAGAACACATTATTGACGTCGCTGCCGGTGTTCTTCTCAGAGTAGGCGGAAAACATCTCGCGCGTGTAATCGTACCACTCCGGTTGTGCATCGTAAATGCTGAAATAGATGTGCATACAGACGACGAACTTCTCGTACCCCGTCTTACACGAAGCGGCCTCGCGCGTGTACTGCTCCATGAAATCGGTAAAAAACGTAGCCAGCGCATCGCGCCAGGCGGCAAACACGAGCGCGTCCTTATTGCGGAAATAACGGTACAGAGACGTCGGCGTCAGGCCGGCCGCCTCAGCAATGCGGCTGATGGGGGTCGCGGCGATGCCGTCGGCGATGAACAGCATCTGCGCCGTATGGATCACCCGCCGAATGTTCTGTTTGCGTTCCTCGCTGCGTTTCATAGTTTGCACCTCCCTGCGCAAAGTTGTTTCCAGTATGCCATGTTTCCGCACCGTTTGCAACCGCAAATGCGCCGGATATGGAAACATTTGTGCCTTGCACAGCGATACGATGCGTGGTATGCTCACGGCAGACAGAGAGATTCCTCCCCCGCCGGAGCGGATGTCTTGGCCCCGACACAGGTCGGGGCCTTTTTTGCGGACAGGAAACCTGCCGCAAAAAAGCATATCTCATTCGAGGCGGGCCTTTGCCCCCCCTCGAGCTCCCCCCGCAGCTCATATCCGTTTCCCTGCCGTATCTTGATTATGGACAGCAAAAGAGCACTCTGCCGAAGCAGAGTGCTCTTCGTTTGGGTTGTTCTGTTTTGGCTGGTTGACGCCGAATCAGGCAGCCTTCTTGGCCTTGGCCTGGGCTGCGAGCGCCTTGCAGCCCTCAACGACGAGGTCGATCGCAAGGATCACGAGCAGGATAGCCAGGATCGCGCGGATGTAGCACCAGACAATATCGGTACCACCGGCAATGATGGCGGTGATCTGGGACTTGATGGTGAAGATCAGAGATGTCAGCGTCACGAGAATCATGAAGATCATCGGGATGTAGAACATCTTGTTGTTTCTGCCCATCTTGCCGAGCCACGCAGCGACAGCCAGCAGGCCGAGGCCGGCCAGAAGCTGGTTGGCAGCGCCGAACAGCGGCCAGATCTTTGCATAACCGGTCATGCCGAGGGCAATGCCGAGCACGACGGTGATGAGCGTGGAGATGTACGGATTGCAGAGAACCTTGCGCGCGCCGGTAACGGTCGGGTCAGTGGCTTTCTCGCCGGGCTTGAGCCAGAATTCCTGGAACATATAGCGGGCCAGACGGGTCGCAGTGTCCAGAGAGGTCAGGCAGAACACGGACACGGCCAGAACCATCAGCGTGTAGGTGATGGACACGGCGCCGGAGCCGAAGATCTTGCCGAGCATCTGGGACAGGCCGGTTGCAAACACGACGGTCGGAGTAACGGTCGTGCCGGCGGCGTAATCCTTCCAGATGTACGCAACAGCGCACAGGGAGACGATCGCGAGCACGCACTCGATGAGCATACCGCCGTAGGCAATGGGCTGCGCGTCCTTCTCATTGTTAAGCTGCTTGGCCGTCGTGCCGGAACCAACAAGAGAGTGGAAGCCGGAGATAGCACCGCAGGCGATGGTAACGAACAGAGCCGGGAACATATAGCCAAGGGAGCTGCCCGTCGGGGCAATGGTGTCTTTGAAGCCGGTGAACGCAGGCATATCCAGCGTCGGGTGGCAGCCAATGACACCAACGATGGCAAGGATCATCATCGCGTACAGCAGGAACGAGCTGAGGTAGTCACGCGGCTGGAGCAGGATCCACACAGGCGTGACGGAAGCGACAAGGATGTACACGCCGCAGATGATCATCCAGACCTGATAGTTCAGGTAGATCGGATGCCACTTGATGCCGAGCCACATGATCAGCGCAATGCAGACAACGCCGATGATCGTGGACACACCCAGAGGCGCATTTCTGCGGTACACGAAGAAACCGAAGAAAATAGCCAGAACGATGAACAGCAGCGAGATGATCGCCGTTGTGGCGTTGGCCGCGGAAGCCGCCACATCCACAGCGCCGTCCAGATAGGTGGCCTTGAACGTATTGGCAACGATGGACGCAAACGCGGCCACGACCAGGATCAGGGTCAGGTAAGAGAAGATGAGGAACAGACGCTTGGCCTTCTTGCCGATGCTGGTCTCGACAACGGTACCGATGGACTGGCCGTCATTGCGGACAGACGCAAACAGCGCACCGTAGTCATGCACACCACCGAAGAAGATACCGCCGATGAGCACCCACAGCAGCACCGGAACCCAGCCGAAAACAGCGGCCTGAATCGGGCCGTTGATCGGGCCTGCGCCCGCGATGGAGGAGAAGTGGTGGCCCATCAGAACAGGGGCCTTTGCAGGGCAATAGTCCATGC
>DBFWVW010000097.1:0-27808 GCA_048217285.1 Oscillospiraceae bacterium
GCGAGAAGGACGAGAAGGGCGAGCCGAAGATGGAGATGGTCACCAAGACCGAGGAGCAGACCATCAACAGCATGGTTCCCATCTGGCAGCGCAGCCGCAAGGAAGCGACCGATGAAGAATGCATCGCGTTTTATAAGGACAAGTTCCACGACAAGGACGACCCGCTGGCCGTCATTCGCGTCAACGCCGAGGGCCTGATCTCCTACCGGGCGCTGCTGTTCATCCCGGCCAAGGCCCCGATGAATATGTTCACCCGCGAGTCTGACCCCGGTCTTGAGCTCTACAGCTCCGGTGTTATGATCATGGACAAGTGCACCGACCTGCTGCCGCCGTGCTATGCGTTTGCCCGCGGCGTGGTCGATTCGCCCGACCTGTCGCTGAACATCTCGCGTGAGATGCTCCAGCACGACCGCCAGCTTAAGCTCATCGCCGCGAACCTCGGCAAGAAGATCAAGTCCGAGCTCACGAAGCTTATGACCAATGACCGCGAAAAGTACGAGCAGTTCCATGCCGCCTTCGGCATGATGCTGCGCGCCGGCGCCGTGACCGAGACGGGCGACAAGGTCGACGAGGTCAAGGATTTGCTGCTCTACCACACGAGCGAGACGAAGCTCGTCTCCCTCAAGGAGTATGTGGACGCCATGCCCGCCGAGCAGGCGAAGATCTACTTCGCCTGCGGCGAGAACGTTAAGCGCCTGCTGAGCCTGCCGCAGGCAGAGCTTTTGCACCAAAAGGGCTATGATGTCCTGTGCATGACCTCGCAGATCGACGAGTACTTCGTTGACACGATGCAGCGCTACGCCGACAAGCCGTTTTGCAACATCGCAACCGATGACCTCGGCCTCGAGTCCGAGGAAGAGAAGAAAGAGACCGAGGCCAAGCAGGCCGAGGACAAGGAGCTGCTCGACTTCGTCAAGGAGACGCTCGGCGACCAGGTCGCGTCCGTGCGCTTGTCGAATAAGCTGGTGTCCAGCGCCGTGTGCCTGAGCACGGAGGGCGGCGTCACGCTCGAGATGGAGCGCTATTTCAAGAGCATGCCCGGCGCGCCGACCGATATCCGCGCCATCCGTGTGCTCGAGCTTAATGCCAACCACCACGCCTACCAGACCATGAAGGAAGCGTTCGATGCCGGCGACAAGGACAAAGCCGGCCGCATCGCGCGGATCCTGCACGCGCAGGCGCTGCTCATCGCGGGCGAGCCGCTCGAGGATCCGGCCGCGTATTCGGAGCTGGTCTGCACGCTCATCTGATACCATAATTTTTCCCCGGCCGCCGGGGCACGGCGGCCGGGGGCATCCCCCACGTAAGGAGCTGTCTATGGAACCGCGTCTCGGTATCTATATCCACATCCCGTTTTGCGCGAGCAAGTGCGGCTATTGTGACTTCTATTCCTGCGCCGGCGCGGCCGAGCGCATGGTGGAGTACCAGCAGGCTCTGCTCGAGCACATCGAAGAGAGCGCCGGGCGCATCGCCCCGGCTTACATCGACACGGTGTATTTCGGCGGCGGCACACCGAGCTTTTACGGCGCGGCGCGCCTTGTTGAGCTGCTTGACGCCGTCAAGGACACCGGCCGTCTGCTCAAGCGCGCGGAGGTGACCGTCGAGGTCAATCCGGACAGCGTCCGCCTGCAAGATCTGCGCGCCCTGCATAAGGCGGGCTTCAACCGCCTGAGCATCGGTATGCAGTCGGCAAATAACGACATTCTGAAAATGATCGGCCGCCGCCACAGTTTCCGCCAGGTGGAGATGGCCGTGCGCAATGCCCGTACTGCGGGGTTTGATAACATCAGCCTCGACCTCATCTACGGTCTGCCCAGCCAGACCCGCAGCGACTGGGCGGACACGCTTGCCAAGGCGATCGCTCTGCGTCCGGAGCACATCTCCGGCTATGGGCTCAAGCTTGAGGAGGGCACGCCCATGTACGCCCTGAAGGATTCGCCTCTCATTCCGAGCGATGATGAGCAGGCGGATATGTACCTGTGCATGGTCGAGGAGCTGCGGCGCTATGGTTATGAGCAGTATGAGATCTCCAATTTCAGCATAACGGGCTATGAATCCCGGCATAATCTGAAGTACTGGCAGCTCGATGACTATATGGGCTTCGGTCCCGGTGCGCACTCGTGTATCGGCCGCACGCGCTACAGCTATGTGCGCGATCTCGACCGCTATATCGCGGGTGTGCTCCACGGCGAGGACATGATCGACGAGTACGAGACCATCGGCGATTTCGAGCGCGCGGCGGAGTATCTCATGCTTGGTATGCGCACCGTGCACGGTGTGTCGCGCGCGGAGTATGAGCGGCTCTACCGCAGCGATTTTTCCGGCATCGCGCAGCAGCTCGAGGAGTTCATCCGCCGCGGCTGGGCCGTCGCGGACGGGGAGCGCTGGCACTTCACGCCCTCGGGCTTTCTCATCTCGAACGTGCTCATCGGCAAACTCCTCGAGGCCCAGACCGACCGGAAGGCCGAGCATAACCCGTGGATGAAGCCGCAGATCGAAAAGCAGCCCCGTACCAAGCTCCCGCCCGGCGAGGCGGAGGCTTTCTGCGATACATATTTAAATAATCCGATTTTTACAGGGAAAGACAGGGATTCCAGGAAATGAAACTCAACGGCAACACTTCCAAGCGCAGCGCGGCCGCCCGCCGCGAGGCGGCGGATTTTGCGGCGCAGGAGCGCTCGGCACGCCGCAGCGGCTCCAATCGTTCCGCGCAGAGCGAGGCGGCTGCCCGCCGCGCCGCCGCACCGAAACAGACGGCGCCCCAGCGTCCGCCCGTGCCCCGGCAGGATGGGGGCGCCCGCCGCAGCGCGCCCGCTGCCCAGCAGCCGGCGCCGAAGCCGGAAAAATCGCGCGGCCGCGGCGGCAAACTCGCCGTGCGCATCGTGCTCATCGCGCTGGCCGTCCTCGTGGCGGCGGGCGCCGTCGGCATGGTGCTCGTGGCGAAAAAGAGCGCCATTTTCCCGAATGTCTCTGTCTGCGGTACCGATGTCGGCGGCATGACGCAGGCCGCCGCGGCGGACGCCATCCGCGCCGCCGGCTGGGATGACACGAGCGCTCCGGTGTTCACTATGACCTTCCCGGGCGACCGGTCTATCACCGTCACCGCGACGGAGATCGGCTTTGATGCCACGCCGGATGCCGCTGCCGAGACGGCGTATGCCTATGGCCGCAGCGGTAATGCGTTCTCGAATTTCTTCACGTGGCTGCGCTGCGCGTTCAAGGGCCACGACGTGGCTGCGGATAACCTCGCCGATATGGACGAGGACGCTCTGCGCACGCGCATCGAGCGCGAAGCAGCCGAGATCAATGTCAGCCTCTCTGCCGGCAGCATCGAGATCGATGAGGCACACAGCACCATTCGCGTTGTCAAGGGCGCGAGCATGATCACGCTCGACCCCGCCGCCGTTGCCGACCGGATGCTCAGTGACATCCGCGCCGGCAAATTTGGCACGTCGGCCTATCCGGTCGATATGAGCGGCGATGATAAAATGACGCTGCAGGAGCTGCACGACGCCGTCTGCGGCGATCCGGTCAACGCGGGCTACGACCCCGAGACCCAGTCCGCCACCGAGAGCAAGGTCGGCATTGAATTTGATGTCGCCGCCGCCCAGCCCTTGTGGGACGCAGCATCGACCGGTGACACCGTCACCATCCCGGCCACGCTCACGCAGCCCGAGATGACGCAGGAGCAGCTGCAAAAGCACCTCCTGGCCGATAAGCTCGCCACCAAGACCACCTCGCTTTCCGGCAGCAGCAGCAACCGCATCACGAACGTGAGGCTCGCCGCCGAGAAGATCAACGGCGTCATTCTCCAGCCCGGCCAGACGTTCTCGTATAACGACGTGGTCGGTCAGCGCACGAAGGCCAACGGCTTCAAGGAGGCCGGGGCCTATTCCGGCGGTCAGGTCGTGCAGGAGGTCGGCGGCGGCATCTGTCAGGTGTCGTCGACGCTGTATTACTGCGCCATGGTCTCCAACCTCAAGATCAACACCCGCACCTGCCATTACTTCCCTGTGAGCTATATCGAGCCCGGTATGGATGCAACGGTCAGCTGGGGCGGGCCGGAGTTCAAATTTACGAACAACCGCGACTATCCGATCGAGATCAAGGCGTATGTCCAGAACGGCAGCGTCACGGTCGAGATCTGGGGCACGGATGTGGACGGTAGCTATGTCAAGATGAGCTATACGGCCGAGGGCCTGCGCGCCACGACCTACCGCACGGTCTACGATAAGGATGGCAACCAGATCAGCCACACCGTCGAGGCCAGCAGCACCTACCACTCGCACGATACCACGCCGAAGCCCACGCCCACGCCCAGTGCTACGCCGGCCCCGACGCCCACACCCACGCCGAAGCCGCAGCAGACACCTTATCCTTCCATCTACGACCCCGGTGACGCCGGTGAAGACTAATATAGAGGAGAATGCAGTATGAGCAAAGGAAAGTTTTATATCACCACCCCGATCTATTATCCCTCGGACAAACTGCACATCGGCCACACCTACTGCACGGTCGCGACCGATGCGATCGCGCGCTATAAGCGCCTGTGCGGCTATGACGTCATGTTCCTGACCGGCACGGACGAGCACGGCCAGAAGATCGAGGAGAAGGCCGAGGCCGCCGGTGTCACACCCAAGCAGTTCGTGGACAACATCGTCGAAGGCCCCGGCGGCGTGCGTGCGCTGTGGAAGCTGATGAATATCTCCAATGACCGCTTCATCCGCACGACGGATGACTATCATGTCGAGGCCGTGCAGCGCATCTTCAAGAAGATGTACGACAAGGGTGACATCTATAAAGGCAAGTATTCCGGTATGTACTGCACGCCGTGCGAGAGTTTCTGGACCGAGAGCCAGCTTGTCGACGGCAAGTGCCCGGACTGTGGCCGCGAGGTGCACTATGCCGAGGAGGAGGCGTACTTCTTCCGCCTGTCGAAGTATGCCGAGCCCGTGCGCGAACTGCTGCTCAGCGGCACGTTCCTCGAGCCCGCCAGCCGCGTCAACGAGATGATCAAAAACTTCATCGACCCCGGCCTTGAGGATCTGTGCGTGTCGCGCACAAGCTTCACGTGGGGCATTCCGGTCGATTTTGACCCCGGCCACGTTGTCTACGTCTGGGTGGACGCGCTGTTCAACTACTGCACGGCCCTCGGCTTCCTGAACGACAAGTATGACGATTACGACCAGTTCTGGCCCGCCGACGTGCACATGGTCGGCAAGGAGATCGTGCGCTTTCACTCCATCATCTGGCCGGCCATGCTCATGAGCATGGGTATGCCTCTGCCGAAGAAGGTCTTTGGCCACGGCTGGCTGCTGCTCGGCGGCGGCAAGATGTCGAAGTCGAAGGGCAACGTTGTCGACCCCGTCGTGCTCGCCGAGCGCTACGGTGTGGACGCGCTGCGCTATTACCTCCTGCGCGAGTTCCCGCTCGGCAGCGACGGCAACTTCTCCAACGAGCTGCTCATCTCTCGCATCAACACCGACCTTGCCAACGACCTCGGCAATCTCCTGAGCCGCACGGTCGCCATGGTCATCAAGTACTTCGGCGGCACGCTCCCGGCAGAGCGTGAGCCGGATGCGCTCGATGATGAGCTTATCGCCATGGCTTCCGGCCTGCGTGAAACCTATGCCGGCTACATGGACACGTTCGGCACGCAGCAGGCGCTCATCGAGGTGTTCAAGGTCATCTCCCGCGCCAATAAGTATATTGACGAGACGGCGCCCTGGGTCCTCGCCAAGGACGAGAGCAAGCGCGCGCGTCTGGCCACCGTGCTCTATAACCTGCTCGAGACGCTGCGCATCACCGTCACGCTCCTGCTGCCCTTCGTGCCCGACAGCTGCGCGAAAGCTTTCACGCAGATCGGCGCCACGGCGGAGCAGACCACGTGGGACAATGCCGCCGTCTGGGGCGTGCTGCCCGCAGACGTCACCGTCCAGAAAGGCGAGACACTCTTCCCGCGCATCGACATGGCCAAAGAGCTCGCCGAGCTGGAGGCGCTCAAGGCGGCGAAAGCAGCTGCCGCCGCGCCGAAGGCCGCGCCCGTGCTGCCGGATGTGACGATCGACGAATTTTCCAAGTGCGATATGCGCGTGTGCAAGGTCCTCAAGTGCGAGCCGGTGAAAAAGTCCGATAAGCTCCTGTGCTTTACGCTCGATGACGGCAGCGGCACCGACCGGCAAATCCTCTCCGGCATCGCCAAGTACTACCGCCCGGAGGAGCTCGTCGGCAAGACCGTCGTTGCGATCCTGAACCTGCCGCCGCGCAAGATGATGGGCATGGCCTCCAACGGTATGCTCCTCTCGGCCGAGAAGGACGGCAAGCTCAACCTGCTCATGCTCGATGACAGCGTGCCCGCCGGCGCGCAGCTTTGCTGAGCGGCCGCACCCCTGCACGTTTCCGGGAAGGCTCGCTCGGCGGGCCTTCTCGTTTTTCCCGCCCGGTTCGGAACTTTTTTCGGTTCCCGCCGTCAAGCTCTTCGTAATCTCCCGCACATAAAGGAGGAGTCGCCCCTTGAAGTTGTTTTCCGCGCCGCCGCGCCCCACGGGCACGCAGCGGCCCGCTTCCGATACTGCGCAGCAGCGCCCCGTGCAGCAGCGTCCTGCGCAGCAGCGCCCTGCCCAGCAGCGTTCTGCCCAGCAGTGCCCTGCCCAGCAGCGCCCCGCGCAGCAGCGTCCCACGCAGCAGCGTCCCACGCAGCAGCACGCCAGCCAGTGGACGGATGACGCCGCCCGGCCGCGACGCAGCGCGCCGGAGGACCGCCGCCGTCCGCAGCAGGCCGTCCCGGCCTCGACCGGCAAGCGCGGCCGCAAGGCGAAAAAGCCCAAAAAGCCGAAGAAGAAAAAGAGTCTCGGCCGTCGGCTGCTGATCCTGTTTCTGGTCCTGGCCATTCTGGCCGGTCTGTACCTGACGGCGGTCTATTCCAACATTCCGTTCATCGCCAAGTGGCGCACGGCCTATATCCAGACGGCCATGAACACGCTCAGCCACCAGTGGCTGGCCACAGCGTTCATCCCACGCAGCGTCATTGACAAGGTCGTTGCCGAAATGGAGGCAGCCAGGGAGGCGCAGATCGGCGTCAACAGCGAATGGGAAGAAGAAGAGGTCGAGTCCCGCAATCCGACGCTTACGGACACCAAGGGCATGAGCAAGGAAGAGATCGCGTTTTATAACCTCTTCTGGGAGGTAGATGTGCCGAGTATGCAGGCGTATGTCAAGGAGCATCCCGACGTTCTTGCCGCCGGCTGGAGCCGCATCAACATCGACAAGTCCGCCCTCACGGACGACGGCACCAGCATCCGCACCATCCAGGGCGAGCAGGTGCTCGCGATCGACGCCCGTAACGAGATCCTCATTGCGCGCGAGAAGGGCAGTACTTACCGCGGCGTACTCGTCGTCATGAAAGATCCGTCGCGCCTGAGTCTGCAGGCTGCGTCTACGCTCGGCAGCGTCGGCCAGGTCTGCGGCAAGATCGCCGAGGACCACGGCGGCGTCATCGGCATGACCGGTTCGGGCTTCATCGACCCGGGCGGCACCGGCAACGGCGGCACCCTCGCGGGCTACGCCATGTGCAACGGCAAGTCCTACGGCGACGGTCACATGGGCTATGGCTACAAGCGCCTAGAGCTGCATGAGGACAACCGTATCTACATCCGCGACAGCGATTCCGCGGTTTCCCCCGGCACGACGGATGCGGTCGAGTTTTCGCCCGCCATGATCATCGACGGGGAGACGGTCGTCAATGCCCGCAGCGGCTTCTCCGACCTGCAGCCGCGCGCCTGTCTCGGCCAGTCGAAGTACGGCGAGATTATCGCCCTGCTGGTCGAGGGCCGGCTCACGACGTCGGTCGGCATCAGCGTGCCGGACTGCGCGGCCATCATGGCCAAGCACGATTGTATGCAGGCCATGAACCTCGACGGCGGCACCAGCGCCATGATCTGGTACAAGGGCAAGTACATCATGCGCAGCTCCAACCCCGCGCTCACCGCCGGGCGTACACTGCCGAACGCTTTTGTCTATGCCGGAAAATGAGCCATTCCGTAACGTCCCTGACCATCTGGTCGGGGACGTTTTTCGTCAAAGCGTAAAAAGCTGCACGAAAAAATTGTGCAGATTTGTGAAAATGGGGCTTGCAATCCGCTGCCGGAAGTGGTAAAGTAACACCATCGAGAAACCGATGACCGAGAGGAGTACCCATTTACGAAGCTTTCAGAGAGCAGCGGACGGTGGAAGCGCTGCAGCGGACGAATGGCGAATGGACTTGCGAGGGCAAACCGATTGCAGCAGCATGAGGGGCGACGGTGGCCGCGGCCGTTATCCGGCGGAGCGTATGATCGTACGTGCAAAGCGGGCGCATGAGCGCCAATATGGGTGGCACCGCAGGAGTTACAGTCTTGTCCCATGAAACGGAAGGAACCGTTTCGTGGACGAGGCTTTTTTTATTGCTCAAAATCACCGCAGGAGGGATGCATATGGCGCGGAAAACCAGACGATGGCGTGGCGGCCGGAGAAACTTTGCCGCGGCAGACCGTATCCGAATACCATAAAGAAAACCATCATCAGATTTCGATAAAGGAGAATATATCATGAATCAGACTTTCCAGAAGATCGTCGGCGGCGTGCTCGCCGTCACCGCGCTCATGGGCCTGTCCGCCTGCGGCAGCAAGAGCGAAGGAGATACCAAGACCGAGGGCAAGACCTATAAGGTTGGCATCGTGCAGTATGTGGACGATGCGTCCCTCAACCAGATTGAGGCGGCCATCGAGGCCGAGCTCGACGCCAAGGCCGCAGAGCTGGGCGTGACCTTTGACTACACGCTCTACAATGGTCAGGCAGACGGCACGACGCTCAACCAGATCGGCGCCGAGCTCGTCAGCAAGGGTGTGGACCTCATCGTCCCGATCGCGACCCCGGCCGTGAAGATCATGCAGTCCGCCACCGAGGACACCGAGATCCCCATCGTCTTTTCCGCTGTGACGGATCCGGTCGGTGCCGGCATCGTCGATTCGCTTGACGCGCCCGGCGGCCGCATCACCGGTACGAGCGACGCGCTCAACACCAAGGGCCTGCTCGATCTGATGCTTGCCCAGAACCCGGACACCAAGACCGTCGGCCTGCTCTATTCCAAGAGCGAGGATTCCTCCAAGCAGGCCATTGAGGACGCCAAGACTTACCTCGACGGCAAGGGCATCCGCTACGTGGAAAAGACCGGCACCACCACCGATGAGGTCACTTCCGCCGTCGATGCGCTCATCGCCGAGAAGGTCGACGCCGTCTTCACCCCGACCGACAACACCATCATGACCGCCGAGCTTGCCATCTACGAGAAGTTCCTCAATGCCAAGATCCCGCAGTACTGCGGCGCGGACTCCTTCGCCCTCAACGGTGCGTTCGTCGGTTACGGTGTGGATTACACCAAGCTCGGCACCATCACGGCCGACATGGTCGTGCAGGTGCTTGTTGACGGCAAGGATCCTGCCACGCTGGCCGTGACCACGTTTGATAACGGCATTGCCATGATCAACACCGAAAGCTGCGCCGCCCTCGGCTACGACCTCGCGGCTGTCAAGCAGGCGTTCGACGGCAAGTGCAGCTCCGTGCTTGAGACGACCACGCAGCAGAATTTTAACTGATCGATCTGACATCCCGAAGGAGGGAGCTTCATGCTGACCGTTTTGCAGACGGCGCTCGAGGTCGGCCTCATTTATGGCCTCGTCGCACTGGCGCTGTTCATCAGCTTTTCCATCCTGAATATCGCCGACCTGTCCACCGACGGCTGCTTCACGCTCGGCTGCGCCGTGGGCGCCATGCTCACGATCGCCGGCCATCCGATCTTGGCGCTGTTCGCGGCCATGGCGGCGGGTGTGCTCTCTGGCTATATTACGGCCTTTTTGCAGACGCGCCTCGGCGTGGAGAGCATCCTCGCCGGCATCATCTCGAACACCGGCCTTTACACGATCAACCTCGCGGTCATGGGCTTTTCCTCCAACGTGTCCATCACCGGGCGCGACACGGTGTTCTCGCTCTTCAAGGGCCTCGTCGGCGGCCAGTGGAGCCGCCTGATCCTGCTCGCGCTCATCGTGGCGGTCATCGTATTTGTGCTCATCCGCTTTTTTGGCACGTCGATGGGTCTGTCGATCCGCGCCACGGGTGACAGTCTGGATATGGTCAGCGCTTCCTCCATCAACCCGAAAGCCACCATCACGATCGGCCTGTGCCTGGCCAACGCCCTCACGGCGCTGGCCGGCTGCCTGATCGGGGAGTATAATAAGTTTTGTGACATCAATCTCGGCACCGGCATGGTCACGATCGCGCTCGCGAGCCTCATCATCGGCGAGGTCTTTGCCGGTCACCGTGGCGGCATCGGCAAGCGCGTCGTCTGCGTCGTGCTCGGCAGCATTGTCTACCGTTTCATCATCGCACTGGCGCTGCGGCTGAACATTTCGGCCGAGTACTTCAAGCTCGTGTCCGCCGTCATCGTGGCCGTCGCCATCGCCGCACCGAATATGAAGGACTATGTCCACCTGGCGAAGATCAAGTCCAACGCCCGCAAGCTGCGCGCCCTGTCCGGAAAGGGGGACGAGACCGATGCTTGAAGTTTCCCGCATCTCCAAGACGTTTAACGCCGGCACTGTGAACGAAAAGCGCGCGCTTTCCGATCTTTCGCTCACGCTCACTGACGGCGAGTTTGCCACCATCGTCGGTTCCAACGGCGCCGGCAAGAGCACGCTCTTCAATGCCATCACCGGCGCGTTCTTCGTCGATGCCGGTGCTATCCGGCTCGACGGGCGGGACATCACGTTCCTGCCGTCGCACAAGCGCAGCCGCCGCATCGGCCACCTGTTTCAGGACCCGCTCAAGGGCACCGCGCCGCACATGACCATTGAAGAGAATCTTGCCGTGGCTTATCTGCGCTCACCGGAAAAGCACAAGCCCTTCCGCCGCGTGAGCCGCCGCGACCGCGACTTCTTCTGCGACGCGCTCGCCCAGCTTGACATGGGGCTGGAGGATCGCATGAACACGCCCGTCGGTCTGCTCTCCGGCGGTCAGCGTCAGGCGCTGACGCTGCTCATGGCCACCATGGTTACGCCCGAGCTGCTGCTGCTCGATGAGCACACGGCCGCGCTCGACCCCGTCACGGCCGATAAGGTGCTCGCGCTCACGCGCAGCGTTGTGTCCGAGCGCAGCATCTCCTGCCTCATGATCACGCACAATATGCATCAGGCGCTCGAACTCGGCACGCGCACGCTCATGATGGATTCCGGCCGCATCGTGCTCGATGTCTCCGGCCCGGAGCGCGCGGACATGACCGTGCAGGGTCTGCTCGATACCTTCGCCGCCAAGGCGGGCGAGGCGTTTGATAACGACCGTGTCCTGCTGTCCACGGCCGAGGATCGCGAGAACTGAATTTCGGAAAAGAAAAATCAGCCGCCCACCGGGCGGCTGATTTTTTGCGCGTGGCAACTCAATAGAACGTGGCCACCGGTTCTTCCGGCTTTTCGACCTCTTGCACGGACTGCACCGTGAACACGGGGCCCTTGCGGCCGTAGGCGCGGTGGAACTTGTAGTCCAGCCGGGCCGTGATGATGGCCCACTCGTCGTTGCGGATCTCGTCGGCGCGGTCCCACACGCAGATAATACCCGCAAACTGAATGTCCTGCACGCAGCAGGTCATGATGTGCCGCCCGGCGATGAAGCAGCCCTTCGGCACGTTCTTGCGCACGAGGCAGCGGCACTTGACCTCGATGGTTTTGCCGTCGTACTTTTTCGGCTCCTCGGACATATCGCGGTACCAGATGGCAAAATCGCGGTCCTCGATCTCGACGACCGGAGCGTCGAGGTCAAACGGCAGCGGATCCTCAATGTCGTCATAGACGACCTTGCCGTCCGTGTATTCATACGCGATGTCGCACCGGCGGGAGATCGCACGGATGATGCGGTGCATCTCCATGCGATCCATGCTGTCGCTGTAGCGGTTGAGCACGACGAGTTCAGCGCTCTTGAGCTTATCCACCATGAGCTGGCGCATATTCGCATTGTAACTCAAAAACGACGTCGCATCGCAAAACAGGAATTCCTGCGCGACTGCCCAGCCCTCCGGCAGATTGCCGTAGAGCGAGTCGAGCATCCACATACCGTTGTATTCCACCAGTACGCGCTCTGGCTGGATCTCGTCCTGCAGCGCTTTCAGGTGCGCGACCGTGAGGTCAGACTCCTCGTCGATGTTGCGCACGTAGACGTTTCCGGCGCAGAACTTGTCCGGCTCGTAGACTTCCTCGCCCTCTTCACACAGCAGCAGCAGCGTGCGTTCGCCTTTGTGGAAGCGATTGTCCTCGAGCGTCTCCTGAATGAATTTGGTCTTGCCGGCCTCCAGGAAGCCGGTGAACAGGTATACCGGCAGATCCGGTGCCTGCTGTTTCGTGTCAGCCAATGTGGAACAGCTCCTTCAGTGCATCCTTGGCCAGGTGCGATCCGATCACGCACACGCGGCCGGTGACCTGTGCGCTGCCGCGGCGGACGTCCGACTCGCCGGGCACGTAGTCAAAGTGGATCCAGCCGCCGTCGGTCGCGGGCACGATGCCCTTGGCGCGCAGCACAATGCCGTAGCGGTGCTCGTTGATGAGCGCGTCGAGCGCGGTGCGGATCTCGTCGTCGGTGTACTTGCGCGGCGTCTCGGTGCCCCAGCTTGTGAACACCTCATCCGCGTCGTGGTCGTGGTGGTGATGGTGATGGGCGCAGCAGTGGTCGTGGTCATGCTCATCATGCTCGTGGTCATGCTCGTCATCATCGTTATCGTCATGGTGATGGTGGTGGCCGCAGCAGCACGCATGGTCGTGGTCATCCTCCTCGTCGTGATGATGGTGATGATGCTCGTGCTCGTGCTCGTCCTCGGCAGTCTCGGCCTTGAGGTGCTCGAGCTCGGCGGACAGCGTGTCGCGCCGCTCCATCGTCTCGAGAATCTGTTTGCCGTCAAGCTCCGTCCACGGCGTGGTCACGATGGTCGCGGTCGGGTTCTTCTCGCGCAGCAGCGCCACGGCGGCGTCGAGCTTTTCGGGGCGGATCCCTTCGGTGCGCGAGAGGATGATGGCGCTCGCGTTTTCAACCTGGTTGTTGAAGAACTCACCGAAGTTTTTCATATACATTTTGCACTTGTTCGCGTCGACCACGGTCGTGAAACCGTTGAGCACCAGCTCGTCGGACTGCACGCCCTGCACGGCGCGGATGACGTCGCTCAGCTTGCCGACGCCTGACGGCTCGATGAGGATGCGGTCGGGGTGGAATTGCGCGAGCACCTTTTGCAGCGCGTCGGCAAAGTCGCCCACGAGGCTGCAGCAGATGCAGCCGGAGTTCATTTCGTTGATCTGCACGCCGGAGTCCTTGAGGAAGCCGCCGTCGATGGCAATCTCACCGAACTCATTTTCGATCAGCACGATTTTTTCACCCGTGTACGCTTCGGCAATCAGCTTTTTGATCAGCGTGGTCTTGCCGGCGCCGAGAAAACCGGAGAAAATATCAATTTTTGTCATAAGAATAGAACACTTCCTGTCTGGGGGCGCTCGCCCCGAAATTTTGTCTCCAATTATAGCACGAAATTGTGAACGAAACAAGTCTTCCGCGTCGATGGGATATCGTTGCGTTTTCGGCGCCGGTGCGGTAAACTAGAGCCATGAGCTGGAATGAATTTTGGAAAACCATAAAGCGAAACTGGCGCGCGGCGGTTTATCTGCTTGTGCTCGCGGCGCTGGCGGTGCTGCTCGTGGTCGTGTGTGTCCGCCGCGGGCAGACCGCCGCGCAGCCGGAGCCCACGCCCCGCACGTCTGCTCAGGTGCAGCAGGATGCGGCGCAGATGCTGCTCGACGGCATGACCACGCGCGAGAAGATCTGTCAGCTGCTCATCGTGCACCCCGAGGTGCTCACGGATGGCGGCATGGTCACGGCCGTGACGGACAAGCTTTCCGCCGCGCTGCAGGACTATCCCGTCGGCGGTTTTCTGCTCTCGGCAGGCAACATGACCTCCGGCGAGCAGCTCTCCGCGCTCACATCCGCGCTTTCAGCCGCCTGTCCGACGGCCCCGCTCGTCACCGTGGACGAGGAGGGCGGCCGCGTTGCGCGCCTGATGAACACGGTCGGCACGACGAAATTGAACAGTATGTACAGCTATCGCGGCCTCGGCACGCAGGTGGCGTATGACAATGCGCAGACCCTCGCGCGCGACATTGCGGCCTACGGCTTCAATACGGACTTTGCGCCCGTGGCCGACGTGTGGACGAACAGGCAGAGCAACGCCATCGGCGACCGCGCCTACAGCGATGATTACGATGAGGCGGCGGAGCTCGTCGCCGCCGCCGTGAGCGGCTTTCGCGATGCCGGGATCATCTGCTGCCTGAAGCATTTTCCGGGCCACGGCAGCACGGCCGCAGATTCGCACAACGGCGCCGCCACGGTCGACAAGACACTCCCGCAGCTCCGGCAGGAGGATCTCAAGCCCTTCGTCTCCGGCATTGCCGCCGGGGCGGACATGGTCATGGTCGGCCATCTGACCGTGCTGGCGATGGACGATCTGCCGGCTTCTCTTTCGCACAAGATTGTCACGAATCTGCTGCGCTATGATCTCGGCTTCCGCGGCGTCATTGTCACGGACGGGCTGCAGATGCAGGCCCTCGCGCAGTATACAGACGGGGAGAAGGCCGTGCTCGCCCTCTCCGCCGGCAACGATATGCTGCTCGAGATCAGCGATGTGCCCGGCACGGTCGCGGCCGTGGAGCAGGCGCTTGCGGACGGCACGCTCACGCAGGCGGCGCTCGACCAGAGTGTGCTGCGCGTGCTGCAGCTCAAACTCTCGCACGGCATTGTGCCGCTGCCGGAAATCGGCTGACACTCATGATATTTTAAGAAAGGTATGTTATGTTTATACTGGGCGTGGCCATCCGGTCCCGTCTCGCATCCTCCCTTTTTTCTTCCCCCAACAGAGCAGCCGCTGTTTTTTAACAGCGGCTGCTCTGCGCATTTTCGGTTGTAGACCGGGATAAAATGTGGTATTCTAAGTTATCATGACCAAAGAGGCGTCCACCATGCAATTCGTTGACATTGAAAAGAAGGGCGGCGGCGCGTTCCTGCACCGCTACGACCTGCATTATATCGACCGCACCGGCTGCCCGCGCACGTATGAGATGGTCAGCCGCGACCGGAACATCGACTCGCTCGAGCACCTGCAGCACCACCGCACGGACGCGGTCGTCATGGTGCTCACCGACGCGCAGCGCGAGCATATTGCGCTCATTCACGAGTTTCGCATGGAGCTCGGCCAGCGCATCTACGGCCTGCCCGGCGGCCTCATCGAGCCGGGAGAGACGCCCGAGCAGGCGGCTCGCCGCGAGCTGCGCGAGGAGACAGGCCTGCGCCTGACGGCCATTACGCACGTGTTGCCGCCGGCAGCGTGTACGGTCGGCATCGGCGACGAGCGCACGGTCTGCGTTTTCGGCACGGCGGAGGGGACGTTCCGTCCGAGCACCGATCCGATGGAGGAGATCGAGTCGGCGTGGTATACGCGCGCGCAGGTGCGCGCCCTGCATGAGACGGATCTGTTCGGCTCCTGGGCGCTGGCTTACAGTTGGATGTTCGCCAACGGCTGCCTGCCGGACGCTTGAACGCAGCACATTCACGATTACGGAGCAATCATCATGTTTTATTCGGAACTATATCAGCCGGGCGTTGCCGATTTTGACCGCGGCGGCAAGCTGGGCTATGAAGCGATCCTGCGCATTCTGGAGAACACGGCCAGCCGCCATTCCGACACGGCCGGAGACAACGTGGTCGAGGACAGTCAGAGCGGCATCACCTGGGTGCTGACCGATTGGCGTGTCCAGATCGTGCGCCGGCCGGACAGCAAGGCGCGCCTGCGCGTCACGACTTGGGTGCGCGACAGCGTGCCGACCGGGCGCATCTTCCGCGACTATACGATTGCGGATGAAACCGGCACGGAGCTCGTCCGTGCCGAGTCACGGCTCGTTTTGTTCGACCTGCGCACGCAAAAGATCATCCGCATCGACCAGACGCGGTTCCGGACCTATCGGCCGGAGGCCCGCGGCGTGTTTGCGCTCGCTGCGCCGCGGCTGCGCGCGCCGGAGGTCTTTGACGGGGAGAAAACGCTGCCTCTGCGCCGCAGCGACATCGACTTCAACGGCCATGTACATAACACCAAGTATCTTGACCTCGCGCTCGAGGTCCTGCCGGATACCGTGTGCCGGGATGCGTTCACAGGCTTTCGCATGGTCT
Organism: Oscillospiraceae bacterium; assembly: GCA_048217285.1. GTDB lineage: Bacteria > Bacillota > Clostridia > Oscillospirales > Oscillospiraceae > CAG-103. The sequence goes on from DBFWVW010000097.1 coordinate 16,276, forward strand.
ACCCGAAGGCGGTCAAGGACGTGGATGCCGTTACGCTCAAATACGCCGCGACGGACTCCGGGCCCTTCGTGTGCGTCTACAGCGCGGATACGCTGTGCACGCTCATCCGCTTTGAGACATGAATCTACCCCCGCTGCAGATCTGCAACGGGGGTAGGTTCAGCTTTCTGCGAATCGGTCGACATATGCGCGCATCTCCTGCCGCGAGTCAATGCCGTGCACGCCCGCGATGAACGCGCGCTTTTCCTCGTCCGTGAGCGCTGAAAACTTTGTCAGCGCCTGCTGGTTGTGCACCAGCGCCATACCCAGCCCGACCGGGATGGCCGGCTGCGTGCCTGCTTCGTGCAAAGATTCCACCTTCCTCTGTGTCCGGTTTCGGAGCGGCCGCTCTCTAACCATAGTATGGAACAGATGGGAAAATAGAATACATCAGTCCAGATCAAGTACCTGCCGCGCGGCGTAGCCGTCGTGGCGCAGCGCGCCGTCGAGCAGCTCATAGCGCGTGATGTCCAGCCGCACCGCGTGCAGCATCGCGGGCATTTGCTGCAGCTGCTGCAGCTGCACGCCGCGCGCCTCGATCACGCTGCGGTATTCGTCGCTCAGCGGGTCGATGTATGCGGCCGTGCCCGTCATCTGCAGCCCGGCGAGCGCGTCCATGCCCGCGTAGCTGTCGTACACGGCGGCGGAGATCGCCCCGTTCCACCAGATGCCTTTGAACTTCAGCCCGCCCTCGGTGAGGATGTAGAGTTTGCCGTCCACACGCAGATATTCCAGCGGCGTGCACCTTACCCACTTGCCGCAGCCGGTCGCAAGCGCGAGCGTGTTGTGCGCCTCCAGAAAAGCGTCGATGCGCGCTTTGAGTGCGTCCGCCGGCATCGGGGCCTCCGGCGGGCAGAAAGCTTTTGCGATCAGCTCGGCGGCGGCAACGGTCTCGTCCTCGCCCTTGGGGCGGAAGGTCACGCGCTTTTGCAGCCCGGCGGTCACGACCGGGCCGTCCTCGCCCGCGGCGACGGTGATCACGTTTGCGTAGCCGCTCCAATCGCGCGGGGCGCGCTCGGCCGGGAAGAGCTTGCAGTTGCCGATGACCGTGCCGAGGATGTAGGCCGTGCGGCGCGCGTCGGCGTCATAGATGATGGCAGTGATGTTCATGGATTTGTTGCCTCCGAAAAAATCAAAATATGCGTTTCTATGAGTATAACACGCAAAGAATGGATTGTAAAATCGAAAGCCGGATGTTACAATGAGAGAAATCCGAAACAGAAACGAGGTTTTGCCATGCTCTGCCCGAAATGCGGCGCGCAGCTTTCCGACAGCGCCGTGATCTGCCGTGCCTGCGGCACCATGCTGCCCGAGCAGCCCACCGCCCCGCAGACGCCGTATCCCCCGGCATTCAACCCGGCCGGAAACGCCGCGTCTGCCCAGCCCAATGCCCCGCGCACCTGCACCCAGTGCGGCGCGCCGCTCGAGGACGGCGTGCGCTTTTGCACCAACTGCGGCGCCCCCGCGCCGGAGCAGCCTGCCCCGGCCGATACGACGCAGCCCGCATCGTCTCAGCAGAGCACGTCGGCCCCATTCGGCCCCGGTATCTGCCCGCGCTGCGGCAGCCGGCTCACGCCCGGCGCGCGCTTTTGCACCGTCTGCGGTATGCCCGCGCCCGAAGCGCCCCAGGGTCAGACCGGCTGGTATGGGTCTGCCACCGGCGGTGCGGTCTCCTCGCCGGAGATCGGCCCGAAGCACAAGCCCAAAAAGCTCCTGATCGGTCTGCTGTGCGGCTTTGCCGCGCTGGTCGTGATCGTAGCGGTCGTGGTCGGCATTTTTGCCGCCCGTCAGGCGAGCGGCCCCAGCACAGCCGGCGGCGCGGATGTGGATCGCCTCCTCGAGCGCTACTTCACGTATTTTGAAAACGATGATGTCGATGCCATGCTCGACCTTTTCCTGCCGGAGGGGATCGCGTATATGCAGGACGACGATACCGTCACCGGCCGCGAGGACGCCCTCATCCAGCTCGACGACTGGTATTATGACTACGGCAGGGCCATCGACGACTATTATGTCTATGACGACGACAGTCTCGACGCCAGCGACGTGCGCGAGATCCAGCGCGAGCTCGGCGTGCGCATCGACGACAATGTCATCGTCGCCTGCGACGTGACGTATCAAAACGGTCAGGACAATGACTTTTATTTTGAGTTCGTTCAGGTCGACGGGCAGTGGTATCTGCTGTTCGTTGTGGAGTGACCGCCGCATGACCAGCATCCCCGGCAGCTTCGGCTGCCGGGGATGCTTTTTTTATCTCATGCCTGTACCTGCACATGGCTGCCGCCGCTGCGGTCTTTCGTGACGATGATTTGCCGGTCGATGCGGTCCTTGAGCTCCGCCACGTGGGAGATGATGCCTACGATGCGGTTGCCGCCCGATACGCCCACGAGCGCGGTGAGCGCCTGCTGCAGCGCCTCGCTGTCCAGCGAGCCGAACCCCTCGTCGACGAACATTGCCTCAAGCTGCACACCGCCGGCGGTTGCCTGCACCTCGTCGGAGAGGCCGAGCGCCAGCGACAGGGAGGCGGCAAACGTTTCGCCGCCGGAGAGCGTTCTGACGCTGCGCGTCGTGCCGTTGTAGTGGTCGATGACCTCCAGCTCCAGCCCGGTCTGACTGCGGTTATCGCCCCCGCCGGCGCAGCGGCGCAGCTCGTACTGCCCGCCGGACATGATGAGCAGGCGCGTGTTCGCGCGGCCGAGGATGCGGTCGAAGTACGCGGTCTGGATGTAGGTCTCGAGCATGATCTTTTCCTTGCCGGGCACGGCGCCGTTGGCCGTCGCGGCCAGTGCGTGCACCCATTGCCAGCGCGCGCGCACGGCAGCGTGCTGCTGCCGCTGCGTGTCGATGGCCGCGCGGGCCGCACGGTTTTGCTCCAGCCGCGCATCACAGGTATGAATCCGGGCTTGCAGCTGTTCCACGTGCGCAGTCAGCGTGTCCCGCTGTGCGCGCAGGGCGGCAATGTCTGCCGGCGGCGCGGCCTGCAGCTGGGCACGCAATGCGTCGCGTGTTCCGGTCAACCCGGCAAGCACGGACTGTGCCGCGCTGCTGCGCTCGCGCGCCGTGTCCAGCGCCTGCTGCAGTGCCTCGCACTGTGTGCGCGTCTCGTCGAGTGCGCGCTGCGCCGCCGCGCGGTTCGTGTGCGGCAGCTCCTGTGCGCGGCGCCGGACGTCCGCATCCAGCTCCGCACACCGCGCCTCAAGCGCAGAGAGCGCCTGCGCGCGGTCTTGAATATCCGCTTGCTGCTGCCGGAGGGACGCTTCCTGCTCCGGCAGGCCGGCTTCCAGTGTCTGCAGTGTTGCAAGCATCTGCTGCTGTGCCGCGTGCTGCGCGGCGAGCGATTCGGCGTCCTGCGCCGCCGCCGCCTGCAAGGTGGGCAGCGTGCTGTCCAGTGTGTCCGGGTCGAGCGGCGGTGTCAGCGCCCGGCACGCCTGCGCCAGCGCCTCGCGCACGGCGTCCAGCTGCCCGCGCAGGCCGGCTGCCTGCGCGCTGCGCTGCGCGGCCGTTTTCTGCGCCCGGTCGCTGTCTGAAAGCGCGCGCTTGATCGCGGCGGTGTCCGGCGTCTGTTCCGGTGCGGCGGCGGGGCAGGGGTGCTCCGTCGCGCCGCAGACCGGGCAGGGCTGCCCGGGCACGAGTGTGCGCGCGAGGATGCCCGCCTGCGCGTCAAGATAGGCACGGTTTTGCGCGCTGTAGTGCGCCAGTGCCGCCTGTGCGGCCTCGGCCGCTTTTCGGTATGCTGCCTGTGCGGCGTCGAGCGCCGCTTCCAATTCGGCGCGTTGCCGGTGCTGCTGCTCCAGCGCTGCCAGCTGTGTGCAGCGCTGCGCGGCCGCATCCTGCGCGTGCCCGGTCTGCGCGGCGGTTACGGCCAGCTTCGGCTGCTCGCTCAGTTTCGCACGTGCGCGCTCCAGCGCCTGTGTTGCCGTTTGCAGCTGCGCTTGTGCGGCGTCGAGGTCACTGCGCTCTTGTGCCAGCCGTTTCCGTTCCGACTCCGCCTGCGCGCGCAGCGTGTCGAGCTGTCCATACCGCCGCAGCGCATCTTCCAGCCGTGTGATGCTCTGCCGTCGGCTCTGGATCTCCGGCTGCGAAGCCATGGCGGCGTCCAGCGCCGCCTGTGCGGCCTTGGCCTCGGACTGCGCCTGCACCAAGGCAGCCTCCGCTTCGGCGAGTTTCGCACGCGCGGCCTCCAGCGCCTCCGACTTGCCGAGATCGGAGAGCACCTGCTCGCGCCGGGCCTCCGTTTCTACACGTTCGGTCTGGGCCCGTGTCTGTGCGGCCGCATCCGCGCGCAGCAATGCATCGAGCGCTTCCAGCAGCGCGTCGGTGTCCAGCGCGTCCGGGAGCGTGTCCGGCGTCTCGCAGCGGATGCTCCCGGCCGCTTGCCGCAGACCGGCCTCCAGCTCACTGCACTGCCGGTCGAGCGCGGCGGCCTCCTCCTTGAGACGGTTTTGCAGCGCCTGATACTGCCCCGTGTGGAAGATCTGGCGGAAGATGGCCTTGCGCTCGTCCGTCTGAGCGAGCAGCAGCTTGCGGAACTCTCCCTGCGCGATCATCGCGATGCGGGCAAACTGCTCCCGGTCTATGCCGACAATGTCTGTCACGGCGGCGGTCACGTCGCGCACCTTCGTGATGACGCGGCCGTCCGGCATCGTCAGCTCGGCGTCCGCCTTCTGCACGGTCGTGCCGGTGCCACGGCTTTTCGGGCGTGTGTATTCGGGGTTGCGGCGCACGGTATAGGTCTTGCCGCCGTTTGTGAATGTCAGCTCCACGAATGTCGGCGTCTCGGGCGCTGCGTATTTGCTGCGCAGCATGGAGCTGTCGCGGCTCTCGCCACTCGCCTCGCCATAGAGCGCGTAGGTGATCGCGTCGAAGATCGTTGTCTTGCCGGCGCCCGTGTCGCCGGTGATGAGGTAGAGCCCGGACGTGCCGAGCGCAGAAAAGTCCACCGTTGTTTGCCCGGCATACGGGCCGAAGGCGGACATGGTCAGGTTCAGCGGTCTCATGGCTGTGCCTCCCGGATCTGGTCCATGAGCTGCGCTGCGAATGCGCGCTGTTCATCGCTCATGGGCTGGTTGTTTTGCTGCAGATACAGTGCCTCGAACAGTTCCAGCGGTGTGCGCTGCTCCATGGCCGCGGGGGCTGCCACCGTCCCGGCGGCGCGTGTGCGCGCGTTGTCATAGTCGAGCGTCATCAGGTACGGATAGATCGCCCGCAGCCGGCCCACGGCGTCGAACACGTCCTGCTCGTCCGTGAGGATCAGGTGCAGGTAGTCGCTGCGGTAGGTCGTGTGCTCGTAAAAGCTCCGCGCGGTCAGCTCGTCATAGCTGCCGCGGATCTCGCGCAGGTCGCGCAGCGGCGTCAGCGGCAGGATGCGCACATCGATCGCGCCCTTTTCGCCGAGCGTCACGACCGTTGCGGATTTGCGCTGATTTGCCTCGGAAAAGGAGTACTTGAGCGGGGACCCGGCGTAGCGGATCGTAGGGCTGCCGACCTGCTGCGCGCCGTGCAGGTGACCGAGCGCCACGTAGTCAAACGGCGCAAACACGCTGCTGTCCACATTGTCCGCCCCGCCGACGGACAGCTCTTCTGAGCCGCTGCGCGCTCCGCCGGTCACGAACTGGTGCGTCACGAGCACGTTGCGCGCGGTGCGGTCGATGTCCATGTGCGCGACGGCGGCGGCCACGGCGTCGGTATAGCTCTCGATCTCCGCGTCCGGGAACCAGCGGCGCACGTGCGCGGGCTTCAAAAACGGCAGCAGCCACAGGTACACGGGGCCGAACGTGTCGTACAGCGCGACGGGTTCGACCGCGCCGCCGTAGACCGGCGCGATGTGGATGCCGCAGCTGCCCATGACCTGCCCGCCGAAGGCCAGCCGCTCCGGCGAGTCGTGATTGCCGCTGATGAGAAATACCGGTACGCCGCGCGTGCACAGCTCGGTCAAAAACCGGTCGAGCAGCTCGACGGCCTCGGTCGGCGGCACGGGCTTGTCGTACACGTCGCCCGCGATCAGCACGCCGTCCGGCCGCTCGTCATCGACTATGGCGAGGATCTGCCGCAGGATGTACGCCTGATCTTCCAGCATCGAAAAGCCGTTAACGCGCTTGCCGAGGTGCAGATCGGCGAGGTGAAGAAATTTCATAATGGTTCGCTCCTTCCCGCGGGCGGGCCGCGGTGTGGTGCTTCCATTATAATCCGAAACGCGCCCCGGCACAACGGCGTTTTTCGCCCCGGCATGACAAAACCGGGGGCCATTACGGCTCCCGGTTCTTGCTCTTGTGCGCGAGATATGCCACCAGCTCCTCCGGCGCGAGCGCGCCGAGATCTTGCGTGTGTTCGGCCGCCCCGCGCACGGCGGCGCGCACGTCGGCAACGGGCACACCGTGCGCCTTGGCAACGGCCTCGAGCGCGCGGCGCGCAAGCTCCTCTGTGGTCGGTCGGGTCACTTGCTTCGTCCTTTCCTGTGTCCTGCGGTTAGTATGCCCCGGCGTCCGCCGTCCATCCGCTCACCAGCCGAGCCAGCGCGCCAGCGCCGTGAACGCCGTACACAGCGTCATGCCCATCGCCGTCGGCAGCAGCGCAGCCAGCAGCGTCCACTTTGCGCTGCCGGTCTCGCGCCGGATCGTCCAAAGCGTTGTCGAGCATGGCCAGTGCAGCAGGAAAAACAGCACGGCGCTCACGGCGGTCGTCTGCGTCCAACCGTTGGCGGTCAATAATGTATGCATCTGTGCCAGACCGAGCGAATCACCCAGACTGCCCTGCGCCAGATACCCCATCACGGCGATCGGCAGTACGATTTCGTTGGCCGGAAACCCGAGCACGAACGCCAGCAGCAGCACGCCGTCCATGCCCATGAGCCGCCCGAGCGGGTCGAGTGCGCCCGCGCACCACGCCAGCAGACTCGCCCCGCTGATGCGCACGTTTGCCAGCGTCCACAAGACCATGCCGGCCGGTGCGGCCACGGCAGCTGCGCGCCCGAGCACGAACAGCGTCCGGTCGAGTACGGAGCGCACGATCACCTGCCCGATCTGCGGCGCGCGGTACGGCGGCAGCTCCAGTGCGAAGGCTGACGGCTTGCCGCGCAGCACGGTCACGCTCAGCAACCACGTCGCGCCGAACGTCAGCCCCACGCTCAGCACGAGCGCCGCCGTGAGCAGCAGCGCGCTGACGAGCGAGCTGCCGGAGGCTGCGGCGAAGAACATGGTCATGAGTGCAATGAGCGCCGGGAACCGCCCGTTGCATGGCATGAGGCTGTTGGTCAGCACGGCGAGCAGCCGCTCGCGCTCGGAGTCGATGATCCGGCAGCCGACCACGCCCGCCGCGTTGCAGCCGAGGCCCATGCACATCGTCAGCGCCTGCTTGCCGCACGCGTGGCAGGCGTGAAACGGCCGGTCGAGGTTGTAGGCCACGCGCGGCAGATATCCCGCGTCCTCAAGCAGTGTGAACAGCGGGAAAAAGATCGCCATTGGCGGCAGCATCACGGCCACGACCCACGCCAGCGTGCGGAACATACCGTCCACCAGCAGACCATGTAGCCAGCCCGGCGCGTGTAGTGCCGTCAGCAGCGCGGAAAACTGCGTCTGCACCCAGCCGAGCCCGCGTGCCAACCATTCCGACGGCGCGTTCGCGCCCGCGATTGTCAGCCACAGCACGCCTGCCAGCCCCAGCAGCATGACGGGGTAGCCGGTCGCCCGGCTTGTGAGCAGACGGTCGAGCCGCCGGTCGCGCGCGGCGTATTCCGCCGTGCCATAGGTGACGCACGCGCGGCAGACGGCCTCGGCCCGGCGCACATCGTCCGCGGGGTCGGCCGGCGGTGCTACGTCCGGCAGCGGCTGTGGTGCCGCCACGACGGCGTCGAGCGCGTCGAGCAGAGTGGAGAGCGTTTTCTTTTTCCGTGCCGTCACGCCCACAACCGGCACGCCGAGCTGCGCCTGCAGCTCCGGCAGATCGACGGAGATGCGCTTGCGCCGCGCCTCATCGAGCAGGTTCACGCATACGATCAGGTTTGGCGTTACGGCGCGCACCTGCAGCGCGAGCACGAGCGTGCGCTCCAGGCACGTCGCGTCGCACACAACGACCACGGCGTCGGCCTCGCCGCCGCGCACAAAGTCGCACGCGACTGCCTCCTCCGCCGAGTGCGGACACAGGGAGTATGTGCCCGGAATGTCTACAAATAAGTAGTCCTCCTGCGCCGAGCGGCACCGGCCGCACGCGCAGCCAACGGTCTTTCCGGCCCAGTTGCCGGTGTGCTGGTGCATCCCGGTCAGGGCGTTAAAGACGGTGCTCTTGCCGACGTTCGGATTGCCTGCCAGTGCCACGACGCGCTCGCCCGTCCGGCGTGTGCCGCCGAACGCGGCCGCGTGCGCGCCGACAGAGCGGTGCGTCAGTCCCATGCGCGCACCCCCTTTACGACACGGCCACGCGGATGCCGCAGCAGTCGCACTGCCGCAGCGCGATCACGGTGCCGCGGATGAGATAGGTGCTTGGGTCACCCATGGGGCTGCGGCCAAGGCAGACGACGCGTGTGTTTTCGATCAGGCCGAGATCGCGCAGCCGCCGCTGCATCCCGTCGGGCGCGCACACACTGCACACGGTCGCGCTCTGGCCGGGCTGTAGCTCATTGAGCGTTTGGATCTGTGTCATGGTTGCTTCCCCTTCCTCCGGAGGCGGGTGCCTCCCGTACCCATGGTATTCGCCAGGGCGCGCGCGGGTGCGTCCGGTCAGTCCGCATCTGTGGGGATGCTCTCTTCGGCCAGCTGCAGTGCGCTCGCGCCGCTGGCAGAGTCGCCGGAGGCATGAGCGCGCCCGACTGTATCAACAGAAACGCCCCATCCAAATGCGGATGGGGCGTTGATGCTTCGCGCACTTCAATGTGTTTTTTGCACGCGCGCAATCATACCGGCAACGGCCGGGCAAGCGTTTTCAACATGGATCTGAATTTCCGGGTGCTGCGCCGGGAAGACGACAAACAGCTCGTGTGCAAATCCTTGACCGATCTGTGAGACGTCCGAAAAGTCGAGCTTGACTTCTTCAAAGCGGCGGATCATCGCGCAGAGTCTCCGGGCTTCTGAGCGGGAAACGGGGTAGCTGTTTGGGAAAATGTGCGCGATCGGTAGCTGCGTCTTGAAAAAGCCGCGGTCACTGTCAGCATACCGATCCATAATTGCCGCCAGCTCCTTTTTCGAGACATTGTCCTGCTGCATAAACACAGCGGTTCCTTTTGGCGCGGTTTCTTCCAGAGGAATCAGGGCATCGTGAAAGACATTGTGTGTGAACACTTTTCGGTCCGAAAGAATCATAAATTCGTCCACCGCCCGTGAGGCAAAGAAAATGCCCTCACCGGAGTGATGCGAACTGTCGGTGGTAAACTTTCCGGCGAACAGGATGGATACTGCTTCATCGAGCGTAATGGTTTCTTTGCGCTCCTGACAATAGTATGTGCGGATCTTTTGAAAAATACCCACGCCGTCATCGCGGATCAAAATCGTCGTGCATACAGCGTCGCGAATAACGGTGCAGGAGATCACAGAGGCTTGCGCATGCTCGATGGCGTTGTTCATCATTTCCGTAAACGAATAGCGCCAGATGTCAAACACGTTTCGGTCGAGTTGGCTGAGCAGCGGCGCGATGTCCCGGTCGAAGATCACATCCTCTTCCAGATGCTTTGTCGTTTGGTAGTAAAAATCCCGGTGTTCGTTTGTCAGTACATATGGAAAATGGTTCGAGGCAGCTGGGGCAATTTCACCGCTTTCCCGCAATTGGCGGATATAATTGTAGACCGTTGTTTTGGAAATGTTGTAGGATTCCATGGCCTTTTTAATATATGCTGTATCCTGCATCCGTATATGCTTGAGCAGGTAACGCTTGATCTCGCAGCGCTTTTGTTCCGTCATGGACATGGATGGTGCCTCTTTCTTTCAATTTTTTCTTTATAGTATACACAATCGACCCGAAAAATCAACTTAAACGAAAAGGAAATAAATTTATTTTCAAATACTTTTCCTATATCATGATGATCTTGTAAACAAAAAGCCGCAGGACTCGCGCCTTGCACGCGGGCGCGGGGTGTAGTATAATGCAGGAAAACACCTGTATCAGGAGTGACCAATATGGCAGACAAACCGAAAACGAATGTGGACAAATTCTTTGAGCTATATGATGCCGACCCCGCCTTGCAGGCGCGCGTGCAGCAGGCGATGGACTGCTATCCCGGCAGTCTCGAGATCCGTGATGTGATGACCGAGCACGTGCTCCTTCCGGTGGCGGAGGAGCTGGGTCTGCCGTTCACGCTCAAGGAGCTGCGCAATTATGAGCTGCTAAAGTGGGGCCGTCAGCACCAGGACCGTGAGTTGACGGACGATGAACTGGCGGCCGACGATGAGACGACCTACTGGCTGCTCGACCGCGGCTGGTCGAACGACGAGGCCGCCTTCTGCGGCGGCGAGCATTGAGGCGCTGCAAAAAAAGCACCCGAACAGGAGAAAGTGACTCCTGTTCGGGTGCTTTGCAGTTACGGATGGCAATGTCCGCAGGGGGTGTATCCCTGCGCAATAATGTTGCTTCTGCTGTCGTAAACATTGCTGCGGTTTTCCGCAGCGATTTTGTCTACATCCCTGCATGTTGGCCTGTGGAATTTGTGCGTACTGGTGTTCAGAACATAGTTGGCCTCATTTGCGGGCTGAGGTGCGGTTTGTCCGCCGGAACCGGAAGTGTTTCCCGGCGTGACGCTGTTGTTTTGTGTACCTTGCTGTGCTTGCGATGGTGCTGCAGGCGGCTTGGCCGTTTCGGGAACAGGCGTGTTTGTCGACTCCGGCGTCGGAGACGGCTCTGGGGTCGGAGTCGGTTCCGATGATGCAGTCGGAGCCGGTGATACTTTGGAAGTGATTTTGGAGATCGGGTCGGAAAGCCGGATGCCTCCCGGTTCTTTTTGCATACCTGCGATTCCGACGACGGTGCAGAAAACGACCCAGAAAGTCGCCAACAGGCAGATCCTTGCTGTCTTGTTGAGCTTTTTTATGTTGCCGGTCTTCAAAAACCAGATGGACAAGGAAATCGGCCAAACGGCGATTGCAATGATCCAGAACAAAACCGGATATGTGGTTTTGAACGAAGTGATGTTGAGTGAGCTTTTCTTTGGTGCGCTGTTGGTAGGCGGATTTTGTGCGCCTGCTGTCTGCGGCGCCTGCGGTTTTGCGGAGGCTGCTGCTCGACCGATGGTTTTCTTTTTGAACGGCTTTTTCTTGGATGTGTGTGCCTTGGATTCGGTTGTGTAGGAGATGCCTGTTCCCGGCACACTCAACGTAGTTCTGTTTTTGCCATTGGCGGTTTTGGTGAACCGTGCGCCTTTTACTCCACAACTGTATCCGATGCCGGATTTGCTGAGATTGATCCGGAAGTGTTTGCCTATCGGGATGCTTTTGCGAAATCGGAAACCCATGTTATACGCTCCTCTCTTAACTATAAATTTTAGCATAAAAGAGAAGAGTTGGCAATACTATATATTC
>DBFWVW010000098.1:0-23731 GCA_048217285.1 Oscillospiraceae bacterium
AGTTAGATATATCTAATTTGAATTAGACAACTTTAATCGCAAGAAAAAATCAATAGTAGGAGGATATCTTCATGCAGCAAATATGCAAACGGATGCTGTCGGTTCTTTTGGCGGTTGCCGTTCTGCTGTCACTGACCGTGACGGCGTTCGCGGCCGACGGCGATGCGGACACGGTGCTCACGGCGGCGGATTATGCCGCTGTGGATGCGCTGTTCGACGCGCTTGACGGCGTGGAGCAGACGGCGGCGCAGCGGGACGCGTACACGGGCGGACGCACGCAGGCGATTTGCGACTATCTCAATGCACAGGACGAGGTCGTCTCCGGTTCGGTCGAGACGAGCGGAGACCAGATCACCTGGTTGACGGAGCAGGGGATCGTCTGCGCCTATTCTCCCCGGCTGGAGCAGATCGCGGCCGCGGCCGAGCCTGTGGCAGATGATACGCCGGATGTACAGACACGTACCTATGCCGAGCGCGGCGCGCAGCATGGGCGCGATGTGTACCTGTTCCAGCCGTACTATGGCATTGACCGCAGCTTCACCGAACAGTATCAGAAGGAGGCCCAGCGTGTGGCGCAGGCATCCGAGGGCACATATCACTATTATAAGGGCGAAGCGGCGACGGTCGATACCATTGCGGATGCAATCATGGACGGCGGCGTTGTCATCTTCGATTCGCACGGTTCGACCGATTACGAAAACGGCGATGATTATACCTCGGGCGCCACGACGTCCTACCTCTGCCTGCAAACGGGCGATGGCCTGACCAAGGCGGATTACGACAGCGGTCACGCCGTCTACAGCAGCACAAGCAGCATGAAGTATTTCCTCGTGGACGGTACGGTCATTGCTGACCACATGGATGCGGATGCACAGGCCAATAACGGCCTGCTCTGGATGGCAATTTGCCTCGGCATGGCGACTGACGGTATGGAAAAGCCGCTCATGGATCGTGGCCTCGGCGTTGTCTACGGTTACAGCCAGTCGGTCACGTTCGTTGGCGACTACACGTTTGAAGCGGCGTTTTTTGACAGTCTGCTCGGTGGCAGCGCTGTCGCCGAGGCGGTTGCGGATATGAAGACGGTCTGCGGTTCGTGGGACTATTCACCGCAGATCTGTCAGACCAACAGTATGCCCAGCAGTTATCAGCTGACGACGCTGGATGCGGCGCAGCGCGGCCGCGCCGCATTCCCGATCGTCGTCTCCGCGGATGATCTCTATCCCGGCCACGGCAATGTTGATCAACTGCAGGACGTCAATTCCGGCTGGTCGCTGCTTGACCGCTACGCTCTGACGGCGGACACCGACACACCGGAGCGCGGCTCCGTGACACAGCGGGGCATGACCATTACGGCCAACGCCGGTACCGGCTACTACGCTTCCGGCTACACCGTCGTGCCTGAGGGCGCGGCTACGGTGCGCCAGGATGGCGACACGTTCCGCGTTTCTGCGCTGCGGCAGGACTGCAAGGTAATGATCCACTTTTCTGCCAAGACACCGGCGAACGTACATTTTGTGGTGCCGAAAGGTATGACACAGCCGGATGCCGCCGGTTATATCGGAGATCCGATCGTGCTGCCGCAGCCGACAGGCACGCCCGTGGCCGACGCGCAGGACTATCACTTTGTCGGCTGGACGACCGAGCCGGTCGAGGTTCCGGCCGTGAGTGCGCAAGTGCTCCGCGCGGGTGAAAGCTATGCCGTCACGGGCGCGGATACAACGCTCTATGCGCTCTATCAATACTTTGCCACACCGGACGGGCGGATGCCCACCTTCTCCGCGGTTACGGCAGACACCGATGACTGGAGCGGGACGTATGTCCTGCGCGGCGGCGACAGCGTCCTGCGCTGTGACGGAAGTGTTTACGGGGCGGAGCTTGGCAGTGCCGCGGCTGCCGCACCGTTCGAGAATACCGGCATTACCGTGGATGATGACGGCAATGTTTCCGGTGTTTCCGGTGCGTATACCGTACAGATCACGCGCGTGGCCGGTACGGAGCAGTACACGATTCGCCTCGGCGGGGCAATGTCATTGGTGTATTTGGGTTGCCGCGCAAACACCGACCAGCTCAATTCCGCCGTGGACGGCAGCAGCAGCTACGCCCGCTGGATCATCAGCTGGCAGGACGGCCATATTGTCATTCAAAATGCCCGGTTTCAGGCACGCAGTCTGCAATATTGCGCGGATAAGCAATACTTCCGCTGCGTCCGCAGTACCCAGACGCCGCTGACGCTCTATCACGGCGAGGACAGCGGCCTGTGGTATACCACGGCACTGCAGGCAGCGCACGAGCACCGGTATGCGGAGTCCGGCCGCCAGCCGGCAACCTGCACGGCGCCCGGTTGGGTCGAGTATGCCTGCACCGTCTGCGGCAGTACCTACCGCGACACGCTGGATCCGCTCGGTCATGCGTTTCATAACAAGGCTTCTGCAGTGTGCGCGCAGGCGGCGACCTGTACAGAGCCTGCACAGTATTTTGTGCAGTGTGACCGCTGCGATGCGGTCAGTGATGCGCTGACGGTGGCCGTGGGCGAGGCGCTCGGCCATGCCTATGAAAATGGCGTTCCTGTACCGCTATGCCGGCTCTCCGGCTGTGGAGAACGCGGCGTCGTTTACCGACGTCCCGGCGACGGCTTACTATGCCGATGCCGTTGCGTGGGCCATGGCCGAGGGCGTCACGGAAGGCACGGGCAACAACTGCTTTAGCCCGCTGCGCGACTGCACGCGCGCGGAGATGGTGTGCTTCCTGTACAACTACTTCGCCAAGTGAGCCGCACCCGGTAACGCGATCACCCAAACCTAAGCGTGAGCCGGCCGTTTCCTCGGAAACGGCCGGCTTTTTTGCGCTTTGTATTAAATTCGTGATTCAAACAAAATTTCTTTCGTTTTTTCAACTTTTTTCGTTCAATGCGCGCCTTGACGCACGATGCGCCGTGGTGTTATCATCGAGCCATCAAACGCGAAGACACAGAGTAGTAAGCAGGAACGTCCTTTCAGAGAAGTGCCGGGTGGTGCGAGGCACAAAGCGTACAGACCTGCCGAACTGGCTGAACAGCGGCTGCGCTGAACGATGAGTAGGTGCAGACGGGTGCGCCCGTTATTGTGCAGGGATATGATGGTATCCCGGGAGAGTGCGCTCCCGATTCCGGGGGCGAAGAAGAGTGGTACCGCGGAGGGTTTTCGGCCTTTCGTCTCTTCTGCCAGAGGGCAGGAAAGACGGAGGGTTTTCTTTTTTCCTGCCAAACCATCAGACTATGTTTTTTGCAGGAGGAACAAATCATGAAAACCCGAACCCGAACCATACCCAAGACCCCGTTTTTTGCCGCCTTTTCGGTCGGTGCGGTGCTGTTTTCCGCGCACGCCGGCGGTGGCTTCGCGACCGGCAATCAGGCCAACACGTATTACGTCGGCCTTGGCTGGGCCGGCATCGTGTCGGCTGTTGTGGCCATGCTGCTGCTCACGCTCACGATGCGCGAAGCCATGATCATGTATAATTCCCGTGGCCTGGCGAGCTATAAGCAGCTGTTTGAAACGCTCTATCACCCCTTTGACAAGATCGAATGGCTGTTCGAGATCTTCTTTTATATCATGGTGCTCATGGCCGTTGCGGCCGCCATTTCGGGCGCAGCCTCCGCGCTCCGCAGCTACTTCGGCGTGAACTATTATCTCGGCGTTGTGGCTGTCGGCTGCCTCGTGCTGCTCCTGACCATTTTCGGCGCAGGCATCGTCCGCGCAGCGTCTACCTACATGGGCATTGCCATCCTTGTCACTGCCATTACCATCTACGCCATCGGCATTTTTAAGAGTGAGTCGCCGCTGTTCACGGTCCTCTCCGCAGATTTTCAGGCGACCGGCTTTGCCAATGTCCCCAAAGCCATCTTTAACGCCTTCACCTATGCCGGCTTCCAGTGCGTTACGCTTCCGACTATGATCGCCTGCGGCACGACCATGCGCAGCAAGCAGGGGTGCGCCAAGGCCATGTGGATTTCTTTTGTTATGAACGCCGTTGCACTCGTGCTCTCCGTGTTCATGCTCCTCTGCTGGCAGGGCGTCTACACCGCTGTGGACGGCGGCACGACCATCCCCACGCTCACCGTCTGCAATTCCATGGGCATTCGCGCCCTCACTGCAGTTTACGGCGTCTGCCTCATGCTCTGCCTGATCTCCACGGGCGTGACGACGATCTTCGGCTTCGTCGCCCGCTTTGAGAAGCTGCCGATGTTCCGCGGCATTCAGTCCGCGCCGGTGCGCAGCGCCATCGTGTCCGCGTTCATCATCATTTTGTCCATGTCCATTTCCATGGCCGGCCTCACGAACATCATCAAGTACGGCTATGGCTACTGCGGCTATCTCGGCATCGCGGTCGTGGTCGTTCCGTTCCTGACCGTCGGCGTGTACAAAAACCGCAAGTACATCCGCGAGCACGGCTTTGCCGCTGCACAGCCGGAGACGGAAGCAGCTGAGGAGGCGGCATCTGCCGCCGTTCCTGCCGCTGCAAAATGAAGCATTGCAAAATCTCCCCGCAGCAGGTGCTCTGCTGCGGGGAGATTGTCGTTATATTGTTCTGTTCGATTTATACTGCCGGTTCCCATGTGACCGTATCGAGCATGGTCAGCACAGACTCGCCCTTGTCCGCGAACCAGGCTGCATCTGGATCCGTCGATGCGCCGATGCCGCTGTTTTTGCCTTGAAAGTTGATGAACGACCAATTTTTGCTGCCGTCGTAATACCCGGCGGAGGCTGTGTCTCCGGCGAGCGTCAGGGTTTCTTCTTTCAGTCCTGTGCCGCACACGCCGAAGCTGTCCGACCAGTACAGTTCAATTTCGCTGTCCGAGCCGCTGTCCGGCCATATTTTCACGCCGAAAGCCTGATCTGACACCGCCAGCGAACCTGCGGGGCAGAGTTCATATTTCCAGCCATCCGGAACCTGTACGCACAGGGTCCCAGCGGTTCCGGCCGCAGTTACGGTTTCGGTAGGAGCCGGTGTTGTCTGAGATGCGGCCGCGGGCTGGCTTCCGCAACCGGCAGGGAGGAGGAACAGCAGGGCCAGAACCAGTGCGGGGAGTAGACTTGCTTTTTTCATGAATATCACCTTCCTTTACCGGGAAAGACGGCTTTTGCGGGAAAAGGTTTCATTCTTTCGGAAAAGTTACGGCAAAATCGCCGGTGTGAAATCTGCCTGTTCATTTCGCTTATGTATGCACGCGTCGCTTTTGTGAGCGGCTTGTGGCCTCGGGCCGTAAAATGAGCCTCACGGCGGCCGGGAAACCGTCGCCGCGATGATATGGAATTCTGAGCTTCCAGCCAACAACTCCAAATCGAAGCCCAACGCAGCGGGTTCAATTTGGAAAGGAGGCGCAGCGGCATGGGCGCGCTCTGACTTATAAAATAAGTCGGAGCAAGCAATATAGAGCTTGCTCCGACATGGTACGCCCGAGGGGACTTGAACCCCTACCCTTGCGGAATGGAACCTAAATCCATCGTGTCTGCCAATTCCACCACGGGCGCAAACAGAAAGCGGCGGTGACGGCCGCCGCTCAAAAGCCTCTATTTTGACACGGGGAGGTTCCCGAGGCGGAGTTGATCGCTGTATCCGCATGCTGTTACAGACAGCACATTCATCTTACCACAGCCGGGGCGGCTTGACAAGTGGGCAAACACAACTTGCCGCGCAAAACTTTCTTGTCTGCGCAAATTGACAACCGTTTGGAAACCTGTTATCATGCTCTGTCGGAAGTTTGATCGGGAGGGGTATAAAATGCAGAAGTATACGGTATCCGTCATCACGGCCGGGTGCCTCTGGGGCCTGATGGGCCTGTTCACGCGCACGCTGGCGACCTATGGTGTGGATTCCACGGGGGCGATCGTGCTGCGATGCGGCATTGCGGCGCTGCTGTTTGCGGTCACGATGCTTGTGCGGGACCCGAAGCAGTTTCGCATCCGGCTCAAGGACATCTGGTGCTTTTTTGGCACCGGCATCTGCAGTCTGCTGTTTTTCACGTATTGCTATTTTCAGGCCATTACGATTATGGATCTGTCCACGGCAGCTGTGCTGCTGTATACCGCGCCGTCGATCGTCATGATCCTCTCGCTGGTCCTGTTTCATGAGCACATCACAGCACAGAAGCTCATCGCGCTTGTGCTGGCGTTTGCCGGCTGCTGCCTGGTGTCGCTCGTCGGCGGAGAGCACAAGCTCTCCACGGTCGGCATTCTCTATGGTCTCGGTGCGGGCTTCGGCTATGCGCTCTACAGTATCTTTGCCCGCTATGCGCTGGACCGCGGCTACTCGAGCAACACGATCAATTTCTATTCCTGCCTGCTGACCACGATCGGTGCGGCCATCATCTGGGGCGCTGCGCAGCCGGTTGGGGTGATGTTCGGCTCGTGGAAGGGGTTCGGCCTGTGCACGGCGCTTGGCATCGTCACGTGCTATCTGCCGTATCTGCTCTATACGTATGGTCTCACGGGGCTTGAGACCGGCAAGGCATCCATCCTTGCGTCGTTTGAGCCGGTCGTTGCGACGCTGGTCGGCATCTTTGTGTTCCACGAAAAGCTCACGCCGCTGAGCGCACTTGGCTGCGTGTGCGTGCTCTCGGCTGTCGTGCTGCTCAATCTCAAGCGCCGGCAGAAAGCCAACTGAATGAAAACGGAAAAGCCGTTCGTTCCTGCGTGGAACGAACGGCTTTTTGTACACATGGGTAGATCTTACTTGTTATTGTAGGCCTCGATGCCCTTGGCCAGCAGCTCCATGGAGCGCTTGAGGGCGTCCTGATTGATCACGTAGGCCATGCGGATCTCGTTGACACCGGTGTGCGGGGTCTTATAGAAGCTCTCGGCCGGGGTAAACATGAGCGTGTCGCCGTTGTCGTCAAACTCCTCGAGCATGAACAGCTGGAACTTCTCCGCGTCGTCCACAGGGAGCTTGGCCATGACGTAGAACGCACCCTTCGGCTCGGAGTAGATGACACCGGGGATCTTCTTGAGCCCTTCCACGAGCGTGTCGCGGCGGGCCTTGTACTCGGTGCGCACGGCGTCAAAGTACTCGGGGCCGACGGTGTACAATGCGGCGGACGCGACCTGGTCGATCGTCGAGGCGCACAGACGGCCCTGGCACCACTTCATGGCGTTGTTGTAGAGCTCGGCATTGCGCGTGATCATGCAGCCGATGCGCGCGCCGCAGGCGCTGAAGCGCTTGGATACGGAATCGATGACAATGACGTTGTCCTCATAGCCCTCGAGCTGCAGCAGACTCATGAGCTTCTCGCCGCCGTAGACGAACTCGCGGTACACTTCGTCGCCGATGATGAACAGGTTGTGCTCCTTGGCGATGTCGGCCATGAGCTTGAGCTCTTCCTCGGTGAGGATGGTGCCGGTCGGGTTACCGGGGTTTGTGAAGAGAATGGCGCGGGTGTGCTCGTTGATGCAGGCCTCGACGCGCTCACGGATGGCAAACTTGTAGTTTTCCTCCGGCGTCGTGGTGATCGGGCGGATGGTCGCGCCGGTCAGCGTGACAAACGTGCTGTAGTTCGGGTAGAACGGTTCGGGGATGATGATCTCGTCGCCCTCGTCGAGGATGCAGCTGAGCGCGATCTGCAGCGCCTCGCTGCCGCCGGTGGTGATGAGCACCTGCTTGTTGGTGATGGGCGCGTCGATCTTACCATAGTAGTTGACGACTGCATCAATCATTTCAGGCACGCCGTCGGACGGGGCATAGGCCAGAACCGGCTGGCTGAAGTTCTTCACAGCCTCAAAGTAAGCCGCGGGGGTGGCAATATCGGGCTGGCCGATATTCAGGTGGTAGAGTTTCTTGCCCTTTTTGGCAGCCTCGTTTGCATAGGGTGCAAACTTGCGCATGGGCGAGAGGCCACATTTTTCGATCTTACTGGAAAATTTCATGTTGCTCCTCCGTTTTTTATTTCTTTGAATTTCTTCCTTGCTTTTCAAACAAAACCATGATAGCGCAATTGCCCGGAAACTACAACTGATTTTTTGGAAAAAATTCGGCTATTATTTAACAATCGCAGTTGCAGCGGGCAGGGGAACGACAAAAAACCGCCGCAGCATTTTGCTGCGGCGGTTTTTGTTCTTGAAGGATGCAGAGCGCTCAGACCTTAAAGTCCACAGAGGTCGCGCCCTGATCGTCCTGCTCGAAGGTGTAGTCCTTGCCGGGCAGGATGGCGTTGAGCAGAATGCCCACGATGGAGGCGACAGCCAGACCCGACAGGGACACGACGCCGAGCTGGATGCTGCCGGAGTAGGTGATGCCGATGGCGAGCACGAGGATGAGTGCCGCGATGATGACGTTGCGGGTGTTGGTGAAGTCGACCTTGTTCTCAACGACGTTGCGCACGCCGACAGCGGAGATCATGCCGTAGAGCACGAGGGACACGCCGCCGATGGTAGCCGTCGGCATGGCGGACACGAGAGCTGCGAACTTCGGGCAGAAGGACACGACGATCGCGATGCAGGCCGCGATGCGGATCACGCGCGGGTCGTAGACGCGGGACAGGGCGAGCACGCCGGTGTTCTCACCGTAGGTGGTGTTGGCCGGGGCACCGAAGAGGGACGCGAGGGTGGTGGCCAGACCGTCACCAAGCAGGGTGCGGTGGAAGCCGGGGTCAACCATGAAGTTCTTTTCGCAGGTGGAGGAGATGGCGCAGATATCACCGATGTGCTCAACCATGGTGGCCAGAGACAGCGGCACGATCGTCAGCACAGCGGACCAGAGGATGCCGGAATCGACCGGGCCGGCGAAGAGGTGGAACACGCTGTTTTTCCAGAAGATCGGCAGGCCGAACCATTTGGCGCTGCTGACGGCGGCGGCGACGGAGGCGCGCTCCGCGGGGTCAACGATGATCGCGAAGATATAAGAGCCGAGCACGCCGAGCAGGATGGGGATGATCTTGGTCATGCCCTTGCCCCACATATTAAAGCCGATGACAATGAGGATCGCGACGATAGCGATGAGCCAGTTGGCTCTGCAGTTGGTGATGGCGGAAGAGGACAGCGTCAGGCCGATGGCGATGATGATCGGGCCGGTGACGATCGGCGGGAAGAAGCGCATGACTTTCTTGACGCCGAAGATTTTGAACAGTGCAGACAGGATGACATACATCAGGCCCGCGATGGCGACGCCGAAGCAGGCGTAGGCCAGCAGGTCGTTGTTATAGATCGCGGAGCCGTCGGCGTTCGTGCCGATGGTGCGCACGGCATTGTAGCCGCCGATGAAGGCGAACGAGCTGCCCAGGAAGGCCGGAACCTTGCCCTTGGCCAGCAGGTGGAACAGCAGCGTGCCGATGCCGGCAAACAGCAGGGTGGTGGCGACGTCGAGACCGGTCAGCGCCGGGACAAGGACGGTCGCGCCGAACATGGCGAACATGTGCTGAAGACCCAGAATGAACATTCTGGGGGCGCCGAGTGTACGTGCGTCGTACACCGGCTCGGTACCGATTTGGTTCTTGCTCATAGATTTTTTCCTCCCGTGAAAATTTAATCTATTCTTTATCCTCTCTCGAGGATGCAGACACGATTCTCTCCGTCCGTCTCCTGCAGGCGGACGGCCACGACCTCACTCTTGGAGGTCGGGATGTTTTTGCCGACGTAATTGGCCTTGATCGGCAGCTCCGAGTGGCCGCGGTCGATCAGGGAAAAGAGCTGGATGCGCGCCGGCCGGCCGAGCTGCATCACGGCATCGAGCGCTGCACGCGCTGTGCGGCAGGTGTAGATGACATCGTCCACCAGCACGACGGTCTTGCCCGCGATGGGAAAGGGAATATCGGTCCGGTTGAGCACCGGCGCGTCTGCGACCGTGGACAGATCGTCGCGGTAGAGCGTGATGTCCAGCTCGCCGACCGGCAGTTGCACACCGTCGATCTTCTCAATGTTTTTCGCCAGACGGCGGGCCAACGGCACGCCGCGGGTGCGAATGCCGATCAGGCACAGGTCATCTGTGCCGTCGTTTTTTTCGAGGATCTCATGTGCGATGCGCACGAGCGTGCGGTCGATGGCGGCCTCGTCCATGATCTTTGCCTTGAATTTCAGCTCCACAGCAATCCCTCCTCCGGGCATAAAAAAACACCCTGTCCGGATACAGACAAGGCGGCAACGCACAGGGAAACCCCGGAATGATTTCATTGACCGTGACACCTTGCCGGTATCTCGTACCGACTTAAAAATATCAGCGTGCACAGCATAACACCGGATGCTGCGCTTGTCAACAGCAAATTCACATTTTCGTCACAAAAATTTGCCCCTCCCGTTTTCGGCGGGAGGGACAGGATACAAAATCTTGTGGTCAGGCTTTCTTGAAGCTGTCCTTGAGCGCGACGGCGCGGTTAAAGACCAGATGCTCCGGTGTCGAGTCCTTGTTGTCCACGGCAAAGTAGCCGAGCCGCAGGAACTGGAACGCGGCCGGAGCCTCAGCGCCGGCGAGCATCCGCTCGACCTTGCAGCCGGTGAGCACAGACAGCGAGTCCGAGTTCAGGCATTCGAGATAGTCCTTGCCGTCACCCTCGGGGTCGGCGTCGGCGAAGAGGTTGTCATACAGGCGCACCTCGGCGTCGGCACAGTTGTGGGCGTCGACCCAGTGGATCGTGCCGCGTACCTTGCGGCCATCGGGCGTGTTGCCGCCGCGTGTCTCGGGATCGTATTCGCACAGGACCTCCGTCACATTGCCGTCCGTATCCTTGACGCAGCCGGTGCAGCGGACGATATAGGTGCCTTTGATGCGCACTTCGTTGCCGGGGTAGAGGCGATTGTATTTCTTCGGCGGCTCCTCCATAAAGTCATCGGCTTCGATCCACAGCTCGTTGGAGAACGTCACGTCGCGCGTGCCGGCGTTTTCGTCCTCGGGGTTGTTCTCAATGGCGAACGTCTCGCTCTGCCCCTCGGGATAGTTCGTGATGCGCAGCTTCACCGGGTGCAGCACGGCCATGGCGCGCTGCGCATGGAGGTTGAGATCCTCGCGCAGGCAGTGCTCCAGGAAACTGTAATCGACCGTGGACGCGACCTTGGACACGCCGATGCGCTCGCAGAAATTGCGGATGGACGCCGGCGTATAGCCGCGGCGGCGCAGACCGCACAGCGTTGGCATACGCGGGTCGTCCCAGCCGGAGACGTAGCCCTCTTCGACAAGGCGGCGCAGCTTGCGCTTGGACATGACGGTATAGTTGATGCCGAGACGCGCAAACTCGATCTGGCGCGGCTTGCACGGTACGGATACGTTGTTGACCACCCAGTCGTACAGCGGCCGGTGATCCTCGTATTCCAGTGAGCACAGCGAGTGCGTGATGCCTTCGAGCGCGTCCTGAATCGGGTGCGCAAAGTCATACATCGGGAAGATGCACCATTTCGTGCCCTGACGGTGATGCTCGATATACCGGATGCGGTAGAGTACGGGGTCGCGCATATTGAAGTTGCCGGATGCGAGATCAATCTTCGCGCGCAGGGTATACTTGCCCTCCGGGAATTCGCCGGCGCGCATACGCGCAAACAGATCGAGGCTTTCCTCGATCGGACGGTCGCGCCAGGGGCTGACGGCAGGGGTGTTTACGTCCCCGCGATATTCACGAAACTGTTCCGGCGTCAGTTCGCACACATAGGCGAGCCCTTTTTTGATGAGCTCCACGGCATATTCGTAATCCTTCTCAAAATAGTCCGAGCCAAAGAAGAAGCGGTCGCCCCAGTCAAAGCCAAGCCAGTGAATATCCTCCTGAATGGCCTCAACGAACTCGTTATCCTCCTTGGAGGGATTCGTGTCGTCCATGCGCAGGTTGCAGATGCCGCCAAATTTTTCGGCCGTGCCGAAATCGATGCACAATGCCTTGCAGTGGCCGATGTGCAGATAGCCGTTCGGCTCCGGCGGGAAACGGGTATGGATCGTCTGGCCGGCAAAACGGCCACCCTCTGCGAGGTCTTCTTCAACAAAGGCTTCGATAAAGTTTTTTGTATCTTCCATAGTGTCATGTCAACTCCACATAAATTTGCAATGGTATTATACACGATTCATTTTCTGTTTACAATATCGAAAAAGAAATATATAATTCAGACAAAAACAGCGATCAGGAGGTGTGGTATATGTATGACCTGCTCATCATCGGAGGCGGCCCGGCGGGGCTGTCGGCGGCCATGACGGTGCGCAACCGGAACCTGTCCGTGTGCGTGATCTGCGGCGGCGCGGCCGACAGCGCGCTGTATAAAGCCGGCCGTGTGACGAATTATCCCGGCGTGCCGGATGTTTCCGGCCCGGCGCTGCTGGAGGCTATGACGCAGCAGGCGCGTGACCTCGGCGCGGATATTCTGCGCGAGCGGGCGCTGTCGGCCATGCCGATGGGCAAGACATTCGGCGTCTCGGCGGGCAAAGAATTTGTGGAGGGCAGGGCGCTCCTGCTTGCGACTGGCATCGCCCAGCGCGGCACGTTTCCCGGGGAAACGGAGTTTCTGGGGCGCGGCGTGAGCTATTGTGCCACCTGCGACGGTATGCTCTACCGCGGCAAACGCGCTGCGGTCATCGGTCTGGCGGCGGATGCCCCGGCGGAGGCGGACTTTCTGCGGGAGATCGGCTGTGACGTGCACTATTATGACGGCAAAAAGCACCGCTTTGAAATCCGCGGCGCCGAGCGGGCGGATACGCTCGTGGTAGACGGCACAGCGGAACCGACAGATGTCATTTTCGTCCTTCGTGCGGGCTTTGCGGCCGATACGCTCCTGCCCGGCCTTGCCACGCAAAAGGGCCACATCGTCGTGGACGCGGACTACGCCGCGAGCATCCCCGGTGTTTTTGCGGCCGGGGACTGCACCGGCGCGCCCTATCAGATCCCGGCAGCGGTCGGCGAGGGAAACTGCGCGGCACTTTCGGTCGTGCGCTGGCTCAGAAACGCTTGACAAACGGCGCGGCAGGGCCTATAATTTTCCCATCTATTTGCGAAGAAGGGGAGGAGTAGTCTCCCGGCGGACGTCAGAGAGAAGGCGGTTGGTGCAAGCCTTTCGGATGCCGGAGATGAAGGTCGCCCCGGAGCAGCCTGCCTGAACACAGTAGGGCGGCCGGGTTCTCCCGTTACAGAGACAAGAGTGTCACGCGTTTGCGTGGAATTCAGGTGGTACCGCGGTTTCGATCGCCCTGAAACAGTTCGTTTCGGGGCGATTTTTTTGCGCCCCGGCAATCTCAGAGGAGGAGGAGCCATGAAAGAGCTTCCGAAGGTCTACGACCCCAAGCAGGTCGAGAAGAAAATTTATGCTATGTGGATGCGCGGCGGCTACTTTGCCGGCAAAGCCGATCCGGACAAAAAGCCGTTTTCCATCGTCATGCCGCCCCCGAACGTTACCGGTCAGCTGCACATGGGTCACGCTCTCGACGCAACGCTGCAGGATATCCTCACGCGCTATAAGCGTATGCAGGGCTACGCGGCTCTGTGGGTGCCCGGCACGGACCATGCCGGCATCGCCACGCAGATCAAGGTCGAGGAGATGCTGCGCAAGGAAGAGGGGCTGACTCGCTATGATCTCGGCCGCGATGCGTTTCTTGACCGCGTCTGGGCGTGGAAAAAGCAGTACGGCAACCGTATCGTCGAGCAGCAGAAGTCGCTCGGTGTGTCCTGCGACTGGGACCGCAGCCGCTTTACCATGGACGAGGGCTGCTCGAAGGCCGTGCGCGAGACG
Source organism: Oscillospiraceae bacterium (assembly GCA_048217285.1). Lineage (GTDB taxonomy): Bacteria > Bacillota > Clostridia > Oscillospirales > Oscillospiraceae > CAG-103. The sequence continues at coordinate 13,656 of DBFWVW010000098.1, forward strand.
TTCTGCGAACTATACGAAAAGGGCCTGATCTACAAGGGCAACCGTATCATCAACTGGTGCCCGCACTGCCGCACGGCCCTGTCGGATGCCGAGGTCGAATATAAGGATATGCCCGGCGCGTTCTGGTATATCCGCTACCCGCTCAAGGACAGCGACGATTACCTCACCATCGCCACTACCCGCCCGGAGACCATGCTCGGCGATACCGGCATCGCGGTCAACCCGGCGGATGAGCGCTACCAGCACCTGGTCGGCAAGACGGCGATCCTGCCGCTCGTGGGCCGCGAGCTGCCCATTGTGGCCGATGATTATGTCGAGCTCGATTTCGGCACCGGCTGCGTCAAGATGACGCCCTGCCATGACCCGAACGACTATGAGGTCGGCTTGCGCCACAATCTTGAGCAGATCCTCATCTTTGACGAGGATGCCCGCGTCATCAACGGCGGCAAGTATAACGGCCTCGACCGCTACGAGGCCCGCAAGGCCATCGTGGCCGATCTTGAGGAGCAGGGCTACCTCATCAAGACCGAACCCTATAATCATAATGTCGGCACGTGCTACCGCTGCGGTACGACGGTCGAGCCGATGACGAGCCCGCAGTGGTTCGTGAAAATGAAGCCGCTGGCTGAGCCTGCTATTGAGGCCGTGTGCGACGGACGCATCAAGTTCGTGCCCGAGCGCTTCAGCAAGACCTATTATAACTGGATGGAGAACGTCCACGACTGGTGTATCTCCCGCCAGCTCTGGTGGGGCCACCAGATCCCGGCGTGGTACTGCGACGACTGCGGCCATGTCACCGTTTCCCGCACCGACGCCTGCGAGTGTGAGGCTTGCCACAGCAAAAACATTCACCGCGATCCCGACGTGCTCGACACCTGGTTCAGCTCCGCGCTCTGGCCGTTTTCTACTCTCGGCTGGCCGGACAAGGACGCAGAGGACCTGAAGTTCTGGTACCCCACGAGCGTCATGGTTACGGGCTATGACATCATCTTTTTCTGGGTCGCGCGCATGATCTTCTCCGGCCTTGAGCAGATGAAGGACATCCCGTTCCCGACGGTGTTCATCCACGGCCTGGTTCGCGACGACAAGGGCCGCAAGATGTCCAAGTCGCTCGGCAACGGCATTGACCCGCTCGAGATGGCCGACACCTACGGCGCCGATGCCCTGCGCTTCAATCTCATCACGGGCAACAGCCCCGGAAACGATATGCGCTTCTATGTCGAGAAGTGCGGCGCCATGCGCAACTTTGCCAATAAGCTCTGGAATGCTTCCCGCTTCGTGATGATGAACCTCACCATTGACAAAAACGAGCTGCCGGAGACGCTGGAGCTCGAGGACAAGTGGGTGCTCTCGAAGCTCAACACGCTCTCGAAGGAAGTGTGCGAGAATCTCGACAAGTACGAGATCGGTATCGCCGCAGCGAAGATTTACGACTTCATCTGGGACACGTACTGCGACTGGTATATCGAGCTCACGAAACCGCGCCTCAACAGCGGCGACGAGGCCCGCGCCCGTAGTGCACAGCAGGTGCTGCTGTATGTCCTGACGGATATTCTCAAGCTGCTGCATCCGTTCATGCCGTTCATCACCGAAGAGATCTGGCAGGCTCTGCCGCACGATGGTGAGGCGCTCATGATCGCCCGCTATCCGGAGTATACCGAATCGCTTGCCTTCCCGGCGGAGGAGCGCGATTTTGAGATGGTCATGAACGCTATCCGCGCCGTGCGCAGCCGCCGCGCCGAGATGAACGTGCCGCCGAGCAGAAAGGCGCACCTGTTCATCACGACTGACCGGCAGGACGCTTTCCGCTCCGGTGAGATCTATATCACGAAGCTTGCCTATGCCGAGCAGATCACGATCAGCAGCGAACTGCCGGCCGATGCGGAGAAGATGGTTTCCACCGTCACGGAAGAGGCCAAGCTCTTCATGCCGATGGCGGAACTGATCGATCTCGGCAAAGAGCGCGCCCGTCTGGAAAAAGAGCTTGAAAAGGCCCGCAAGAACTACGAGGGCCAGATGCGCAAACTCTCGAACGAGAACTTTATCTCCCGCGCGCCGGAGGCTGTCGTGCAGACGGAGCGCGAGCGCGCCGAGAAGGCGAAGGCGCTTGTGGAAAATCTCGAGGCCAGCCTGAAAAACCTCGGCTGAGCGCCGCCGTCCGACAAATTCGGCCCACGACTCTGGGCTACAATAGCACCGTGTACGAACAGATCGTACACGGTGCTTTTTCTTTTGATATAGGAGGTACAAGCAGATGCGGATCATAACGCATGATGATGGCCGGTGTCTGACACTGCGGCTGCTCGGCGAGCTGGATCACGCGGCGGCGCAGGAGGCCATGCCCTGCATAGAGGATGCCGTGGAGGAGTACCTGCCGCGCCGCTGTGTGCTCGATCTGTCCGGCTTGAGCTTCATGGACAGCTCCGGGATCGCGGTTATCCTCAAGACCGACCGTCTGCTGCGGCAGACAGGCGGTGCGCTGGCGCTGTGCGGCGTACCACGGCAGGTGCGCCGGGTGCTGGATGTGGCTGGCCTGACCAACATCGTCCCGGTGCTCGAGGATCGGACAAAGGAGTGTGAACAGTGTTGACGCAGAAAAATTATATGAAGCTGGAATTTCCGGCGAAAAGCGTAAATGAAGGCTTTGCGCGTGCGGCTGTGGCGGCCTTTGCCGCGCAGCTCGATCCGACGCTTGCCGAGATCGGGGATATCAAAACCGCAGTGTCCGAGGCCGTGACGAACGCGGTTGTGCACGCCTATCCGGACAAGCTCGGCACGGTGCAGGTGCGTGTGCGTATCCTGCCGGATGAGCGGCTGGAGATCGTCGTTAAGGATCACGGCATCGGCATTCCCGATGTCACGCAGGCGCGCACGCCGATGTATACCACCGGCGGGGAAGAGCGCAGCGGCATGGGCTTTACGATCATGGAGAGCTTTATGGACGCCCTGCGGGTCAAGTCTGTGCCCGGCCGGGGCACAGCCGTGACGATGTGCCGCCGCATCCGCCGCCGCGCATGATCGCCGAGGAGACGCGCGACCTGCTCCGGCGCGCCCAGGCGGGGGACACCGCGGCGGCAGAGCAGATGGTCACGGAAAACACCGGCCTGATTTGGAGTGTGGCGCGTCGGTTTTTCGGCCGTGGTGTCGAGCCGGACGATCTGTATCAACTCGGCTGCGTCGGTTTTCTGAAGGCTATGCAGGGATTTGACGAGCGGTATGGCACCTGCTTTTCTACATACGCGGTTCCCAAAATATCCGGCGAGATCCGGCGCTTTCTGCGCGATGACGGCGCGGTCAAAGTCAGCCGCAGCATCAAGGAGCGCGCGCAGGGCATTCGCACGGCGCGCACACGTCTTGAGCAGACGCTCGGTCGCGAGCCGACGCTCTCCGAGCTCTCGTCCGAAACCGGGCTCGAACCCGAAGAGATCGCTGCCGCTGAGACAGCCACCGGTCCCACGGAGTCCCTGCAGAAGGAGAGCGGGGAGACCGGCTTTACACTTGAGCATATGCTCGGTGACTACGATCAGGAAGAGCGCATGGTCGAATATGCCGCCCTGCGCGAGGCGCTGCGTCAGCTCCCGGAGCGGGAGCGGCAGGTTATCGCCCTGCGGTTTTATCACGGCCTGACGCAGCAGCGCGCTGCCGGTATCCTGCATATCTCGCAGGTGCAGGTGTCGCGCTTGGAGCGGCGCGCCGTGGAGCGGCTGCGCGAATGGCTGGCCACCTAGGCAGCCGGAGATTCATTCTCTGGCTGCTTTTTTGCGCTCCCGGCCTTGACGGCACAAGATATATGGTGATATGATGATGTACATCGCATATCTTGCATCGAGTTGGAGGACTGCCGATGTATACACCCAAAGAAGTCGCGAAGAACTATCTCTCCATCTGCCGGGCCAAGGCGGCGCTGCCGCTGGGGCGGATGTTTCTGCTCGCCTGTATGGCGGGCGCCTTTGTCGCGCTGGCAGGCGTCGCATCTATGGCTGCGGCGGCCACGGTGGGCGATCCGTCGCTGGCGAAGCTCATCTCCGGCTGCGTCTTTCCGGCCGGCCTGGCCATGGTCATCGTGGCCGGAAGCGAACTGTTTACCGGCAACAACCTCATGATCATGGGCATCCTGTCGCGCGTGATCTCAGTGCGGCAGCTGCTGCGCAACTGGTGCGTTGTCTATTTGGGCAATTTTGTGGGGGCGGCACTCGTTGCGGCGCTCTGCGTGCTCGGTCATGTGTTTTCCGCATTTGACGGCCGGTTGGCGCAGTCTGTCGTGACGATTGCGCAGGCGAAGGCGTCTCTGTCGTTCGGCGACGCTTTCTTTCGCGGCATTTTGTGCAATTTTCTCGTCTGTATCGCCGTCTGGATGGCCAGCGCCGCACGCTCCGTCCCCGGGAAGATCATTGCCGTGTTTTTCCCGATCATGACGTTTGTCGTCGCGGGCTTTGAGCACAGTGTTGCCAATATGTATTATCTTATGGCGGGTTTGCTGACGGCGGCGCAGACCGGCGCGGTGGCCGAGGGGCTGACATGGGGCGGGGCACTGGCAGGTAATCTCCTGCCGGTCACGCTCGGTAACCTCGTTGGCGGCGTGCTTTTGGTGGGCGTGAGTGCGTGGTATCTCTACCTGAAACAGGGAATAACAACTGTTAATTCCTAGACGGCATTGTTAATTTGTAGATAACTGGCATCTTGTCCAGAAAAGGCGAATGAAATTGGTGATGTTCTACAAAACAGAACAACATTTGTTGACGAATTCGCCCGATTGTGCTACTATGATAACCGTTGAGATTTGAATATTTGAATGGATGTATTTCAATTTTTAATACCCATTTGCGTATTTTGAATACCCCACGAGGGGAGGAGCATTGTTTTGAAAAAGATATATGTAATGATTGGCAACTACGGCAGCGGCAAGAGTGAGCTTGCGCTGAATTTTGCTTTTAAAGCGGCTGAAACCGGAAAGACAGAACTCATTGACCTTGACCTGGTCAATACTTACTTCCGCCTGACAGAGCGCGGCAAGCTGGTGGAGCAGAAAGAGATCCGTCTCATCTCTCCGAACTATGCCTGCTCCGGCGTGGAGACGCTGTCCCTGCCGGCGGAGGTCGCTTCTGCATTTGCCATGAACTGGGACACTGTCGTGTTCGACGTCGGCGGTGATGCCGTCGGCTCTACGGCGCTCGGCCGCTACTATGAGGACTTTCAGGACTTTATGGCCATGGGGCCGGAGCAGCTGGAGGTCTTGAATGTTGTTAACATCCGCCGCCCGCTTGCCGGCACGGTGGACAAGATCATCGCTCTGCAGGAGCAGATGCAGATCCATTCCCATCTGAAGATCACGGGTATGATCAATAATACCAACCTCGCCACCATGACCACGCCGGCGGAGCTGCGCGACGGTTATGAGATGCTGCGCGAGGTCAGTGACCGGACAGGCGTTCCGGTCATGTATACGACCGGTAAGAAGGATATGCTCGACATTTTCCTCGCTGAGGGACATGACCCGAAGTATATCGGCAAGCCCATCGCCATAGACATCATCATGAAGCGCGACTGGGAGAGCTATATCCACAGCTTGTCGGAGAAAAAACAGGCGTAACCCGCATTTGCGGTTTACATAGGCAATTTCGCAAAACAGAACAGAAAAGAGGTAGCAAAAATGGTAAAGGTGACCATCAACGAGAATCTTTGCAAGGGTTGCGGTCTCTGTGTCAGAGCTTGCCCGAAGGGCGTTCTGGCGCTGGCGAAAGACAAACTCAACGCAAAGGGTTATCATCCGTCCGTCGTTGCGAATCCGGAGGCCTGCATTGGCTGCGCTTCCTGCGCGCGCACTTGCCCGGACGTGGTGATCAGCATTGTGAGAGATTAAGGAGGTACAACGAAAATGGCATTGACGCTTATGAAGGGTAGCGAAGCTATCGCTGAGGCTGCGATTCGTGCAGGCGCGCGTTACTTCTTCGGCTATCCGATCACTCCGCAGACGGAGATCCCTGAATACATGTCCGCACGTATGCCCGAGATCGGCGGCTGCTTCCTGCAGGCCGAGAGCGAAGTCGCGGCGATCAACATGATCTATGGTGCAGCCGGCGCCGGCGCACGTGCGATCACTTCTTCCTCCAGCCCCGGTGTCAGCCTGAAGCAGGAAGGCATTTCCTACTGCGCAGGCGCGCAGCTCCCGGCTGTCATCCTGAACGTTATGCGCGGCGGCCCTGGCCTCGGCAACATTCAGGCTTCCCAGGGCGATTACTTCCAGGCTGTCAAGGGCGGCGGCAATGGTGACTATCACCTGCTGACTTACGCTCCGGCATCCGTGCAGGAAGCGATCGACATCATGATGTACGCTTTCGATAAGGCTGAAAAGTACCGCATACCGGTCCTCTTCCTGGCTGACGGCATCATCGCGCAGATGATGGAGCCTGTGGAGATGCCCGAGATGGTCGACTACAAGATCGATCCGGAGAAGAAGCCCTGGGCCTGCACTGGCTGGAAACCGGGCGACGATCCGGCGAAGCGCGGCGTTATCAACTCCATCTACATCGACACCGAGACGCTGGCTGTGCACAACGACGAGCTGCAGGCCTGCTATCGCGAGATCACTGCCAACGAGCAGCAGTGGGAAGAGTACAACCTCGAGGGTGCTGAGTATGTCATCACCGCATTCGGCACGGTCGCGCGTATTGCTAAGTCCGCGATTGCCGAGCTCAAGGAAGAGGGCATCAACGTTGGTCTGGTTCGCCCGATCACTGTTTGGCCGTATCCGTACGATGCCGTCAAGAAGGCTGCCGATCTGCCGACCGTCAAGGCTCTGCTGGACGTCGAGCTGAACGAAGGCCAGATGCTTGAAGACGTCAAGCTCGCGGTCAATGGCGCGAAGCCGGTCGACTTCTTTGGCCACTGCGGCAGCCAGATGCCGACCACCGAAGAGATCAAGGCGAAGATTATCAGCATGAAGGAGGGCAAGTAAATGTCTGTTGTTTTTGAAAAGACCAAGCTCCTCACGGACAAGCAGTTCCACTACTGCCCGGGCTGCAACCATGGCATCATTCACCGCCTGGTCGCTGAGGTCATTGATGAGATGAATCTGGACGGCAAGGTCATCGGCGTCGCGCCGGTTGGCTGCTCCGTTTTTGCTTATGATTACTTCAACTGTGATATGTACGAAGCCGCTCATGGCCGTGCACCCGCAGTCGCCACCGGCGCAAAGCGCGTCGTCGGCAAGGACACCCTCGTCTTCACCTATCAGGGCGACGGCGACCTGGCCTCCATCGGCACCGCTGAGATCGTTCACGCTGCGCACCGCGGCGAGAAGATCTCCACGATCTTTGTCAACAACGCGATTTACGGCATGACCGGCGGCCAGATGGCCCCGACCACGCTGGTTGGCCAGAAGACCACCACGAGCCCCTACGGCCGTGATGAGGACTGGTGCGGCGCACCTCTGAAGGTCTCCGAGATGCTCGCGGAAGTGCCGTGCTCTTACTACATCGAGCGCGTTGCCGTCAACAACACCCCGAACATCGTCAAGGCGAAGAAGGCAATTTCCAAGGCGTTCCATTATCAGATGGAAGGCAAGGGCTTCACGCTGGTTGAAGTTCTGTCTGCCTGCCCGACGAACTGGGGCCTGAGCCCGATCAAGGCGATGGAGTGGCTGGAAGAGAACATGATTCCGTACTACCCGCTCGGCGTTAAGAAGGACAAGGGGGCTGAATAATATGAAGAAAGAATATATTTTTGCTGGCTTTGGCGGTCAGGGCATGCTCCTGATCGGTAAGTTCCTGGCTATGGCCTGCATGCTCGACGGCAAGCACGTCTCTTGGCTGCCCTCTTACGGCCCTGAGATGCGTGGCGGCACGGCGAACTGCTCCGTCATCGTCTCCGACGATCCGGTTGCATCCCCGCTGGTCGACATGGCCGACTGCGTTGTGGCAATGAACCGTCCGTCTCTGGACAAGTTCGAGAGCCACGTCAAGCCGGGCGGCGTCCTCGTCATCAACAGCTCCATCATCGACCGCAAGGCCGAGCGTGATGACATTCAGGTCGTCTACTGCGACGCCAACGGCATTGCCGAGTCCGTCGGCAACCCGAAGGGCGCGAACGTTGCGATCCTCGGCGCTCTGATGGAGAAGGCTCCGGTCGTCTCTAACGAGATCCTTGGCGAAGCGATCCGCATCGAGCTTGGCGAGAAGAAGGCCAAGTTCCTTGAGGGCAACATGAAGGCACTTGAGGCTGGCGAAGCCGCTGCAAGAGGCTAAATCGTACCCATAATACAAAAAAGAACCGATCCTCGGATCGGTCCTTTTTTATTGCTTGTCTTTGGATTTGAAGCACATCGCCACGAGCAGGCCAAAAAAAATCGCTGCACAAATCCCGGCGGCGCCAGCCTCGAAGCCGCCGGTGAACGCGCCGAGCACGCCTTTTTCAGCCACGGCGTCGTGTACACCTTTTGCCAGCAGATTGCCAAAACCGGTCAGCGGCACCGTCGCCCCGGCGCCGGCCCATTCGGCAAACGGCCCGTAGATACCGACTGCACCGAGCACAACGCCGGTCACCACATACAGTGTCAGTATGCGCGCGGGGGTCAGCTTCGTCTTGTCGATCAGGATCTGACCGATCATGCATAGAACAGCGCCAATCAAAAACGCTTTCAAATAGCCAAGGATCATGTGTTCACCTGCGTTTCGATCGCCACGGCGTGGCAGATTCCGGGAATGCTCTCGCCCTGCATGGATGCCGTGGGCGACATGAGTGCGCCGGTTGCTGCAAACAGCAGCCGCCGGAGCTGCCCGGTATTGAGCAGCTTCAGCAGATGCCCTGCGAGCACGGATGCGCTGCATCCGCAGCCGGAGCCACCCGCGTGCACGTCCTGCCCCTCCAGATCATAGATCAGCAGACCGCAGTCAGTGTAGAGCCCATTGAGGTCGATGCCGTCATCCTGAAACAGCCGTGTCACGACGGCGTGCCCGATCTTGCCGAGGTCGCCGGTTACAATCAGATCATAATAATCCGGAGTGCGCCCGGTGTCGGCAAAGTGTGCCTTGAGCGTCTCATAGGCGGCGGGCGCCATGGCGGCACCCATGTTGTTCGCGTCCGTGATGCCTGCATCGGCGATCTTGCCGGTTGTCACCAACGTCACACGCGGCCCGTAGCCGGCCACGCCGAGTATGAGCGCGCCGGAGCCGGTGACGGTCCACTGCGCGGTCGGCGTGCGCACACCGCCGTATTCCAGCGGGAACCGGTACTGGCGCTCAGCAGAGCAGAAGTGCGAGCTCGTGAGCGCGGCGGCGTGTTTGGCGTAGCCGCCATCAATGAGCATGGCGGCCAGACTGAGCGATTCCGCCATCGTGGAACACGCACCGTATAGCCCCAGATATGGCACGCCGATGTCGCGCATGGCATAGGCCGAGCCCACGCACTGGTTGAGCAGGTCGCCGGAGAGCACATAGTCGAGCTGCTCCGGCTGGAGCCCGGCCTTCTGGCACACGAGGTCGAAGCACTGGCGCAGCATGGCGCTCTCGGCCTGTTCCCAGCTCTTCGTGCCGAAATACGTGTCCTGACTGACGCTGTCAAAGCGGTCGCACAGCGGTCCCTCGCCCTCCTTTTTGCCCACGACGCTGGCGGAGGCGAGGATCACGGGCGGCGCGGCAAACTGCACGGTCTGTGTTCCGATTCGTTTCGATTTCAAGCAATCACCTTCGCGGGTAGCATTTGCATTTTTGCGAGAAATATGCGCGGCGCGGCCGCCCATCCGGGTGGCCGCGCGCCGGTTTATGTACCTTTGTATTTTCGCCGCGTTGCCATGCCGCCGCGGATGTGCCGCTCTGCCTTGTTGCGGTCCAGCAGCTGCCGGACCTGCTGATAGAGCGCGAGGTTGATCTTCTCCAGCCGCTCGGTCAGGTCCTTGTGTACGGTCGATTTTGAAACGCCGAACTGTTTGGCGGCGGCGCGGACGGTGGTATTGTTGGCGAGAATATATTCCGCGAGATCGCATGCGCGCGCTTCCATGTCCGTGTGCACTTACACCACTCCCCATATTTGCGTAATTCAGTATATGAATTTCTGCGGGGAATATGAGGCGGGTGCTGTCG
>DBFWVW010000099.1:0-12136 GCA_048217285.1 Oscillospiraceae bacterium
TCCTTGCTGATGTCACCGGAAATAAACGCCTCTCCGGGGTCCAGGGAATATCCTGGTAGGTTCACCGTCATATCTGCAAACGCCTCTGCTCCATCTTCTGTATGGGTAATCATGCCGATATAAAGCCGCTGATTATTCGCATACATTCCAAGTTGCAGCGATATGGTTTCTTCCCCATATTCCCACTTAAAGGGTACTTTCTTTTCCTCATTCATATCGGATTCCTCCTATCGTATCTGTTCTTTGTGGTCATAAAACAAATCTCCATTTCTGACCTTTGCATGGCTGAGAATCTTGATCTGCCCATTTGCCTGACTGTCCAGAGCTTTTTCATAGCCTATATCTGACAAAAACAGGCGGGTGCGTTCTCCTTTCCAGCCAACCGGGGAGTCATGCGTCAGTACATCAAAAATAATCATGTGCCGGGTGTTCTCCGCAAATCGCTGGAGATCCATGTAGTCATGACCGTGATAGTTCTGCGCCCCGGCTTTCTGGCGCATTTCCTCCATCAGCTGCCCGATTGTTTTGCCTTCCTGCATAAAACCCACTTCCTTTCCGTTCTTATGAGACCAGCAAGATCATCTCCCGCAGCTGAGCAAAGTAGAGCTTTCCCTTTGGCGTAACCAGCGTGTAGGAGCCGGTATGCCCGTGATTGCAGTAGTCTTTCACACAGAACAGCCCCGTATTTTTCACATTGGCATAGGGCAGCACATTGCCGGATGCTGTGCGGTACACAAACCGTCGTTCTATCAGAAACCGAACAAACCGGCGCTCCGGGACATCCAACTCTTTGGCGGTTGTCCTGAGATTGGTGCTGTGCTTTAAGTCGATGAACAGGTCATAGAAAGCGGCTTTGCCCTCCAGCTGTGCATTTTCCTTACGCAGAGAAATATTTGCTTCACGCTCAGCCAACAAGTCTGAACAGAGCTTCATCAGAGCCTCCGGGGAAGTAGCTACCTCCCAAAGCTTCTCTCTTGTGAGATAGGCCCCGTGCTTGCGAATGGTAGGCAGAACCTCATCGAATACCCACTGTTCAAACTGTTCTGCCGATGGCAATTTGCTGTGAACAATCAGGCGGTACAAATCTCCTTCGGGGATAAAAGTCATACTGATTTTGCGGTCGGGGCTTTGTGGGTGAGGTGCGTCGCGTTTCACGACATACCTACAATGGCGGATAATTGCATCGCGGGAATTGCTGTACCCCAGCGCAGCGGCCACATCCGTTCCGCAGAACAGGTATTTGCCGTTTTCTTCGATGACCCGGATACTGCCAAACTCCGGGTTTTTGAAAATTTCCATCTGGTTCATGTCGTGCCTCCTTTGGCATGATAAAAGGCGGCCTTTACCAGCCGCCTGCGTGCATATCGTGGTTGACCAATGAAGTGAAGTGATTATTCATGGTGGTAGGCGCATTGAACAGCACCGCAAGCAGGTACTGCTTCATGTTGCGTACCTGGGTGGTGTTCTTTTGCAGACAGTCCATGACAAACTCGATGTGGGAGCTGTCCAGTTTCAAAAAACGGGAACGCACGATCTCGTGAGGAAAGTCTGCCCCAGAGATCCGGGTGGTCTTTCGTCTGGCACAGACCGTTTCTACCAACAGCTCTACGATCTCATTCAGGTCATCCAGGTAGAGAGGATAACGCTGCTTCAGACAGTCATACTCGATATTCTCCAAAATCAATTCCCGATAATTTTCTATCTCTGTGACAGACATCGCATCTCTTCCTTTCCGTTCCGGCGGTCTTGCCGCCGCTGTTTCCCGGAAGGGAATGGAATCGGTACTTGATCCATAAGTAATTGATTTTTCTGTATTTGATTTCTCTATATTTAATTCTGCGGGCTTTTCCGTATCCGGTTTTACCGTATCCGGGTTTTCCGTATCTGGTGAAACCACATCTGACGGCAGCATATCCAGCTTCTTTGGCTGTGGCTGCTCATAAATGATGTACTCGGTATCAGTAATACGGCCATTCGCACCGCGAAGCTGCCTGCGGACAATATAGCCAGCTGTTTCCAACTCTTTGAGCGCAGAGCCAATGGCGTCCACACCCTCCTTACAGATGGAAGCAAGCCCTCTTGTAGTGTAATTCCACTCCTCTGGGAGCGACAGGATCATGGAGAGCAGACCCTTAGACTTTAAGGTCAGCCCCTTATCCTTCAGATGATAATTTGACATAACGGTGTAATCGCGTGTCCGTTGTACGCGGTAGACTGCCATTCACTTCACTCCTTCCTGTGGTCAGAAAATAACAAAAGCCGCTGTCAGTAAAGACGCGGCTCAAACTTCATAGAAAACTCCTGGTCTCCCATCAAAGGGATAGCGGCTGATGTCCTCAAAGGCGTCGGCAACCTCCTCCGCTGGATAGTCCTGCCAGTCCCGCTCCCTGACGATATGATGGATAGTACGGTAACAGGTAGAAAACCTTTCATACGCCGAACGGTATTTCGTATTCACGCAGGAGACATCCACAAACCGCCCGTCCTCCAAGAGCCATAGTTCCCGGATGCAAGAAGCATCCACCTGCGTAGAATGACTCTGGATAGTTTTTTGGTAAATGCAAAATCCCCGCTGTGGAAACAACTCTGGCCCATAGTAGTTCAAGGAACACTCATGGTTTCCCGCGGTCTGGTAAGCAAGGACACTTTCCCCACGATAGCGGACAGACTGCGCCACAAGTTCCATGTTCAATCTGGAGAGCGCCCTTTTCCGCTCCTTTTTGTCGGGGAAAAGATAAAGATACGCCGTCCTGATGGCATTGCAAATTTCTTTTTCTCTAAACATCTTATTTTCTCCGTTTTTTCTTTACATCCAAGACATGACCCTCAATTACACGGGCGTACCTTTTGATTTTGATCTCCCGGCGCTGCTGGCTTTGCAGGGCGGCCCGATAACCGTCCTCAGTCAAAAACAGCCGCATTTCATCTCCGGGGCTTCCGTAAGCAGTGCTGGGACGCAGGACGGAAAACTCGATCATCCAGCAGGTGTTATCCCAAAACCTCTCTACGGCGAGAATGTTGTGTCCTTTCAGCTCACGGGCTGAAATATCCTTCATAGGCGGCTCCTTTCATCGTTCCTGGTCTCTCTGACGCTTTTTCTGCCATGCCTCCAGCAGCTTGATGATGGTTTCCTGCATCCGCTGGGGCGTATAGCTTTTAGGGAAATACTTCCGCAAAGTGTCAGAGGTAAATGTCACCCGGTCCAGATCACTTTTCTTTTCCTCACCCATGATGACACGCATCATATCGAGGGTCAGATGCCCCTCCTGGCTATATTTCTTGAGCCGCTGGGCTTGAGAAAGAGAAGGGGTAGCCTGTTCGCTGTCCATCGCGTCCAACAGGTCTACCTGTTCCTCCTTTTTGAGAAAGGACAGCTCATAGGCGGGATTTAAGGCAATTTTCTTTTCATCCACCATGTCCAGCAGTTCGGGAATCAGCTCAGTCAGACGGATAAATCTCTGAATTTGATTCTTACTCTGTCCAACCTGTTCAGCTAAAATATCTCTGGATTTTCTACCATCGGACTTGTGCCCAACTTGGGCACAAGTTAAATCCACTCGCTCTCCCTGGTGCTTCATAGCCTCCAACTTCATTTTATAGGCAAAGGCCCTCTCACTTGGAAGCAGGCTTTCTCGTTGCAGGTTGCTGTCAACCATAATAATTGTGGCAGCGTCATCATCCAGATCACGGACAATTACCGGCATGGTCTCTTTTTCTGCCAGTTCACTTGCTCTGTGCCGTCTGTGTCCGGCTACCAGTTCATAACCACCCTCCGGGTCAGGGCGGGCAATCGCAGGAACCAGCACACCATACTGCTTGATACTGTCCGCAGTTTCCAGCATGGCTTCATCATCCTTGACTTTGAACGGATGGTTCTTAAAAGGGTGCAGCTCAGACAAGGGAATTTCCAGCACCCGTTCCCGCTGTGCATCGGCACGGCTTTCCTCGGTGGAAAACAGGTCATCTACCGATGCCAGCTCTATTTTTTTCGCGCTGCTTTTCAAGTTTCAACACCTCCTTCGTCAGATTTCGATACCCCTCTGCCACCTTGCCGCCAGGGTCATGGGCGAAAATACTTTTTCCCTCTGCGCTAATTTCCTTTGCCCGGACAGAATGGGGGATTTCCGTTCCAAAGACTTTGATTTTACTTCCATAGGTGTCCCGCAGCAAAGCAGCAATCTCTTTGGCAAAGTTGGTGCGGTTATCCACCATCGTCAGCAGGATACCGTCAATCTGGAGCTTTGGATTGATCTGCCGTTTCACCTTACTGACCGTAGATAGAAGCTGTTCCAGCCCTTTGGCGGGCAGATACTCTGCCTGAACGGGAATTATGATCCTGTTCGCAGCCGCCAGCGCATTGACCGTAAGCATTCCCAACGAGGGCTGACAGTCAATCAGGATATGGGAATATTGTCCCTTCAGTGTGTCCAGATATTGCCGTAAAATCGTTTCACGGCTCATGGCGTTTACCAAAGAAACCTCCATACCGGAAAGCTGAATATCCGCAGGCATCAGGTCAACGCCTTCTGCATGACGCAGAATACCTTCTCCGGGGCGTATAGGCTGATCCATCAGAATTTTGCCCATTGCATCCGACAGTGTAAATGGCAGCTTGTCTGGTTGCGGATTTCCCAAGCTGATTGTCAGGCTTCCTTGCGGGTCCCCGTCGATCAGAAGCACTTTCTTTCCGGCCTGTGCCAGACCTATTCCCAAGTTCGCACAGGTTGTTGTTTTGCCAACGCCGCCTTTCTGGTTGGCAATGGCGATGATTTGCGTGTTCAAATAAACCTCCTCCTTCTACAAAAAATATCCCTATTCCGACAAATAGGGATGAAAAAAGCCGCTTACTCAAATAAATGAATAAACGGCTATGTAAGAAATATTCGATTGTAAGTAAAGTTTTATATCACTGCAAAATAACGAAGTGCATCTTTGATTGCTTCTACCTTTTCTGGTGTCGGATGTTTCCTCGGCTGTTTCAATTCTTCTACCGCATTAGGAGCATCATACATCGGCAATCCCAAATTTCGCTTTACCTCTGCGATATATGCGGTATGTACCTTGAAGCCGTATTTCGCTTCTATGTACTCCTTAATCATTTTGTAGGTCACTTTTTCTTTGGGCTTGTACGCTTCGGCTCTTTTAGCAATACTATCTACCGGAATCTTGCCCTCGCCCTCTCCAAACTCCACATCAATGTGGATATAACTGTCGGCTTTTTTGTGGGACAAAAGAACTACCGTCTCTACATGTTCCGTGTGCGGGAACATATCCACCGGCTGTATGCGCGTGACGCGGTAGCCGTGCCGGGTGAGATAGCCCAGGTCGCGCGCAAGCGTCTCCGGATTGCACGACACGTACACCACCCGCTCCGGCGCCACGGCCGTGACTGCGGAGAGAAAGCGCTCGTCGCTGCCGGCGCGCGGCGGGTCGAGGATGATGACGTCAGCGTGTTCGCCGGCGCTGGCCATGCCCTGCAGGAAGTCGCTCGCATCGGCGGTATAGAAGCGGACGTTGTCCGCGCGGTTTGCCTTCGCGTTACTGATCGCGTCGCGCACGGCGTCGCGGTTGCTTTCCACACCGATCACGCGCGCGGCGTCCCGGCTGGCGAAGACGCCGATCGTACCGGTGCCGCAGTAGGCGTCCACGACGGTCTCCTTCCCGGTCAGCCCGGCGTAGTCGAGCGCCGTGCGGTAGAGCACCTCCGTCTGTATGGGGTTGATCTGGTAAAACGCGCGCGGCGAGATGCGGAACGTGAAGTCGCCGAGCTGCTCATGAATATACCCCGGACCGTAGAGCACCTCACTGTGGGGGCCGAGCACGAGACTCGTCTGCCCGGCGTTGATGTTCTGCACGATGGTTGTGATGTCCGGGTGCCGCTGCAGCAGCGCGCGCACGAAGTTGCGCTTGCCGGGCAGCATACCATGTGCCGTCACGAGCACGACGAGGATCTCCCCGCTGCGCCAGCCGCGCCGCACGAGCACGTGCCGCAGCGTGCCGCGGCCGGTGTCCTCATCATAGGGACGGATCTTAAAGCTCTTGAGCAGACCACGGATCGTGACGATGATCCGGTCGGCGACCGTGTCCTCGATCATGCAGTCGCTGACAGGGACGATCCGGTGCGAGGCCGACTGGTACACGCCCGAGATGATCTGCCCCTGCCGGTTGACACCGAAGGCGGCCTGCACCTTGTTGCGGTAGTGGTAGGGATCCTTCATGCCGAGGATCTCCTCTACGTGGCCGAAGCGGCCGAGCAGGCGGATGGCCGTCGCCTGTTTGAGATGCAGCTGTTCGTCATAGGACAGGTTTTGCAGCTGGCAGCCGCCGCATTTTTTTGCGAGCGGACATACGTGCGTGGGGGTATTTGCCATGGTCATGACCTCCGGTCTTTCGAACTTACTGCTCTATCCTAGCACATCATTCGTCGCTTTTCCACACGGTTTTCGCGCGCGGCAGGTTCCACTCAAAGTGCGCTGCTGCGCAGCGGATCACCACGACGACGACCACGCCGGTCAAAATCGCGCCCGGACCCGGCCAGACCTGCCGCAGGAGAAGATAAAGGATCCCGCCGGCGATGGATGCGCTGGCGTAGATGTGCTTGCGCAGGATATAGGGCATATCTCCGGCAAGCATATCGCGCAGCACGCCGCCGCCCGTGCCGGTCAGCAGCCCGACGAACACCAGCAGCAGCGGATCCGTGCACCCGGCGAGGGTGATGGCGGTGTTCATGCCCGTGATCGTGAAGATGCCGAGCCCGGCGGCGTCCATGAGCAGCATGAGCGCGTCGAACACCCGCTTGCTGCGGCCGATGATCCGGCGCACGAACGGGAAAAACAGCACAACCGACACGCCCAGCGCGACGAGCAGATAGATCGGGTCCTGAAATGCGCGCGGCGGGGTCAGCCCCACGACAAGGTCGCGCAGGATGCCGCCGCCGACGGCCGTCGTGATGCCCAGCAGCGCCACGCCGAAGATGTCCATATGCTTTTCGATGCCGAGCACCGCGCCGCTGACGGCGAACGCGACCGTCCCGGCCAGCTCCAGCAGAAAGAGAAAGGTTTCCATCGCCATGCCCTCCGAAAAAAGAGTACACCCCCGCCTTGATGCAGGTGTGTACTCTGTCCTTTTACCTGAAAGATTGGCCGGGCGGCCTTGCTTCTTCGGTGCGGAATCGTCTCTCCAGAGCTCCGTCAGCCACCGGTCCTTTTGCCTGAGAGTGTCACTCCTTCGGCGGCCGCAGCGCTCTCCCGGCGGCATCTTACGGCGTATATCTGCCGATAGTATAGCAGATGCGGCAAAATTTGCAATGCTGAATTTTTTCGTGTACACTGTTTGCAGAAAATGATGGGAGGGATGCGCATGAAACGCATTTTGTGGCTTTGCCTGTGTCTGGCGGCGCTGCTGCTGACGGCCTGTGGGCAAAAAACGGCGGCACAGGCCGAACCGTCGGCCGACCCTGCCGTCGCGGCGGCACAGCTGTATCAGCCGCTCGTGCAGGCGGTCGGCAACGGCACGGACACGGGTGTCGACCTTGTGGATGCACAGATCGCGCAGGCGGTGACGCAGCTCTCGTCGGCGGGGCTCACGGCCGTGCACGTGGACGCGGCCGGGCCGGTCACGCACCCGGAGGCCGTGACCGCCTTTTGGGATGCACGCACGGCGGGGCAGACGGCCGAGGTCACGCTCTATGAGGTCTGCCGCGACGGCGGGCTGCTGTGCCACACGCTGCGGTTCGCGGATGGGGCCGACACCGTTACGCGCACGCGCGTCGCCTGGCGCGATGGGGCATTCTCCGTCAGCTATGCCGATACGTATGCCGTTACGTCCCTGACGCTGGATGGCGGGCGGCTGACCTATATTTATGATATGCCCGACAATCCACCGGGTACGGATCACGACGGCCACATCGACACGCAGGAGACGTTTACCATCAGCGAATCGTAAAGCGGCGCGCCCTGTTCGGGGCGCGCCGTCTTTTCTTATCTTATGCGCGGCGGACTTATGCGCGGCGGACGCCGGATGCCGCCGTGATGTGCAGCAGCGCGGCCTGCGCCAGCAGCTCCATACCGTCGGCCGCCTGCGGGTAGCGCGCAGCTAACCCGAAGTGCGCGAACGCCGCGCACAGCTGCGGGTTGTCGAGTACGACGCTGTCGCTGCCGCGGGCAAGCTCCAGCTCGATGATCGAGCGCAGCACCTGCTCGCTGCACGCCTTCTCCGGCTGCACGCAGCCGAGCAGCGCCTGCACAGGCGCGTCGGGATAGCCGCAGTGCAGCCCATAGCGCCGCGCGGCGAGGCCGTAGACATTGGCGGCGCGCACGCCGGGCGTGCACAGCACGCTCGCACGCTGCCGCAGTTTGCCGACGAGCTGCTGCAGCACGGCGCCCGCAGTGCCCAGCACCGGGATGCCGACGGCCGCCGTGAGCTGCTCGCAGAAGGCGCCGGCACTGTCCGGCACGGCAATGACGGTGCAGCCGGAGGCGGCCAGCACCTCCGCCGCGGCGCGCAGCTTCGGCAGGGGCGGCTGCGTGGACGCCCCGCACAGATATGGTTCGCAGTCCGGCACGGCGGCCGGGCTCAGCGGCAGCAGGGCGGTGTGCTCTCCGCCCAGCGCCTGCACGCGGCGCAGGAACTGTGTGACGGCGGCCGGGTCTGCGCCGAGCACGCCGATGCGCGGAAGGTCATGTATCTGCATAATGGGCATCTCCTGACGAAAAAAGTCTCCGCGAAGCGGGTATGACCCCATCTTAGCGGAGACTGTGATCCGTCCGGCAACGCTTTGGCATCAAATCGGCATCATTGGGCGTTGAAATACAAAGTATTTTCCACGCGCCATGCCGGCAGGGAAAAGGCCATGTCGGCGTCCGGGTCGTAAAACTGCAGGTAATCGGTGACGCTGCTGTCCATGCCGTTGTTGTAATCGCCCTCGGTTCCGGAGTTGAGCAGCCGCAGTGGGGCGGTGTTCCCGCCGCTTGTATGCAGGACGAGCATTTTTTGGGCCGCTTCCGGCATCGGGATCTGCACCTCGTCGTACGGCGCGCCGAGCGCGGCCGCGACCGTGGCGCCGACGCGGTTTTCAAACACGCGCAGCAGGTAATCCCACAGGTCGTTCTGCCGGATCTGGAAGGCATAGCTGTCCGAAAACGTATAACTGAGCGCCAGCACGCAGCCGGTCGCATCGTCAAGCAGGAAGGACGCCGTATCGCCGCGCGGATTGCTCAGCGCGATGCCCCAGAGGACGAAGCCGCTGCCGTAGCTCGCGTACTGGACGGTCGCGCCCTCCTCCACGGAAAAGCCGCCGCCGAACAGCGCGCTGTCCTTTTCCAGCGCGCCCAGCAGCTCCTGCGCGTACTGCGTTATCTCGGCCAGCGTGTGCGCCGCGGCGCTCTCGTCGAGCTCGACGGGCTCCTCGGTGCCGTAAAACAGGTTCTGCATGCCGTCGGTCAGTTTCCGGCGCAGAACGGTGGCCGGACCCTGCTCGTCGCCGGTGCTGAGGGAAAACGCCGTGTCCTGATCCGCGCGGTCGAGCCGCGCGGCCACAAGGTTTGGCAGGAAAAATCCGCCCGCCGCGATCGCCAGCACGAGCGCGACCGCCAGTGCGGTGCGCATCCACGGCTTCATATGCGGCCTCCTTTCAGCTCCACGGTCACGACCGTGCCGTTGCCGACACGGCTCTCAAACTGCATCGTGCCGCCGTGCAGCTGCACGATCTCATTGCACAGCGACAGACCAAGGCCCGCGCCGCCCTGTGCGCGCGAGCGCGACTTGTCCACGCGGTAAAACGCCTCCGTCAGGTGCGTGAGCGCCTCCGGCGGGATGCCGCGGCCGTTATCGAGCACGCGCACGCGGCAGCCGTCGGGCAGCATCTCCTGCCAGACATAGATGTAGCCGCCGTTGTCGAGCGCCTTGCGGGCGTTGTCCATGAGGTTGACGAGCAGGGTTTTAAATAGGTCCGGCTCCAGAAAGCACATGCCCTCTGCCGTGCGGTACTGCAGGGCGATGCCCTTCTGGGCGTACACGCGCTTGAGGTGCTCCAGAAGCCCTGCCACGAGGTCGGCCGGGCTCGCGGGCACGAGCTGGAGCTTCGACTGGTCGAGCGAGAGCATGTCCAGCAGCTTCAGCCCCAGCGCTTCGAGCCGCTTGCCCTCGGAGAAGATGTAGTTTGCCGCGTCCATCTGTTCGTCGGGGGTGAGCACCTGACTGCGCAGCAGGTCAGCATAGCCGATGATGGAGGTCATCGGCGTTTTCATCTCGTGCGAGAAGTCGGCCATGAACCGCTCCTGCAGCGCCATGCTCTCCTGAATGCGGTTGACGTTCTGCTCGAGCTGCCCGGCCATACGGTTGAAGTCGGATGCCAGCTGCCCCACCTCGTCGCGCGAGCGCACGGGTGCCCGGTAACTGAGGTTGCCGCGCGCCAGCTCCCGCGACGCGCGCGAAAGCTTGCCGAGCGTGCGCGTCAGCAGATAGGACGTGACCCACGACACGGCCGCACTGATGGCGATGAGGATCACGAACGTCGTGTGGTAGGCGCGCTGCTGCGTCTGGCGCACGGTATAGGCATCCGTCACGTCGAACGCGAGCTGGACGGTCGTGCCGTCGGCCGTGGCACCGAGCATGAGGTAGTGCCGGCCGTTGCCGGTGCGCACGATGCGCGTGAGCCCGTCGCCGCCGTCGGACGGCTCCGGCGCGGCGTCGAGCAGCGCGGTGTCGCCCATTGTGGTCATCTGTGCGCCGAATCGGATGCGCGCTGCCGTGCTCGACCCGCCGCTGCCGAGCTTGTGCAGCACGAGCGCGACGGTGTTGGCCGCCGTGCCGGGCGAGGCGTTGTCGCCGAGCAGATCCAGCACGTCCACGACCATGCGGTAGGTCTGCACGGCGGCGTCGCGCTCGCGGTCGATCGACGCGGAAAACGACTGCGCGATCATGAGGCTGCCGCCGATGCCGTAGGTCAGCGACAGCAGCAGCATCATGGCGATCGTGAGCTTGGCGCGAAATTTCATGCGCTCACACCTCCAGCCGGTAGCCCACCTTGTTTACGGCCAGCAGCCGGTTTTCCCAGCCGACTTTTTTGCGCAGCCGCTGAATGTGCAGGTCGACGGTCTTGCTGCCGTAGCTGTACTCACCGCCCCAGACGTGCTCATAGATCGTCTCGCGGTAGAGCGCGGTGCCGGGATTGCGCGCGAAAAACAGCAGCAGGTCGTATTCCTTGTGCGTCAGGCTGATCTCCTCCGTGCCGCGCCAGACCTGCATGGCGCGTGTGTCGATGCGCAGCCCGCCGATCTCGATCACGGCGTCGGTCTTGTTGTAGCGCCGCAGTACGACATCCACACGCGCGAGCAGCTCCACGACCTCGAAGGGCTTGACGATATAATCTTCCGCACCCATGCGCAGACCGCGCACCCGGTCGTCGACCGAGCCGCGCGCGGTCAGGAAAATGACCGGGGTGCCCAGCGGGCGGATATATTCCATGAGCTCAAAGCCATCGGCGTTTGGCAGCATCACGTCGAGCAGGATCAGGTCAAATACGTTCCGCTCCAGAATGTCCGCCGCAGCCAGCCCATCATATACGCACGTGCAGTGATAGCCCGCGCGGGTCAGGCTCATCTGGATCAGGTCGCAGATCGGCTTTTCGTCGTCCACGATCAGGATCTGGATCATGTTACCGCCTCCTTCGGGTCCAAATTACATCGTTTCGGCATCAAAACGGCATCTGCCGGCGCTTTCGGGATGATTAGATGATTACAATTATAAAAGTATGTGCGTGTGTGTGTCAAACCAAATCGGCAGGGAATGTTCTGCGTGGCCGACACGTATGGGCGCCCTCTCGGCTTCTGTGCTGCGCAATCCCGCTTGCACGGGTAGAGATGGCCGCAGAAAACTGCATTTTTTGCGCGAAATAGGCTTGCAAAATACAATACGGTGTGTTACGATAACGGTGTTAAATTCTACCTCGCTTGAAAGCGCGTCCATCGTGCCATAAAGGCAAGAATTTGCAACCAAAATTGTTTTACGGAGGAAAAAAGCATGTCCAAGAGAAAAATCCTGACAGTCGTGCTGACGCTGCTGGTGGCGAGCAGGCAAACTGCCACCAGCGCTCTGGCTGTTGCCCCGACCACCCCGACCGATCCGACCGCACCGA